>JANMWB010000026.1:0-20799 GCA_031393705.1 Thermoleophilia bacterium | reverse complement strand
CACGCGGCTCTGACGGGCGCGGTCGGACTCGTGATCGTGGTCGCGCTGCTGGTCCCGGGCGTACATCTGAACCCGAGCGAGTCGCAGGCGAAGGACCGGCCGGGCGGCGGCGATGCGATTGCCGGGCGCGACGCACTCGCGAGCGCCGGATTGTCGGCAGGCGCGTACAAGCCGTTCGACATCCTCGTCGAAGGCAACGTGACGAAGCCGGCGCTCGAGCGGATCGCGACTGCTGTCGCTCAGGATCCGGGCGTGACAGGCGCTGTCGCGCCGGCCGCCTGGCAGCACGGCAACGCAGGGGTTGTCGAGGCAATCTCGATCGCCGACGGGGCATCCCCGGTGACGAAGAAGACGATCTCCCGTCTGCAGCACAACGTGCTGCCGAAGCTCGCGCAGGAGACGAAGCTCCGCGTCACGCTCGGTGGCGGCGCAGCTGCGGACCAGGACTTCGTCCACGCCGTGTACGGCAACTTCCCGTACGTGTTGCTCTTCGTCGTGCTGCTGACGTACATCCTGCTGGCGCGCGCGTTCCGTTCGTTGATCCTGCCGCTGAAGGCAGTGATCTTGAATCTTGTCTCGCTTGGCGCGGCGTACGGGATCATCGTCTTCATCTTCCAGTGGGGCCACGGCGCCCAGGCGATCTGGAACGTGCCCTCGACGAACTCGATCATCCCGTGGATCCCACTAATGATCTTTGCGTTCCTCTACGGCCTTTCGATGGACTACGAGGTCTTCATGCTCACGCGCATCCGCGAGGAGTACGACGCCACGGGCGATACGAAACAGGCAATCGCACTCGGGCTCTCGCGCACCGGGAAGCTCGTGACGAGCGCCGCGCTCGTGCTGTGCCTTGCGTTCTTCGTGCTCTCGACGGGCCCGGGGACCGACATCAAGCAGTTCGGCATCGGTCTCTCAGCCGGCGTGATCTTCGACGCAACGGTGATCCGCGCGTTGCTCGTGCCGTCGCTGATGTCACTGCTCGGGAAGTGGAACTGGTACTTCCCGCCGTGGGCAGCGCGCCTCTTGCGCGCCTAGTAACTCGTGTAGCCGCCGATTGCCAGTGCGATCGGCGGCTGCACGGACTCCGACAGGAGCAGTAGGCCGGGCACCGGATCGAGACGCAGCCCCGCCGCGAGCGCAACCTCGACGAGCGCGCGCGACGAGCCGGGGATGCGGACGCGAACCCCGCCTTCGGCGCGCGCGAGCTCGGCTGCGAGGGCGCGGGCCGCGGCCGCGGCATCGAGCCCTGCGACCGGGCCGATTGCACCGCCGGGAGCGACGTACGCGTACGCGCCGGGCCAGGTCGTCCGTTGCGCGTAACGCTCCCAGTACGCGTGGTCGACGGCTCGGTCGAAGCCGTACGCGGCCAGATCGATCGCCGCGACGTCGGCGCCTGCGGGGCGCACCTCGGTCGCTGTGCGGTGAGGTCGACCGGTGAAGGTGAGGATCGGCGTCGCCGGAACCAAGCCGCGGCGCACGTAGAGCGCGTTGGACACCGGCTGGATCGCGTCGGTGATCGTGCGCCGCCGAGACGCCGAGCCCCAGACCGCGTCGAGGAGCGCTGCTCCGACGCCGCGACCCTGCGCGGCGCCGTCGACGAAGAGCGAGGCGAGGAACCAGTGCTCGCCGCGCTGCCACGACGCGCCGAACCCGAGCAGCCGCCCTTCCTCCTCGGCGACAACCGAGGTGCCCGTCTCCAGGACGTGCTGCTGTTGGTTGACGAATACCTCGAGCCCCGGCGCCGGCGACTCGAAGCCGTGCGGCTGGAATACGCCACTGATCGCGGCGACGAACAGCGGGTGCAGCGCCGGCAAGTCGGCAGCGGTCGTGGGGCGAAGCTCCACGACCGTGACGATAGGTCAGAACAGCTTGAGGATCACGAAGCTGAACGCCGCAACCAGGAGCCACAACGCGCCGATTACAACCAGGGCGACCTTCAGCCAGCGTGGCATCCTCCTAACCGGGCCCGATCGTGATGTTGACGACACTCGTTCCCGCAAACGGGACGCCGCCGATCGCACCGACGTACGTGGCGTGCCCGGTGAACGAGGCATAGCTGGACCCGACGCCGCCTCCGGTCTGCCAGGCGGCACCCGTTGCGCAATACGCCGCGCCCTGGAAGTCGCAGCCGTGAGCGGCGATGCTGACGCTCGTGATCCAGCCGTTGACCTTGCAGTAGCTCACGACGAGATAGTGCCTGGCGTACGAGAGGTACTGGATGCCGAACGACTCCGATGCCGTCTGCGAGGTGCAACCGGTGTAGCCGTTCCCGCCGCCGTCACACGCACCGCCACAGATGATGGGCGGTGGAGCCTTCGCCGTCGCAGCCGCGGGGACGGCCAGCGCGGCGAGCAGCCCGAGGATGAGAAGTGCCTTGCGCACGTGCTTCTCCTTTCGTTGTCTTTAACGACAACGGTAGAGAACAGGTGCACGCGTGTCTGTGCCGGCTTCGTGTCGATAGCGTGACATCGTGACCGCTCCCGCGCTAGTGGCCGTTACGGACTTGGCCGACCTGGACGAGGTACGCACCCTTTTCGGCGAGTACGCGGCGTCGCTGCCGTTCGCGCTCGACTTCCAGGACTTCGACCGCGAGTTGGCCGAGCTGCCGGGGGCGTACGCGCCTCCGCACGGCGCGCTGCTGCTCGCCCGCGGCGCGGGCTGCGTCGGCCTGCGGCCGATCGACGAGACGAGCTGCGAGCTGAAGCGGCTCTACGTGCGACCGCAGGCGCGCGGCGCCGGCCTCGGCCGCCGGCTCGCTGAAGCAGCGGTCACCGAGGCGCGGAGGCTCGGCTACAAACAGCTGCGGCTCGACACCGTCCCGGGAATGGACTCGGCACAGTCGCTCTACGAGCGGCTCGGGTTCTCCGAGATCAGCGCGTACCGCCCGAACCCGATCCCGGGCGCGCGCTTCCTCGAGCTCGAGCTCTAGAGGTCTGAGAGCTCCGCCCGGATCGGATCGAAGTCCGGGTCCTGGGCGGCTAGCGCTCGGTACGAGCCGTCGAGCAGGATCGCCCGACCGAGGTGGGTGACGGCATCCTCACTGCGGCCGGCCAGCGACTCGTAACACGCAAGGTTGTAGAGGAGCATCGGTGCGTCCTTGTCGGCGGTCGCCGCGCGAAGGAGCTCCGCGGCCGCGTCGGCGTCGCCCCGCTCGGCGTGAGCGTGCGCGCGCCGTAGCGCGTCCCAGTCCGCCCAGATCCCGGTCAGGCGCCGCAACTCGACGATCGGCTCCTGGTGATCCTCGACGCGGAGATCGCAGATGCGGTCGATGCCCTCGCGTGACTCGGCGCGGCCGCCCGCCCGTTCGACGATCAACGCCGCCGATTGCTGCCCGCGCTTGTCGCCGCCCGCGGCCTGTCCCGCCTCGAGCGCTGCCACGAGCCGTTCGACCAAAGTGCCGACCGTTTCCGTGTACGCGCGCGCCATCTCGTCGACCACGGCTTCTCCGGCCAGGATGTTCCCCTGGATGGCGAAGCCCGGCCCGACGCGATGCCCCGCCCAGTCCAGACACTCCTTGCCGGTGAACGCGGCGGCGCGCCCGTCCGCGGTGACGATCCCGAGTTGGCGCGTCTCGCGTCCCGGATCGTCGGCGAGCACCGTTTCGAGCGCGGCCTCGGGCATCGCCCCTCGCTGTAGTTCCTCGAGTGCAAGCCGTCCGTAGACCGCGACGCCCGCGGCCTGCGTCGCAACGGCGCCGATCCCCGCCCAGGCCCAGGGAACGACCGAACCGACCGAGAAATACTTCGACTGCACGGCGCAACCGACCTCGCCGGTCTCGAGATCCGCCGCCACGATGGAGAAGGTCGACTTACGCGGTGTGTCGCTCACGGTAGGCCGCAACCTTCGCACGGTTGCCGCACGATTGCATCGAGCACCACGCGCGCGAGTGGTTCTTCGCCGTGTCGAGGAACGCGAACGCGCAGTCGTCTGCACGACAGACCTTCATCCGCTCCCAGGTGCCGTCCGCCATTCCCACGGATACCTCGGCGAGGATGCGCCCGACCGCGCCGCGAACGCCGGCGGCCGACGGCTCGGCGCGGGCGGCGCCGTCGGCGAAACGAATCTCAAGCCCTGCGCGCTGCGCGGCAGCGTCGAGCACCGCGGCCGCGCCCGCAAGATCGGTGTCCAACTCGTTGTGCGCCGAGAGCAGGTCGCGGAGCGCCTCACGCACAGCGCGCGCCTCCTCCCACTCGGCTTTGGTCGCTCGCGCCCCTGGGTGGAGCCCGTGGCGGGAGAGCCACGCGACGAGCGCCGCCGGCGTCGGCACATCCTCCCGGACGGGCTCGAAGCCGGCTGTGTTGACGAAGTCGATAACGAGGTCGCTGTTCACCGTTCACCTTGCTTAGGAGGTTACGTAACTGCTATCATGGTATCACTGGTTACAGAAGCAGGAGGAGGGAACGATGATCCACCCGGAGTTCACAAAGATCCTGGCCACGGACCACGTCGAGCAGCTGCGCCGCGACGCGCGCGTCGTGCGCGCCACGCCCCGCCCGGTCGTCAATACGAGGGACGTGGAGCTACGGCTCTGCCGGATCGCCGACGACCCGCAGCTCGAACGCCTCGCCGCGCTGGCGGAGCGTGCGTTGCCGCACGGGCGCCTCGTGATCGCGGCCACCGGTGGCCAGATCGTCGCCGCCCTCCCTATCGCGGGTGGACCAGCGTTGCGCGATCCGTTTGCGAAGACCGCGCATCTGATGCCGCTGCTCGAGCTGCGCTCGGCGCAGCTCCGGGAGCCGGAGCCGCGCCGCGGGCTCATCCCTCGCTACGTCAGCCTGATGCGCGGATCGATCCACGCGTAGAGCGTGTCGACCACGAGGTTGAACGAGATGATGCAGAGGGTGGCGAACACGACCACCCCCTGCGTCGTCGGCAGGTCGAAGGTGCCGATCGCTCCCACCGCAAGCTTGCCCAGCCCCGGCAACCCGTAGACCGTCTCGGTGAAGAAAGCACCGCCGAGCGCAAGCCCG
This sequence comes from Thermoleophilia bacterium, assembly GCA_031393705.1. Lineage (GTDB taxonomy): Bacteria > Actinomycetota > Thermoleophilia > Gaiellales > Gaiellaceae > PALSA-600. Next base: position 15,829 of record JANMWB010000026.1, on the reverse strand, counting down.
AGGTCCATGCCGAGAATCGTCACGACCGGCAACATCGCGTTGCGGATCACGTGCGAGCGAAGCACGCGCGCCTCGGTGGCGCCCTTGGCCCGCGCGGTCCGCACGTAGTCCTCGTTGAGTGTCTCCATCGTGTACGCGCGGATCATCCGCACGTACGTCGCGGCGAACAAGATCGCGTAGGTGCACCACGGCAGCAAGAGGTGGTAGGCCCACTGCGTCGGCCCACCGCAATCGCCGCTCGGCGAGAAGAAGTCGCAATAGCCCGTGATCGGGGTCAGGTGCAGCTTGAAGCCGATGAAGTAGGCGCCGAGCAGCCCGATCCACACCGGGTGCGCGGAGATGCCGATCAGCACCGCGACCATCGTGAATCGGTCGAGCAGCGACCTCGGGCGCAGTGCCGACAAGATCCCGATCGGGATCGAGATCAGCAGCCAGAGGACCGCGCCGCCGAACACGAGCGATCCGGTGACCGGCGCGGCAGCCAGCACCTCCTGTGTGACGTCCTGTCGATTCGTGAACGAGCGCCCCAGCGACTGATGAACGACAAGCCGGTCGAGGAACTTCCCGTACTGGACGATCATGGGCCGGTCGAGCCCGAGGAAGTGCCGCGCGCGCTCGACGCAGGCCGCCGTCGCGCGCTGGCCGCACACCTGACGCGCGGGGTCCGCCGGGATCACGAAGAAGATCACGAACGTGACCAACGTCACCGCGACGAACAGGACGCAGGCCCAGAGCGCTCGACGGACGAAGTAGCGGAACATGCGGGACAACCTTTCGTTGTGACCACCGGGGAAGGGTCACTCCGTATTCAGGCTGATCCCGGGCCTCCGGGTGATCGACGACGAAGAACTATGCGATCGATACTTCGCGCGGCCGCTCGCCGGCGCAGGCCGATCGAGCCGCTTCGACGAACGCGGCCGCATCGCGGCTGAGCGGCTGCAGGCGGCTCCACACCGCAGCGATGCTGCGCGGCGCGATCACGCCGTCTGCGAGCTCCACCACTTCGGTCTCCGCCCGCCGCTCGTCGGCGGCGACGCGGGGCACGATCGCCGCGCCGAGTCCCGCTGCGACCAGACCTTGCACGCCTGATCCGGTCTCCGCCTGCAGCACGAACCGGGCGTCGACCCCGTGGGTGCGGAGCTGTTCTTCGACGTGGGCGCGCGACGGAGCGTGCGCGATCAGCGGCAGACGCGCGATCTCCCCACACGCAACCGGCTTGCGCCGGCGTGCGAGCGGCGCGCCCGCCTGCAACAAGACAACGAACGGATCGGCACAGAGCGGCGCCGCGTCGAGCGGCCCTTTCGGCAGCGGGGTCTCCGACAGCGCGAGGTCGAGCTCACCGCGTACAAGTGCGGCGAGCAGCGTTCGCGTGTCCGCGGTCTCGTGCAGCGAGACCGGCGCGCCGTACAGGCGCAAGAACGACGGCACGAGTCGCGCAAGCAGATCGGGCGTGGCGCCGACGCGGAGCGCCGCTGAACCGTTACCGTCGAGGGCCGCGAGATCGGCCTGCGCTGCGCGCACACGAGCGATCACGGCGTCGGCGTGGCTGAGCAAGATCCGGCCGGCTTCGGTGAGCGCGAGTGGCCGCGTCCCGCGCGAACGCTCGATCAGGCGCTTGCCGGTGAGATTCTCGAGTCCCGCAATCTGGTGGCTGATCGCCGACTGGACGTAGCCAAGGTGCGTAGCCGCTCGGCGGAACGACCCTTCGCGCGCCACAGCGTCCAGCGCGACGAGATGCCGCAACTCGATCCCGGACCACCATTCGCCTGCTGCCATAACGCATGTGACGTCGGGCGCTTGCCGACGGCTGTTCCGAACCCGATGCGTAACTCCCGCTTAACACGGGTACGGAAGATCCCGATGGCCGAGACGATCAAGGTCGACGTGCCGCGCCGCGGCATCGCAAGCGACCTCACCGAGGCCCTCGCGACGCACGGGCTCCAGGCGGAGATCGTCGATAACGACGAAGCATGCGAGCTACACGTGACCTGGGCGGGTGACGAACGCGAGCGCCTGCTCGCCGGCGCGATCCACGCGATCGAGGCGTACCTATCCGACCGCATGCTGCCGTTCGTCGTGCAGCGCGCGAACGGCGGGGTCGTCGTGCGGCCTCCCTCGGACTAGCCGCGGGCTGCCCTAGGAGCAGGTGGGGGCGCCGCTGCGGCACGACGCCCCCACCTCTCTTGTGCGCTCCTAGCTGGGGCGCCGGCCTACTTCAAGCTGCGTTACTTCACGCTGCGTTAGTTCAGACACAGCGCCGCAAGGTCGACCGTGTAGATGGCGCTGTAGGCAAAGCACCCGGTGCGCTTCGAGACGAGCATCCGGTTGTTCGCGTTCGAGCGCGGTGCCCACGGCACAGCCTGCTGCATGAGCGCAACGTCGAGGTTCCCGTACGCCTTGTAGCGCGCCGAGCCGGCCAGCAACGACGCTTGCGTCATCTGCTGGTTGAACTTCGGGTCATTGAGATACGCGAAGTTGTTGTTGTTCTGGTCCTGGATGTTGCGGCCGTCCAGGAGGACGTTGATGAAGTCGTACGGGTCGGCGTAGTCCGCACCCCACGACTCGTCAGCGATGTCGAACGGCTCGCCGCGCGTGCCTTCCTTCGTCAGCTGGACGGCACGGGCGTAGAGCTTCGTGTCGACCTTGAGCCCGATCTGCGAGAGGTTGTACTGGATGATCTGTGCCCGCAGCGGCGAGGCTCCGCGGTTCGACTCGTAGAGGACGACGTTCCCATCGCCGGTTTTGCCCGCTGCGAGCTTCTTCGCCGCTGCAATGTTCGGCTGCATGAGCGGGTACAGGTCGGCATCACGGAAACCGGCCATGCCCGGAGGCAGGATCTGGTCGGTTCGCTTGCCGGCGAGGTAGCCGCTCTGGGCGAGCAGCGCACGCCGGTCGATCACCTGGTTGACCGCCTTCCGCAACGCGACGTTGTTCTTGAAGATGCCGCGCGATGTGTTGAACGCGAGATACGACGTCGACAACAGCGGCTGGACCCAGAACTGGCCCTTGTTGATGCCGAACTTCTGCGCCGCTTCCGCGTACGACGCCGGCGGAATCCCACTGGACGCGTAGTCGGTCGAGCCTTGCAGCACGCGCAGGTAGATCGCATCGAGCGAGTTGCCGATCGTGTAGTTGATCTGCGTCGGGTTGTGCGGACGCTTGCCCTTGTAGTAGGGGTTCGTCTTCAACAGGATCGACTTATTCGGCACACGACTCGCGACGTAGTACGGGCCTGCGGCCGGCGGCGTCAGCACACCGTTCGGATCGTGCGGCAGGTTCGCCGGGATCGCACAGAAGAACGGCATCGCAACGCGTGCGAGGAAGTCCGGCGACGCTTTCGTCAGCGTGACGACGAGGTGCTTGCCGCTTGCCTTGACGCCCGAGACCGGGCTCGTTGCCGCGCCGACGACGTCCGACATGAACGCCCCCGCCGGCGACTGCATCTTCGGGTCCGCGTTGCGGTCGAATGCAGCCTTGAAAGACGCCGCGGTCACCGGGGTGCCGTCGGAGAACTTCGTGAAGCCGGTCGAGACGGTGAAGTCGTACGTCTTCCCGTTGTTCGAGACCTTCGGGAATCCGGCAGCTGCCTCGGGGACGAGCTGGCTCGTCTTCGGGCCCATCCCGTCCGGGTAGTTCATGAGCTTGAGGCACGTCGCATACTCCAGCTCCCACCCTGTCGAGAGGTAGCTGAGCGCCGGATCGGTGTAGTCGAGGTCCGTGGTCAGATCGACGTTGAGCGTTCCGCCGGTCTTGGCCGTCTTGGCAGTTGCCGCACCCGCAATGCAGAGAGTTGCAAGCAGCACGACGACCGCGGTTCCGAGCTTCTTGGGCCGCATTCGCCTGTCCTTTCAGCGGAGGCGCGCTGCCTGACCAAAGGGGCGCCCTCCTGTCGAGTGGTGTCGGCGAGTTAAAACGGCGCGCGCGAAAGGAAGTTGATGCCGAACGGGGGAGATCTACATCTGAGATTGCGAAATCGGCCGCGAGGAGTACGGCGTCGTCATCCGTGAGGATGAGAGAAAGAAAAAGGCCTCCTTGCGGAGGCCTTTCAGGTGGACCCAGTCGGGCTCGAACCGACGGCCTTCTGCATGCCATGCAGATGCTCTCCCAGCTGAGCTATGGGCCCGAGGAGTGCTTTCAGTGTAGCTCCGAACTCGTAATCCCGCGCCCACTGGATGCCCGTTGCCTGGTTGTTTCGCGTCGGCGAGAGCCGGAGTTGCACTGCAGCTCGGCCGACCGAAAGCTCATGCGGAAGGAGGTAGCAACGCTCGGTGTCCGGGCAGTAAGCCGCGACGGCGTCAATCTCGTCGGGCTCGTAGTAGCGGTAGATCAAGCCCTCAGGACCGCGTCGCGCTCGACGGGTTCGGATCACGACCACTTCGCCCATCCGAGCGGCTCACTTGCACTGGATCCGCATCAAGCGAGAGCCCAAGTCGAAGATCAAGTCGTATCGCTCGTCGCCGAGCGGCCTAAACACGCCAATCCCGTTTCGCATCGCCTCTAGTGCGATCGCCTGCTCTGCAATTGCGCCCTTCTGATCGGTCGTCAACATGGACAACATTCTATGCGGCCAACCGGACGGACTGTTGCCGCCAAAGGCAACGTGTCCGTTTAGGCGGTGGCTGCTTCGACCGTCTCGTGCGGGACGTCGTCCCACAGTTCCTCGAGGCGGTAGTACGCCCGCGCCTCGGGGGTGAAGACGTGGAGTACGACGTCGTTGTAGTCGGCGACGATCCAGGTCGCTTCGGCGACGCCGTCGACGACGCGCGGGAGCAGATCGTGCTCCTGCTTCAGCCGGCCGTGGACCTCGTCGAAGATGCCCTTCGTCTGGCGCGCGTTCCCACCGGTGACCACGACGAAGTAGTCGGTGTAAGCGCAGACGGGCTGCATATCGAGAATGACGACGTCGCGGCCAAGCTTGTCCTGGACGAGCGCCGCGATCCGGCGTGCTTGTTCGAGTGGAGTCAAGCGAGGGGCAGTGTAGCCGTCTCTAGCCGCGGTAGAGGCTCTCGGAGCGGATCAGGTCTCCGACCGCGGCCGGTACTTCCGGGCCGACCTCTCCCCCGGCGGCCACACGCTCGCGGAGCTCCCGCGAGGCAACCGGGGTCGGTTCGATCTCGAAGAAAAGAACGCGGTCCGGATGCTCGAGCTGCGAGAGCACCGGTTCGAGCTCGTCACGTGGGAACCCGGGCCTGGTCGCGACCGCGAGCCGGGCGAGGCGCAGCACCTCGTCCGGCTCCTTCCACGAGAGGAAGCTGCGGAACTGATCGGCGCCGATCAGGAAGACGGGCTCGTTCCATTCCGGGTGTGCGCGCAGCAGGTCGATCGTGCGCGGGTACTCGTCGAGCAGCACCTCGTCGCCCGGGAACGCAGCCTGCGCGAGTCGTAACCGCACATCGGCCGGGGTGTCGACGTGCTTGTGGCCGGGGTCGGCGGAGACGAGCACGAGCAGCGGGCCGAGACCGAGCTCCTCCTTCGCGCGGCGCGCCAGTTCGACGTGGCCGCGGTGCGGCGGGTCAAACGACCCGCCGTAGAGGCCGATACTCAAGCGAGCTCGAACTCCTCGTCGTCGATCTCGACCGTCGCACCGTCCTTCGCGCCCGCCGCGCGCAGCGCACGCTCCAGCGCCGCCTCCGACGGCGGCGTGCCCACGACGCGGAAGCCGCCCTCGGTGCGGAGCAGCCGCCACCCGCGCCCTTTCGACTCCGGGCGATAGACGAGGTAGTCCGCAAGCTCGTCCTCTCCGCGCTCCTCGAGCTCCGGCTCCGGCACCAGCGTGAACAGGCGCCGTCGAAAGTCCGCGAGCCCTTCGCCGGTTGCACACGACAGCTTGAAGATGGCAATCACGCGCGCGTCGTCGATCGTGAACTCCGGCTCCGGCTCGAGGTCGATCTTGTTCAGGACGACGATCTGTTGCAACTCATCGAGACCGGCGCCGTACGCCGCGAGCTCGGCGTCGATCGTGCGCCACTGCTCCTCCACCGGAAGCGACGCATCGATCACGTGCACGAGCATGCGCGCTCGTTCGAGGTGCGCGAGGAACTCGTGGCCAAGCCCGATGCCTTCGCTCGCACCCTCGATCAGCCCCGGCACGTCCGCGACCACGAGCTGCCGGCCGTCCGGCGCCTCGGTGGTGCCGAGGATCGGCTGGAGCGTCGTGAACGGGTAGTCCGCGACCTTGGGCGTCGCGTTCGAGATGCGCGAGAGCAGCGACGACTTGCCGGCGTTCGGCAGGCCGACGAGCGCCGCGTCCGCGAGTAGCTTGAGATGCAGTTCGAGATCGCGTTCATCACCGGGCGGACCGACCTCGGCGAATTTCGGGACCTGCCGCGTCGACGAGACGAAGCGCGTGTTGCCGCGCCCGCCGTGCCCGCCGCTGGCGAGCACGACGCGCGCGCCGGGATGCGCCAGGTCGGCGACCAGGTCGCCGTCGTCGGTGAACACCTGCGTCCCGACCGGGACGTGCAGTTCGACGTCCTCGCCGTCTGCGCCGTGTTTGCGTGCGCCCGTGCCGTTGCCGCCGCGCGTTGCCTTGATCACGCGGCGCCGTTGCAGCGAGGACAGATCGCGGAGCGAAGGGTCGGCAACCAGCACGACGTCGCCGCCGTTTCCGCCGTCACCGCCGTCCGGGCCGCCCTTGGGGACGAACTTCTCGCGGCGGAAGCTCATGCCGCCGTCGCCGCCCTTACCGGCCTGAACGTGAATGGTCGCGCGATCACTGAACACGCACGAACGGTAGCGCCCATGGTCGGGCGGACGGTGGGACGGACCGCTGTTAGGCGGACTGCGGCGGCGTCGGCTCGTCGACGACCGACACGAAACGGCGCTCGCCGCTCCGGCGGAAGAAGACCGTGCCGGGGCGGATCGCGAAGATCGTGTGATCGCGACCGAGCAGCGTGCCGGGGCCTGGGCGGAACTTCGTCCCGCGCTGGCGCACGATGATGTTGCCCGGGTTCGCCGTCTGGCCCTCGAACATCTTCACCCCGAGGTACTTGGGATTCGAGTCGCGGCCGTTCTTCGAGGAGCCGAGGCCCTTCTTATGTGCCATTTAGTGCTTCTCCAGTGAATGTTGTCGAGATTCTCGGTCGTGAGCACCAAGCAATGCAAGGACGCAGGTCGGGTCGATAGGGGTTCTTATCGGCACGACCGAGGACGCGGCAGCGCGCCGCGTGATCGCGGGCGAGAAGCCGACAGGTATTTGCTGGAGGAGCACTCAGTCCTCTTCTTTCGACTTGAGCGCAGACTCGAGCGCCGAGATCGCGCCCTTGCGCGCTGCGTGAGCCTGCTCGTAGGTCAGAGCCGCCTCGAGCATCGGGCGGTTCCAGGTCTTTGCACCCTCCGAAACCTGCGCGACCGTCAGCTCCTCGTACCCGCTCGGCATGCCCTTGACGTGATCGTCAGCAGCCGGCTGCACATGCGCAGCCTCGGTCTTGGGTCCCGCAGCCTTGGGCGCGGTCACCTTCGGCGCTGCTTCCTTGGGAGCGGCGGCGGCCTCGGTCTTCTTGGCCGCTGCACGCTTCGATGCGGCACCGAGCGAGAACTCGACGCGCGAGGTCGCGGCGCGGAAGCCGTTGTGGCGCTTGTAGCCGGTGCGCTTCTTGTACTTGCCGATCCGAATCTTCGGCCCGCGACCGTGCTCGAGCACCGTGGCCGTCACCGTCACGCCCGAGTCACCAAGAAGAACGTCCGGCTTGAACGTCGCGCCCTCATCGAACTTGACCCGGTCCACGACGATGTACTCGCCCTCGCGGACGCGATATTGCTTGCCACCAAGCTTGATGATTGCGTAGTCCATACGGAGAAAATTCGCAGGCACAGGGCCCGCGAAGCGTCGGAAGTGTAGCGAGTCCGACCCTGGGCTGTCTAGCTACTCGTCGATCCCCCACTGGCTCATCGGGGTGTAGCCCCAGTCGCCGTCGCCGTTCTGCGAGGGCTCCTCGGGCTTCGGCTCGGGGGCGGGCTCCTCGGCAGCCGTCTCCTCGACGGGAGCCTCGGGCGCAGCGCCCTCCTCGACCGGAGCTTCCTCGACCGCAACCGTGGACTCCTCGGGCTCCGGCTCGACCTCGAGCTCAGCGTTCGCCACGGCCTCCGTTGCGAGCGCCACGCCGACGCCGGTCGCCGCAGCCGTCTTCTTCTTGCGGTTCTTGCCGCCGCGTGAGCCGCGGCGCGTCTTCTTCTTCACCGGTGCCGGCGCGTCGCCGTCCTCGGTGCCGAGATCGCGGCCCGGGACGTGGATCACCGGGCCGGCAGGCTCGTCGCTCTGCTCGGGCTCGTCTGTCTCCACAGCCTCGGCGGGAACCGCGGTGTCTGACACCTCTTGGACCTCGCCACCGTTCGTGGAGGCGGCCGCGATCGCGCCGCCCGTTCCGGTCGCGCTGGCGGTCTTCTTCTTGCGATTCCGACCGCCACGCGAGCCGCGCCGCGTGCGCTTCTTCGGCGTGACGGGCGCGTCGCCGTCGGCCGGCGTTTCACCCTCAGCGGGCGCCTCCGCGACGGCGTCCTCCGGTTCGTCCTCGTCTTCGTACTCGTCCTCGAGATCTTCTGCCTCGCCGTCCACGACCTCGGCGCCGTCGTCCTTCTTGCGCGACGACGGTCGCTTGACGCGGGTGGGCTTCTCGGCCTCGGCCTCTGCGGTCAACGGCTCATCCACCGGCTCGACCGGCGTCAGGAGCTCGGCCCAGGCGGTGTCCTCGGTGACGGCGGTCACCCGAACCTTGACCTTCTTGCCGACGAGCTTGGCCGCGTCGCCGACGATCACGTCGACCTCGTCGACCTTGCCGGCACCGGCGCGCGCGTCGTACTTGTCGATCTCGCCGAGCTTGACCTCGATCTCTGCACCGACGTCGAACGGCAGCTTGGGTGCGACCTTCTCGAGCGTGCCCTGGTCGAGCACGCGGAAATGGTCGAGATGCTCCCCGTCCTTCCCGACGAGGAAGAAACGGCGCTTCGTCGTCTCCTCGAGCTCGCGCAGGCGTGAGCCGCCGGGGCCGACGACGAGATTCGCAACCTTGGCGGCGACCTCCACCTTGAAGGCCTTGTCGCGCGAGCCAGGCGTGACGAGCGACCGCAGGCGACGCTCGACGTCGACGGCGGCGGTGTGCTCGGAGACGACGATCCCGTCGCCGCCGCAGGTCGGGCACTTCTTGGTCATGATCTCGCGCGGTCCGTCGGTGACGTTCTGGCGCGTCATCTCGACGAGGCCGAGCGGCGAGATCTCGACGACGTAGGTCTTCGTGCGGTCGCGTTCGAGCTCCTCGCCGAGCGCCTGCTCGACGGTGGCCCGGTTCTTCGGGCTCGCCATGTCGATGAAGTCGATGACGATGATCCCGCCGATGTCGCGCAGCCGAAGCTGGCGGACGACTTCTTTCACTGCCTCGAGGTTGTTCTTCGTGATCGTGTCCTCGAGCCGGCCGCCCGACTTCTTCGAGCGGGAGCCGACGAAGCGCCCCGTGTTGACGTCAATGACGGTGAACGCCTCGGCGTAGTCGAAGATCAGGTAGCCGCCCGAGGGCAGATCAACGCGCCGGCTGAGCGTCGACTTGATCTGCTGCTCGACGCCATACGCCTCCATCAGCGGCTCGCGCTCCTTGTACCGCGTGACACGGTCCGCCATATGCGGCGACGTCTTCTTGAGGTAGCCGACGATGCGCTTGTAGGTGCGGTCGTGGTCGACGAGCAACCGTTCGAAGTCGCCGGTGAACAGGTCGCGCACGACGCGCAGCGGCAATTCCGACTCCTGGTAGATGAGCGACGGCGGTTTCGCATCGTTCGCCTTCGCCTCGATCGATTTCCAGAGGCGCTGCAGGAAGTCGAGGTCGCGCTCGATGTCCTCCGCCGATGCGCCCTCGGCCGCCGTGCGTACGATCACGCCGCCCTTTTTGGGCGCATACACCTTGAGGATCGCCTTGAGACGATTGCGCTCGTCGTCCTCGAGCCGGCGCGAAACGCCGAGGCCCTCACCGTGCGGCACGTAGACGACGAAGCGTCCGGGCAGCGAGATCTCGGTCGTGAGCCGCGCGCCCTTCGTCTTCATCGGGTCCTTGACGGCCTGCACGAGAATCTTCTCGCCGCGCTGAATCAAGTCGGTGATCTTGCGAGCCGACTTGCTCCGGGCGCCCTCGAGCTCGGGGCCGATGATCTCGTCGACGTAGAGGAAGCCGTTCTTCTCCAGGCCGATCTCGACGAACGCCGCCTCCATGCCGGGCAGGACGTTGTCGACGACGCCGAGGTAGATGTTCCCGGCGATCGAGCGGCGCTCGGGCCGCTCGAGGTAGACCTCCGCGACCTGGTCGTCCTCGAGGACGGCCACCCGCTTCTCGCCGGCGTCGACCGAGATGACGAGCTCGCGCTTCGCCTTCGGCAGCGGCGCCCGCTTGGGCGGTGTGCGGCGGCGGGACTGCGACGACGAGGACGTGCGCGTCTTGCGCTCGCCCGTCTTCTTCGCAGGCGTACGGCCTTCTGCACGACCTTCGGCAGCAGGCGCAGTGGCGCTCGCAGTGCTGCCGGCGGCGGTGGACTTCTTGCGGTTACGACCGCCGCGTGTTCCGCGGCGACGCTTGTTCGCTGACGTGCCGGTGCTCGATTGTCCGTCGTCGCTTTGCCCGGAAGCAGGCGTGTCGACGGTCAGCGGTTTACGTTCGGGTGTCTCCGTGGCGCGCGTGAGCGGCGCCATATCTTCCGGCTTCTTGCGCCGGAACCAGGGCAGTGGCAAACGATCTCTCCTGTGATGAGTGCGCGCGCAGCCGCGCCGTAGTCAGCGGGCGCGCGTCGCATGTGGGTGTGAAAAGCCTTGGCATAGGCCTACCCGCAGGGTACCAGCGGTTGCCGATGCCGCTAACAGCAGGGGTTTTTGGCGCCTATGCGGCTTCGACGGCCGGGCGGAGCTTGGAACGCCGGGTGCGGATCGCCCGCAGGCGCTGCGACAGGCGTGCCCAGGCCCACGGCTCGACCTCGACGTAGCGGAGCGCGGACTGGCCACGCGTCGCCTCGAGGTACTCGAACCAGGCGTCCGCTTCCTCGATCAGCAAGAGCTCGGTTGCTTCCTGGTGTCCGGTCAGAGCCATGCGAGCGTCACCTCCAGTCGATGAGGAGAGCCTAGGACCTGGACCGGACGGACTAGAGGCTTGAGGTGAAACGCACGCGCACGCGCGGATGGTGGCTCAGACGCGGCGCATCTCGCTGCTTGGTCTGAGCCATCCCCACGGGCACGCAGTTCCACCTCAAGCCTCTACGAGCGCGCTTCGAAGTAGCGCACGGCAGCTTCACCGATTGCTTTCGTGCCGGTGTAGGCGACGGCGCCCTTGACGGCCCAGCCGGCGACCGGGACGAGGTCGAGCAGCTCGCGCGCGACCGTGCGCATGCCAAAGCCGAGACCGACGACCCCGAGCAACTCGAGCGCACGGTCCCTGTCGATCTCCTGGCCGTAGGCGAGGGCGATGCGCAGAACGAGCCGTGCCTGGTTCAGCGTCAGCACCGGCAGGTCGACGCCGGGGATGAACACGGCCGCGGCGACGATCGCGTTCTTCTTCGAAAATGAGCGAATCAGCTCGTCACAGACTGCACGGCGGAGCGTCGGCAGACGCGCGGCGAGCGCCGTGCCGTTCTCGCCAAGCTTGCGCGCGACGGCTTGCGCAATCGCGTCGACCGGGAAGCCCTGGCCCGGAGGCACGTGGACGATGTCCGTGGCGAGGACGTACGGCACCTCGTCCCCGTCGGTGACTGCGACGATCGGCACGCCCGCCCGGTTGGCGGCGCGCAGCGCGTCCTCGTCCGGCGGGCCAACCCACACGAGCACCGCGGCGTTCTCCACCCGGCCCTCGACGACCGCGCTCGGATCTCCGCCCTCGCGCAGCTGCCGGGCGATGATCGGCAGCAGCTCGCGCGCCCCGGCGACCGCGAGCGGGCGCTGGTCGCCGCTCCCACGCCGCACCTCGCGCACGAGCGAGAAGATCGCCATCGGCCCAAGCTTGCTCATGCTGCTCACGCGCGCCGCCGTCCCGGCCGCCGCAAGTGAATCGCTTGGAGGATCCCGATCGCAAGGAAGTTCGTGATCATCGACGACCCGCCGACCGAGACGAACGGCAATGGGATACCGGTAATCGGCGCGATCCCCATCGTCATCGCAGCGTTGACGAACACCTGGAACATGAACATGAAGGCGATCCCGCCGGCCACGATCGCGGTGTACATGTCGCGCGCGTTCGCGACGATCTTCAGCGCGCGCCAGACGATCAGCAGATAGAGCAGCAGCAGGATCGACGCGCCGAAGAAGCCGCGCTCCTCGGCGAGCGAGGCAAATGCAAAGTCGGTCGCGTGCTCGGGGAGGTAGTTGAGCCGCGTCTGGGTCGCGCCGATGACACCGCGCCCACGCAGACCGCCGGCGCCGACGGCGGTGATCGACTGACGCAGGTTGTACGTCGCGCCTCGCGGGTCGTTGCCCGGATGCGTGAACCCGGTCAGGCGCGCAGCCTGGTAAGGCTTGAGCACGTTGATCCCCGCGGCGGGGAGCAGCCAGAGAACCGCGAGCGCGGTGAGGACCGTCGCCGCCACCAGCGCGCCGAGGTGCCACCAGCGGATGCCCGCAACGAAGAGCAACGCGCCGAGCGCCGAGGTGTAGACGAGCGCGGTGCCGATGTCCGGCTGGACGAACACGAGCAGGATCGGCACGACGCCGTAGCCGAGGGCGGTGAGCGTCGCGCGCGCCGAGGCGACCGACCGCGAGCGCTCTGCGAGGAGACCCGCGAGCGCGAGGACGAACAGCACCTTGCCGAATTCCGACGGCTGGAACTTGAAGAAGCCGACGTCCACCCAGCGCTTCGAGCCGCGCGTCGCGGCGCCGGCCGCCAGCACGAACACCATCAGCCCGAGTGTCCCGAAGTAGACGGGCCGCCAGAGGCGCCGGTAGGTGTCGGGATCGACGAACAGCGCGCCGAGGAAGAGCAGGCCGCCGACGAAGACGTAGAGCGTCTGGCGTGCCATCGACGAGCCGCCCGCGTCGTGCATCGTGATCCCGTCGATTGCCCAGAGCCCGTATCCGGCGGTCGAGGCGAGGGCGGCGAGGAGCAGCCAGTCGAGCCGGCGCAGGACGCCGCCGAGCCCGACGGCTTCCGCGTGGCGATGAGGGCGCAGCCCGCGTGATCTCCGGTCGACGGCTTCGATCGTCATCAGTCGGAGACGTGGGTCGTGAGTTGACCGTTCTTACCGAAGTAGTGCTCGAACACCTTCAACGCCGCGGGCGCAGCCGACGTGCCGCCGTGGCCGCCGTTCTCGATTAGCGCGCAGACGACGATCGTCGGCTGGTTGTACGGCCCGTAGCCGCACCACCAGGACTGCGTCTGGTTCGACGGGTACGGGAAGCCCGGCAGCTTGACGAGCTTCTCGGCGCTGCCCGTCTTGCCGGCGATGTCGATCGGGAAGTTGCCGAAGACGCCGGAGGACGTGCCGATCGGCGAATGCGTCGCCTCGTCGAGACCGCGTTGCACGTAACTCAGCGCGGTCGGGTCGACGCCACTCGGCTGCGGCGACTGCGCACCGAAGCGCCGCAACACGCGCGCGGGCTGTTTCTTGGTGCCCGGGATCTCGATGTCGTCTGAGATATGCGGCGTCACGAGCTTGCCCCCGTTCGCGATCAGCGCAAAGAGGCGCGTCATCTGCAGGGGAGTCACGAGGATCTGTCCCTGGCCGATCGCCATCTGGATCGAGTAGCCCGGCTTCCAGATGCGGTCGACGTAACCGGAGCACGGAGGGCCGCCGTAGGCCTTGCACCGCCACTCCGGTGTCGGGATCAGGCCGGAGACCTCCGGGCCGATGTCGACTCCCGTCTTGTCGCCGAGCCCAAAGCGATGCGCCCAGCCCTGAAGCGGATGCCCGCGGTCCGATTGCAACACGTAGAAGCGGCGTCCGAGCTCATAGAAGTAGGTGTCGCACGACTCGGCGAGCGCAGTCGTCAAGGTCATCGACTGGTTGATCAGCGGCGTCCAGTTCAGGAACGGTTGCTTGTAGGCGGTGTACACCGGCGAGCACTGCAATGGCTCAAACGGCGTCACGAGGTGCTCCTGCATCGCAGCGAGCGCCGTCACCGGCTTGAACGTCGAGCCCGGTGGATACGAGGCATCGATCGCGCGGTTGATGCCCGGGTGGTTCGCTGCGTCGGCGACCTTCGGATTGAGCAGCGGCGCGAGCTTCTGCGCGTCCTTGTGGCCGACGAAGATCGACGGTTGATACGTCGGGTACGACGCCATCGCGAGAATCGCGCCGTTCCGCGGGTCCATCGCAACGATCGCGCCGCCGTTCGCGTGCGCGTAGCTCGCGTCGTGCGCGCGCTGGATCCCGTAGACGAGCGCCCGCTCGGCCGCGCGTTGCAGCCCGATGTCGATCGTCAGCCGTAGGGCCTGGCCGGGCGTCGGGTTGGAAAGGGGCACGAGGGCGCCCTTCGGGATGCCGCGCGAATCGACGGTGAGCTGCGCCTTGCCGTCCTTGCCGCGCAGGTAGGTGTCGTAGGTCGCCTCGATCCCGGCCTGGCCGACCGAGTCGGTCGGCTGATACCCGCGCTTCTGCATCGTCTTGTACTCGTCGCCGGTGATCTGACCGACGTAGCCGAGCACCTGCGCGCCGAGCGACTGGTACGGGTACTTGCGCAGCCAGCTATGCGCGAGGCGCACACCGGGGAACTCCGCGTCGTGCTCGCGGAGGTAGAGGATCTGGTCCTGGCGCAGGCCTCGCTGCACAAGGATCGGAGTGAGCGGGTCGAGGGCGTGACGGCTCAGCTGCGTCAGGATCTCCTTCAGCGGGACGCCGGTGACGTCCGAGAGGCCTTTCAGCTCGCGGCGCTGAGCCGGCCAGGTCTTCGGCAGGTCGGCAGGCCAGAGCTCGACCCGCGTGCCCGGCACGTTCTCGACCAGCACGTTGCCGTTGCGATCGAGCACGGGGCCGCGCGGCGCCTCGAGGTGCAGCGTGCGCACGCGGTTGTCGTTCGCGACGGCGAGGTACTTGTCGCCGGAGAGCACCTGGAGCGCCCAGAGCCTGAGGAACAGCACCGCGAACACCGTCAGGGCGAGGAAGGCAAGGATCGCGACGCGGAACGCGAGCTGCGGCGTGAGGCGATAGGGCTCCTCAACGCGGGGATCGCCGGGGAGGAAGCGGCCGGGACGCGCAGGATTTTTACCAGTCCAGCTAGCCAAGCAGGCGCACCTCACGCACGCGGTCACCGAGCTCGAGCGGCGGGAACAGGCGCCGGATCAGCGCGTACACGGGCAACGTCAGCACGAGGTTCAAGAGCAACGCGAGCGGCAGTCCGCGCGCGACGAGGCCGGCCGGCGCAGGCTGACCGAGC
The DNA here is from genome assembly GCA_031393705.1 of Thermoleophilia bacterium. Taxonomy (GTDB): domain Bacteria; phylum Actinomycetota; class Thermoleophilia; order Gaiellales; family Gaiellaceae; genus PALSA-600. Next base: position 501 of record JANMWB010000026.1, on the reverse strand, counting down.
ACGAACTGCAACCCGACGAGGCCGAACGCGTAGAGGCCGGTGACGACGGCGACGGAGAGAAACGGGGCGTGGAAGCGGTCGCGCGCGGTCGTCTCGCCGTAACGCCCGATCCAGAACCCGAACACGGTCAGCAAGAGCGATGTGATGCCGAGCGTTCCGAGGGTCGCGGTGTCGAGCAGCAGTCCCGTGCCGAAACCGGCGATCGCGCCGAAGACGGAACCGCGGAGCAACGCAATCGAGAGAAGGGCGACGAGCACGATGCTCGCGGTGCGGAACTGGCGGTACTCGGTCAGCACCGAGAGCTGAAACAGCGCGGCGACGAAGAGAACGAGTGCTGCCTTAGTGCCGTTCATCGGGTGAGGCTCACTTAGGGACCAGGACGATCACCGATTGCAGCGACGAGAAGTCGACGAGCGGTTTCACCTGGATGTTGATGAACGGGTTGACGTCGTTGCTGCTCTGGCTCGTCACCGTTCCGACCGGGATGCCGCGCGGGAACAT
>JANMWB010000025.1:0-2113 GCA_031393705.1 Thermoleophilia bacterium | reverse complement strand
TCGGCGCAGCCGTCCGACAGCGCCACGGCGGCGCCGAACGCGTCGGCGGTACGGATCAGCGTCCCGACGTTGCCGGGATCGGCGAGCTTCCAGAGCGCGAGCGTGACGGGACGCTCCTCCCACTGCGGCAGGTCCTCGCGGCGGTAGACCCCGATCACGCGCGGCGGATGCGGCGCGGAAGCGACCTCCGCCAGCAGCTTCGGGTCGACGTCCTCGCCGGCGCGCAGCAGATCGACCGGCTCGGCCGTCGCCGCCTCGATTGCGTCCTCGCCCTCGACGAAGAAGAGCCCAAGCTTGTCGCGCCAGCTCTTGTCGTGCAGCTTGCGGACGAGCTTCAGCCGCTCGTTGTCGCGCGACGCGATCATCGTCCCCAGTCCAGCCATTCGCCGTGGAAGTCGAAGACCGCCAGCCGCGTGCTGCGACCGTCGGGATAGCGCTCGACCTCGAGCGCGAAGCCGTCGTCGTCGGGAGCGCGGCCGGTCGTCAGATACACGAGCGGCTCCGCGCGCGCCGCGTTGTGGAGAGCCTCGCGCACCTTTGCAAGCGCCCCCTGGTCGAGGTACATCGTCGAGGCGGTCTGGAAGACGACGAGTTGCGTCCCCTCGCACCGGTCGTTAAGAAGCGCAGGGAGGGATTCCACGTAATCGCCGCGCATCAGCTCCGGCGGATCTTCGCGCACCGTTTCGATCGCGCGGCGCAGTCGCTCGAGGCGCTCGGTCTGGTCGGCCCAGACGAACGACTGCAGCAGCCGCGCGCCGTGATCGGTCGTTACGTCAACCGGATTGAGATCGATCCCGCGGCGGCGCGCGACCGAGACGCCGCGCGCGAAAAGCTCTGCGGGGGGCGGATCGCGATCGTCGCCTGCCAACTCCAGCGCGCCCGTCCCCCACGCTCCCGTCTTGTAGCGGTACCGGTAGCGGTCCCACATCAGGTTGAGTCCCGCCGAGGGCCCGAGCTCGAGCAGATCGAACGGGCGTCCATCGGAAAGCGAGAGGAACCCCGGGAGTAGCGCCCACGCACGCTGCACCTCGTTCGTCTGGACGTCTTGCTCTCCGGTCCAGCGCGCGAGGAAGTCTCGGTGCCGCTCGAGCGCGCCGCCGATGTCGTCCCACGACGCCTGGCCCGCCAGCACGAGGTAGTGCAGCCCACCGAGCAGCCGCAGCGGAAAGTCCCAGGCGAGATCAGCAGCAACGTCGCCGACCCGCGGATCCTCCGCGAGCCGACGACAGAGTTCTGCGTACAGCGGTGAGCGACCGTCGCAGTAGGCGGCCTGCCGGCGGAAGATCTCCGCCGCGCGGGTTATCTCGCCGTGGCGAGCGCCGACTTGGCCTGCTCGACGATCTCGCCGAACTTCGCCGGATCGACGACCGCGAGATCCGCGAGCACCTTCCGGTCGAGCTCGATCTCGGCCGCCTTCAGACCCGCGATGAACTGGTTGTACGAGAGCCCGTTGGCACGAGCACCTGCGTTGATGCGCATGATCCAGAGCTTCCGGAACTCACGCTTCCGCACCTTGCGGTCGCGATAGGCGTAGACGAGCGAACGCTCGACCTGCTCCTTGGCGTACGTGTAGTTCGAGTTCTTGAGCCCCCAGTACCCGGAGGCTTGCTCGATTACCTTGCGGCGCTTTTTGCGCGCGTGGAGTGAACGCTTGACGCGTGCCATCGGTTACCTCCGTCCCAGCATGCGCGCGACGGTCTTCTCGTTCGCGGGATCGACCGGCTGGTCCTTACTGAACTGGCGCTTCTGCTTCGGCGACTTGTTGATGAGGTTGCCCGACATCTGGCTCCGCCGCAGCAACTTCCCCGTTCCCGTCACCCGGAACTTCTTCTTCGCTGTTGAGTGTGTCTTCTGTTTCGGCATCTCGTTTGACTCCTGCGTTCTTTGTTGGGCCGAGCACCATCGTCATGTTCCGCCCTTCGAGAAGCGGTTGTGTCTCGATCAGGCCGATCTCCTTGACGTCATCCGCGAGGCGCATCAGCAAGTCGCGCCCGCGATCCGGATGCTCGCGCTCGCGGCCCCGGAACATGATCGTCACCTTGACCTTCGCGCGCTGGTTCAAGAAGCGCGCGACGTGGCCTTTCTTGGTGTCGTAGTCGTGAATTCCGATCTT
>JANMWB010000280.1:0-1555 GCA_031393705.1 Thermoleophilia bacterium | reverse complement strand
TGCGGTCGGGATCACCGGCGACCTGCCGGGCCTCCATGTCTCGGTCTGGCTTCTGTTGCCGCTCGCGGGCGTGGTGACTGCGTTCGCGGGGATCGTGATCGGCCTGCCAACGCTGCGCCTGCGCGGCGACTATCTCGCGATCGTGACGCTCGGCTTCGGCGAGATCCTGCCGCAGATTGCACGCAACGGCGACAACTTCTTCGGCACCGGCTTCAATCTGACGAACGGCCCGAACGGGATCACTCCGCTCGACTCGCTCGGCTTCGGGAACCGCATCTCGCATGCCACCGGGGGCTTCCTGCCGTCGAACTACCTGCAGTGCTGCAACGCCCACTATCTGGGGCACCAGTTGCAGTCGACGGACGTCTTCTTCTGGACCGCGATCGTCCTGCTCCTGGTGACGGTGTTCTGCTCGCTGCGCCTTCAGTACTCGCGCCTCGGGCGTGCGTGGATCGCGATCCGCGAGGACGAGACCGCCGCCGCCGCGATGGGTGTGCCGCTGATGCGGACGAAGACGTGGGCGTACGCGACGGGCGCGTTCTTCGGCGGCGTCGCGGGCGCGTACTACGCGAGCTTCAAGAGCGCGACGTTCCCGGGTGACTTTTTCTTCAACATCTCGGTGTTCATCCTCTGCATGGTCATCCTCGGCGGCATGGGGAACATCTGGGGCGTGATCGTCGGCGCCGGGTTCCTCGCCTACCTCGATCGTGAGGGGCTCGCCAACACCGGCGCCTGGATCAACTCGAACGTGCACGTCGGCGGCTGGCATCCGAACCTCGACGTGCCGCTCTATGCCTCCGGGATCTACGGCTTGATCATCCTGGTCGTGATGCTCTTCCGACCGGAGGGGCTGATCCCGTCGAAACGCGTCGCCGCCGAGATGCACGAAGGCGTGCACGACGACCCGCTCTACGACGCGCGGCACGCAGGAGCCGACGCATGACCGAGCCCGACAACCTCCTCGTCGCGACGGGCATCCGCAAGGAGTTCGGTGGCCTCGTCGCCGTCAACAACGTGGACTTCACCGTGCCGCGCGGCAAGGTGATCTCGCTGATCGGCCCGAACGGCGCCGGCAAGACGACGTTCTTCAACATGCTGACGGGCGTCTACAAGCCGACGGCCGGAACGGTCATGCTGCTCGGCGAGGACGTGACCGGCAAGCCGCCGCACGCGATCACCGCGCGCGGGATCGGCCGGACGTTCCAGAACATTCGCCTCTTCCAGAACATGACCGCGCTGGAGAACGTCCTGGTCGGCATGCACACGCGGCTCAAGGCCAACCTCTTCAACTCGATCCTGCGCACACCCGGTGTCAAGCGGGAGGAGAAGGAGGCCCGCGAGCGCGCACTCGAGCTGCTCGAGTACACGGGGCTGCGCCGCAAGTGGCAGACGACGGCCAAGAATCTTCCGTACGGCGACCAGCGTCGCCTCGAGGTTGCGCGCGCGCTCGCGACGGATCCGCAGCTACTGCTGCTCGACGAGCCGACGGCAGAGATGAACCCGCAGGAGTCGGCGGAGTTCACGGCCTTCGTCGGGCACGTGCGCGATGAGCGGG
>JANMWB010000226.1:0-22413 GCA_031393705.1 Thermoleophilia bacterium | reverse complement strand
GCCTCCGGGCTCGAGGTGCTGCCGCTCACCGAGGAATGGCCGCAATACGCGCACCCGACCCGGCCGGAGTTCCTTTTGACCATGCCGCACCGGGATCACACGAGCGGGTTCTTCATCGCTCGCTTGCGAACACCGTAAGATCGGAGACCTGCGTGCCGTGGCGTGACTGGATCCGCACGATCGAAGTCGAGCCGTCGATCTATGGGGCAGACTTCGCGCACCTCGGCGACCAGCTCGAGGCGCTCCTGCGTTCCGAATGTCGCGTGTTCCACTTCGACACGGGTGACGGCCATTTCGTCGAGCCGATCACGATGGGCCCGATCGTGCTGCAGTCGATCGCGCCGATCATCCACCGCTACGGCGGGGTGATCGACTGTCATCTGATGGTCGACAACCCGGCCAAGCACTTCGCGCAGTTCGCCGAAGCGGGTGGCGATAGCGTGACGTTCCATTTCGAAGCAGTCGACGACGTCCCCGCGACGATTCGCGCCGCGCGCGAGCAGGAATTGCAGGTCGGCGTGGCGTTCAATCCCGAGACGAAGCCCGAGGATGTCGCTGCGGTCGTGGGCGACGCAGACATCGTCCTCTGCATGGCGATCAATCCGGGGTACTCCGGGCAGCCTTTCCAGGAGGAGACCTACGACCGCGTCGAGACGCTGCGCAAGGCGCTGCCCGATGAGATCGCGATCCAGGTCGACGGCGGTGTGAGCGCCGACAACATCAAAGAGCTGTACGCGCGGGGCGCGACACTCTTCGTCGCCGCGTCGGCGATCTTCGGGCGCGAGGATCTGCCGCGCGCGTACCGCCGGATGGTGCAAGCGCTCGCGTGACCGACGTAGGCTCGACGGAGTCGGCGAAATAACGATCTCGCGCGCGCTGGAGCTGGCTAAAGCGGCAGGCGGCCGCGCGCATCCGAAGCCGACGGTCGGCGCGGTCATCGTGCGTGACGGCGAAATCGTCGGAGAGGGGGCGACCGAAGCGGGTGGCCGCCACGCCGAGGTAGTCGCGCTCGACGCTGCGGGCGACCGTGCGCGCGACGCAACGATGTATGTGACGCTCGAGCCCTGTGCACATCACGGCACGACGCCGCCGTGCACCGACGCAATCGTCGCTGCCGGCGTCGAGCGGGTCGTCTTCGGCGCGCGCGATCCCAACCCGGAGGCCGCGGGCGGGGAGGAGCGTCTGCGCGCAGCCGGTGTCGACGTCGAGTTCGTCGACTGGTTCGAGGCGCGCGCCCTGAACGAGGCCTGGCGCACGTGGGTGACGAAGCGACGGCCGTTCGTGATCTACAAGGTCGCCGTCACCCTCGACGGCCGCGTCACGCTGCCTGACCGGCGCTGGATCAGCGGTGCGGAGAGCCTGCGACTCGTGCACGAGTTGCGCGCCGGGGTGGACGCGGTCGCGGTCGGAGGCGGCACGGCGCGCGCCGACCGGCCCCGGCTTGACGCGCGGGACGTCGAAACGCCGCGCGGACAGCCGCGGCGGCTCGTCTTCTCACGGGGGCCCCTCCCCGACGGCGTCGATCTGGAGCTGAGGACCGGCCCGCTCGGGGAGGAGCTCCGCGCGCTCGCAGCCGAAGGCGTCCAGTCGCTTCTCCTCGAGGGCGGGCCGACGCTCGCGGCCGCGTTCTTCGAGGCCGATCTCGTCGACAAGCTGCTCCTCTTCGTCGCGCCGGTGCTCGGGGGCGAAGGGCCGGCGTTCGCCCCTGCGCTACCCTCACCGCGCGCGTTGACCCGTCTGGCATCCCGGCAGGTGGGCGAGGACGTGCTTCTCCAAGCTTATGTCCACGAGCCCTGATCCATCCCAGCGCGCCGACGACCAACTCGTCACGCACCTCAGTCACTGGCTGACCCGCCAGCTCGGGAACGACGAGCTGCTGCGCGAGGTGCAGAAGATCGGCACGGACGAGCTCGCGCCCGGGTGCCGGATCGCGGTCAACGAGCTGCTCGTGGAGCTCGGCACCGCCGTGCCCGGCGAGCGCGGCCAGCTCGAAGTGCTCGTCCGTGAGACGGTCGAGACTCTCGTCTACGGCGATTAGAACGCCCGGCGCCGCGTGGGCGCCGGGCATTCGTGACGTCTACGGCCGCGTGATGCTCCCGACCTCGACGGCGTCGAGCTGTGCGTGCGTAACGTTGAAGGTTCCCCCGAACCTCGAGCACTCGACCGCCACGTCGCCGCCCGCCGGCAGCGAAACCAGCTCGCCGAGCGACACGTGCTGGATCGCCTGGACGAACTGTGCCCCCGCGAGCCCGCCGGCCCCCGGATTCTGGATGTGGTCACCGCCGACGATGTTCGGCGACAACTGGCAAAGACCGTCGGCGACCTCGTGTGAGACCCCGGGTGAGCCGCCGTCGGTCAGCAGCACCTCGAGGTAGGCGCTCAGCGTGTACGAGCCCGCCGGTAGGTGCATCGTCACGACGGTGGTGCTCACCGGGAAGTTCTCCGTGACGGGGGTGACGCTCGCCACGTGCTCGTAGGCCGCCGCGCTTGCGCTGGTGCCTGCCGGGCCTTGTGCTCCTTGCGGGCCGGTTGGACCCTGGGCTCCCGCAGGCCCAGCCGGGCCCGTCGCCCCTCCCGGGCCTGTCGCACCCGCCGGGCCTGTCGCTCCCGACGGGCCTGTCGCTCCCGCCGGACCGGCCGCTCCCGCAGTCCCGGCCGGGCCCTCGCGGTTCCACGAGAGCGGCGTCTCTGCCCGCGTGCAGGAATCGCCTGCGCTCAGGATCCGGACGTGGTCAGACCCTCGTTGAACGCAGGCATTGATCGGATCGCTCGCCAGCGCACCTGCGCCGTAGGCGACGGCGGCAACGGCTGCTGCGACCAGGGCCACTGCGCCCACCACCTTGAAACGTCTCATTGCTCCCCTCCTTGTCGGTCCCCTACGAGCATTCACCTCCCGGGGGAGCCGGATGTCAACGTCTAGCCTTGAGGTGTGTTCACCGGTCTCGTCAGGGAAGTCGGCACGGTCGCCTCGATGGTGGACGGTCGTTTGACGATTGATGCGCCGAAGACCGCTCAGGGCGTCGAGCTCGGCGACTCGATCGCGATCGACGGCGTCTGCCTCACCGTCGTCGCTTGTGTTGACTCATCACTAAGTTTCGACGCGGTGCCCGAGACGCTCGCCCGCACGGCGCTCGGAACCCTCGATCACGGGTCGAGGGTCAACCTGGAGCCCGCGCTGCGCGCCGGCGATCCGCTCGGTGGCCATTACGTGCAAGGCCACGTCGACGGCGTCGGTTCAGTCGAGAGCGTCGTGCCGGAGGGCGGGGGCAAGCGGGTGCGCTTCGAGGCGCCTGCAGAGCTTCTGAAATACATCGTCGTCAAGGGCTCGATCGCCGTCCAGGGCACGAGCCTGACGGTCGCCGCCGTGGACGAGACCGGCTTCGAGGTCGCCTTGATCCCGCACACGCTGCAGGAGACGACGCTCGGGGAGCTCGTTCCTGAACAGCCCGTGAACCTCGAGGCCGACGTGCTGGCGAAATACGTCGAGAAGCTGCTCCATCGCTAGCCTTCACTGATGGCTGTGACCACACGATTCGCCACTGTCGAAGAGGCGATCGAAGAGATCCGCGAAGGCCGCATGGTCGTCGTGGTCGACGACGAGGATCGCGAGAACGAAGGCGACCTGACGATCGCCGCGCAGTTCGCGACGCCCGAGGCGATCAACTTCATGGCGACGCACGCCCGCGGGCTGATCTGCCTGTGCCTCACCGAGGAGCGCGCCGACGAGCTTGCGCTGCGCCCGATGACCGATCACAACGAAGCGCCGCTCGGCACCGCGTTCACGGTCTCTGTCGAAGCGCGCGAAGGCGTCACCACCGGCATCTCAGCTGCCGATCGCAGCCGCACGGTCCAGGTCGCGATCCATCCCGACTCGACGGCACACGATCTCGTGCAGCCCGGCCACGTGTTCCCGCTGCGCGCCAAGCGCGGCGGCGTGCTCGAGCGCATCGGCCAGACCGAGGCGGCCGTCGACCTTGCGCGCCTTGCCGGCCTGAACCCATCCGGCGTGATCTGCGAGATCATGAACGACGACGGGACGATGGCCCGCGTCGACGATCTCGTTCCGTACTGCGAGCGGCACGGCCTGAAGATGATCACCGTCGCCGAGCTTGTCGAGTACCGGCGCAGGCACGAGAAGCTCGTCGAGCGGGGCGCGTCCGTTCGCCTGCCGACGGAGTTCGGCAAGTTCACCGCCGTCGCGTTCCGCGAAAAGCTGAACGGCAAGACGCACGTCGCGCTCGTGAAGGGCAACGTTGACGGCGCCGAGAACGTGCTCGTCCGGGTGCACTCCGAATGCCTCACCGGCGACGTCTTCCACTCGCTGCGTTGCGATTGCGGCGAACAGCTGGAACAGGCGCTCGCACAGATCGACGCCGAAGGCGTGGGCGTGCTGCTCTACATGGCACAGGAGGGCCGCGGGATCGGGCTGATCAACAAGCTGCGGGCCTACGAACTGCAGGAGCAGGGGCTGGACACCGTCGAGGCCAACCTCGAGCTGGGCTTTCCCGCGGATGCGCGCGACTACGGGATCGGCAACCAGATCCTCTCCGACCTCGGCCTGACGACGCTGCGCATCCTCACGAACAACCCGAAGAAGCTGATCGGCATCGACGGGTTCGGGCTGACGGTCGTCGAGCAAGTGCCAATCGAGACGACACCTCACACCGAAAACCAACGCTATCTCGCAACCAAGCGGGATAAGCTCGGACACCGTTTGCACCATCAAGACTTGAAGAACCTCGAATACGAACCGGAGGCAGAGTGACCGAGATCGACGACGAGCAGCCGCGCGTTCCCCCACTGAGCGATCCACCCGCTGCGCCGGAGGCCGAACAGCTCCAGGTGTCGGAGGACACGGACGAGAGCCTCGAGGATCCGTTCGAAGGGTGGCCGGCCTCCGAGTCGTCCGCCGTGATCGAGGAGAGCCCGACCGACGGGTCGAGCGTCGAGCACGTGCGCGGCGAGGTCGACGTGCCGACCGGCTTCACCGTGCTCGAGGGCACACCGCTCGGCAACCGGCGTTCCGTCGGTGTCGTCGTCTCGCGCTTCAACGGCGGCGTGACGAACCGCATGCTCCGGGTCGCGCTCGACGCGCTGATCGAGGCCGGCGTCTCGCAGGATGCGATCACCGTCATGCCGGTCCCCGGGGCGTTCGAGCTGCCGCTCGCTGCGATGGCACTCGCGAAGACGCGCCGCTACGCCTGCATCGTCGCGCTCGGCGCTGTCGTCCGGGGCGAGACGCCGCACTTCGACTACGTCGCGCAGGAGTGCGCCTCCGGCCTTCAGCTGGCCGGGATCGAGACCGGGGTGCCCGTCTCGTTCGGCGTCCTCACGGTCGACACGGTCGAACAGGCCGAGGCCCGGATCCCGAAGGCGGCCGACGCCGTCCGCTCGGCCCTCGAGATGGCCGACCTGTTTGCCCGGCTCCGGGCAAGTGCTCGCGCCTAGTCGCTACAATCCCAGCCGCAATGTCGAAGATCTGTGCAATCTGTGGGAAGAAGCCGTCGTTCGGTAACCATCGCTCGCACTCGATGGTCGCCTCGAAGCGGCGCTGGGACCCGAACCTGCAGCGTGTTCGCATCCTGCTCAAGGGCTCCCCGCAGCGCGCCTACGTCTGCACCCGTTGCCTTAAGGGCAACAAAGTCATCAAAGCCGTCTAGCGCCACCGGCCGGCAACGGCTCCCGCCGGGGCAAGCCCGGCTCCGCCGCTGCCTCGCGCCGCTGGACGCACGCCGCCTTACGGGCCGTGCGGAGCACTGTCCCTCCGGCGGCGCACGCCCAGCAGCGCGCCGGAGGCCCTAGCCGCAAGCGTTTAGCAACCTCTCGAGCGGGTTTTCAGGTCTAATCCGCGCCGTGGCGGATGACCTCACCCTGGACCTCGAGCACGGTCGCCTGACCATCTCCCGCGACGCGGTCGCGGAGATCGTCGCTGCGACCGCTCTCGCCTGTTACGGCGTCGTCGGGCTTTCGGCCGGCACACGCGTCGGCCGCATCCTGCGTCGTGAGGGGATCAGCGTCGAGGGCGACGCGAAGGCGCTACGGATCGAGCTGCACGTTGTCATCGAGCACGGCCTGAACCTGGCCGAGGTCGCATCGACGATCCGCTCGCAGGTTGCCTACGACGTCGACCGCCTCACAGGCCTGCGCGTCGCCGCCGTCGAGGTCGTCATCCAGCGCGTGCGGGCGAGCGCATGAGCGACGCCGGCTCGACTGAGCCACTCAGCCTGCGCGTGCGCATGCGCGAGCTCGTCGCGGGAGCGCGCCTCTCGATCGAGGCGCACCGCCGCCGGATCGACGACCTGAACGTCTACCCCGTGCCCGACGGCGACACCGGCACGAACCTCACGCTGACCGTACGCGCGATCGACGAGGCGCTGCAGAAAGACGGCCCCGACGATCGTGCCGGACTCGCGCACGAGGTCTCGCGCGCGGCGCTGATGGGCGCGCGCGGCAACTCGGGTGTGATCCTGTCGCAGATCATCCGCGGCGCGACCGATTCACTTGCCGTCAGCGACGACCTCGCGAAGGCATTCCGCTCCGCGAGCGAGGCGGCGTACCGTGCGGTGAAGAAACCGGTCGAAGGCACGATGCTCACGGCGATCCGTGCGATGGCCGACGCAGCAGAGCGCCAGGCCGATCTCCGTTCGATCATCGCTGCGGGCGACGAAACCGTCGTGAAGACGCGCGAGATGTTGCCGGTGCTGAAGGAGGCGGGTGTCGTCGACGCCGGCGCCGCAGGGCTCGTCGAGATCGTGCGCGGCGTGCACGCCGCGCTCACGGGCGAGGCGCTGCCCGACCCGCCTGAGCTCGAGGAGGAGATCAGCCTCGACTCGATCCATCAGGAGCTCTCACGCTTCCGCTACTGCACCGTGTTCGTGATCGAAGGCGAGGCGCTCGACGCGGATGCGCTCGAGGAGGAGCTCGAGCAGTTCGGCGACTCGTTGCTCGTCGTCGGCGACCACACCGCGCTGAAGATCCACGTGCACACCGACGACCCAGGACGCGCGCTCACGCTCGGCGTCGCTCGCGGCACGGTCGAAGGCGTCGAGATCGCGAATATGCACGCGCAGACGCAAGAGCGTGAAGCACGCCTGCTGCACGCTGTGCCCGACGAGCATGCAGCGGTGTGCGCCGTGGTCGCGGTCGCGTCCGGCGACGGCAACCGCGCGTTGTTCGAGAGCGGCGGCGCACGCGTCGTCAACGGCGGCCGCACAATGAACCCGTCGACCGCTGACCTCGTCGCCGCGATCGAGGCTGCTCCCGCAGCCGAAGTGGTCGTCCTCCCGAACAACAGCAACGTGATCATGAGCGCCGAGCAAGCGGCAGATCATTCGTCGAAGAAGGTGCGCGTTGTCCCGACGAGATCGTTGCAGGCGGGGCTGGCTGCGCTGATCGCGTTCGATCCGATGCAAGGCGCCGAGCCGAACTTCGAGCCGATGGCCGAGGCCGTCGAAGCAGTCGCGACCGGCGCCGTCACGATCGCCTCGCGCGACATCCAGCTGAACGGAGTCTCGGTGCGTAAGGGCAAGTGGCTCGGCCTCGCAAACGGTGAGCCCGTCGCGGGCGGTGAGACCTTCGACGAGGTCGTGCACGCGGTGCTCGAGCAGTTGCTCGCCGAGCCGCGCGGGATCCTGACGCTGCTCACCGGTGAAGATCCGCCGTCGCTGGAAGGGCTCCTGTCGGAGCTCGAGGCGCAGCATCCGGATCTCGAGCTCGATGTGCACCAGGGCGGACAGCCGCACTACCCGCTCCTGCTGGCGGCCGAGTGACGCCGGTCCGCGTCATCCTGGTCGAGGACAACGACATCTTTCGTGAGACGCTCGAGTTGCTCTTTGGCCTGCGCGAAGAGATCGAGGTCGTGGGGAGCGTGAGCATGGGTGACAGCGCGCCGGCGCTCGTCGCCGAGCTGAAGCCCGATGTGGTGTTGATGGACTACCGAATGCCGGGCCTGAACGGTGCCGAGGCGACGCGCGCGGTGCTCGACGCGTACCCTGGCACCCGCGTCGTGTGCTTGAGCGCGTCGGTCACGGCGCAGGAGGTCCGAGAGGTGCTCGCCGCGGGTGCGGTCGCGTGCATCACGAAGGACGAGGACTTCGACCGGCTGGTCCGGACCGTGCAAAGCGCGGCTGCTGCGTGAACCTCACGGCGGAAAACACGGCGATCGTGCTCGACTCGACAGCGGACCTGCCGGAGGCGCCGGCGCGCTACCCGAACTTCCGCGTCGTGCCGCTCTACGTGCTGTTCGGCGAGGAGAGCTTCAAGGACTACGTCGAGATCACGCCCGATCGGTTCTACGAGCGGCTGCAGACCGAAGCGGCGCTGCCGACGACGTCGCAGCCGACGCCGGGTGACTTCCTCGCGACGTTCGAGGAGCTTGCACCGAACTACGAGCGGATCATCGCGCTCACTCTTTCAGCGACTCTCTCGGGCACCTACGGCAGCGCCCAGGCCGGGGCCGAGATGCTCGGCGGGGACAAGGTGCGCGTGATCGACTCGGGCACGGTGTCCGCGTCGGTCGGCTTGCTGGCGATCGGCGTGCAGCACCGGCTCGAGCGCGGGACGACGGACGAGGAGATCGATGCGTTCGTCGAGTACTACCAGCGCGAGCACCATCTCCTCTTCACGGTCAACACGCTCGAGTACCTGGCGAAAGGCGGGCGCATTGGACGCGCGGCCGCGTTCGCCGGCAACCTGCTGAACGTGAAGCCGATCCTCGCGATCCGCGACGGTGAGGTGATCCCGCTGAAGAAGGTCCGCGGAAACCACAAGGCCTTCGCCGAGTTTCGCGAGCAGTTCGTCTCGACGACGACCGACTCACCGAACCTGAAGGTGGGCATCGCGCACGCCGCGGCACCTGAGCGGTTGCAAGCGCTGCGCGAGCTCGTGGAGCACGAACGCCCCAATGCGCAGATCGAGATTGCGACCACGCTCGGTGCCGTCGTCGGCACGCACGCAGGCCCCGGGACGGTCGGCTTCTTCTGGTACCTGGACGAGGGGTAACTCGTGTCGTCCGGACCGGGTGCGATGCTCGGCCCAGGTGGCAACGATGACCCGCACGCACTCGGGTTTTACCGGTCTGGTCCAGAACAACTGGCCGCGTCCGCGCGGCTGGCTGCCGCCGCACCGGCTCGACGGGCTCGATGTCTCGACGCTGCCGGGCGTGGGCGTGACGCTCGGGAAGCGGCTGCGCACCTTCGGCATCCAATCGGTGCGCGACCTGCTCTTCCACGCGCCGCGCCGCTACGAGAACGCGGTTGACACCGTCTCGATCGCGAAGCTCGGTCAGGCCGAGGGAGAGGTGGCGATCGAAGGTCGAATAGTGAGCGCACGTTCACGGCCCCTGCCGGGGCGGCGCACGCTCGTGACCGCGATCGTCCGTGACGACGCTGGCCAGATCAGCGCCTCCTTCTTCAACCAGCCCTGGCTGCTCGAGAAGCTGACGCCGGGGACCTCGCTCCGCCTGCGCGGCAAGCTCGGCAAGTACGGGTTCGACGTGAAGAGCTACGACATCGGCGAAGCTCGCCGGACCGCCGACCACGCTCCCGTCTATCCCGCGAGCGAGCAGATCCCGTCGACACGCCTGCGCGAGCTCGTGCGCGCGGCGCTCGCCCAGCACGCACGCAGCTTTCCCGATCCGCTCCCAGCCGAGCTCGAGCTGCCGCTGCGCCGCGATGCCCTGGCGGCGATCCACTTCCCGGTCGACGAGTGGCAGGCGGAGGAGGCTCGGCAGCGGCTCGCGCTGGACGAGCTCGTTGCGCTCCAGCTCGTCGTCGCTCGCCTGCGCGATACGGACGCTGTCGCACCCTCGCTTTCGCAGCCGGGCGCAATGATCGCGCGGTATCGCGACGTGCTCCCGTTCCGGCTGACCGAGCACCAGGAGTCCGCGATCGCAGAGATCGACGTCGAGCTCGCGCAGACGACGCCGATGCAGCGGCTCTTGCAAGGCGACGTTGGTTCGGGCAAGACCGTGGTCGCGCTCTACGCGTTGCTCCGCGCGGTTGAGAACGACCGCCAGGGCGCATTGATGGCGCCGACCGAGACGCTCGCGGAACAGCACTTCCTGACGCTGGAGCCACTGTGCGCGCAGCTCGGCGTGCGTTGCGTGCTGCTGACCGGCTCGGTCGGCTCGAAGACGATTCGGGACGAGATCGCAAACGGCGTCGCGCAGATCGCAGTCGGGACGCACGCACTGATCCAGCGCGACGTCGAGTTCGCCGACCTGGCCGTCGCGGTCGTCGACGAGCAGCACCGGTTCGGCGTCGAACAGCGCAAGGCGCTCGGCGAGGGGCGAAGCCCGCACGTGCTGCACATGACGGCGACGCCGATCCCGCGCACGCTCGCCCTGACGATCTACGGCGATCTCTCGGTGAGCGAGATTGCGAAGCCACCTGCGGACCGTAAGCCGATCATTACCGGCCGCATCGGCGCCGAGCGCGCCGGCGAGGCGTACGAACGGCTGCGCGCGCATCTCGACGCCGGGCGACAGGCGTACGTCGTCTGCCCGCTGATTGAGCTCTCCGAGACGCGGCTCGCTCGTGCCGCGGAAGAGGAGGCCGATCGGCTGCGCCGCGCGGAGCTGAAGGGCTACCGCGTCGGACTGCTGCACGGGAAGCTCAAGACCGCGGAGCGTCGTGAGGTGATGCGCCTGTTCAAGGAGGGCGAGCTCGACGTGCTCGTCGCGACGACGGTGATCGAGGTCGGCGTCGACGTTCCGAATGCGACGATCATGATCGTGCAGGAGGCAGACCGCTTCGGGCTCGCGCAGCTCCACCAGTTGCGCGGTCGGGTGGGGCGGGGTGCCGAGCAGAGCTACTGCTTGCTCGTCTCGCGTCCGGCCGAGGAGCTCTCCGAAACGGCTGACAGACGGCTGCAGGCGCTCGTCGACACGACGGATGGCTTCGAGCTCGCGCAGATCGATCTCGACCTGCGCCGTGAGGGGCAGCTGCTCGGGACACGGCAGTCGGGCTGGAGTGACTTGCAGTTCACGAGACTCCGTGTCGACCACGCCCTGATCGAGCGCGCGCGCGCCATCGCCGCAGAGCTGCGCGACGAGGACGGCCCGTGGCAGGACGAGGCCGAACGGATGCTGTCCGGAGTGGGCACTGGTGCCGCCGCCTGACGTGTGGCATCATGTGGCCACATGGTGCGCATCGGGATCAGGGAACTTCGAGACAACCTGACGTCGACGATTCGCCGTGTTCGAGCGGGCGAAGCGTTCGAGGTGACGCATGACGGCGAGCCGGTCGCGGTGCTCGCGCCGGTCGGTCGTAACCGTCTGGACGAGTTGATCGCTCGGGGCGAGGCGACCCCCGCCACCGAACCGCTGGACCTGACCCGCCCGCTCCATCCGAACACATCGGGACGTCCGCTCTCGGAGATCCTCGATGAGCAGCGCGCTGACCGCATCTGATGCGCCGACGTACGTCGACTCTTCGGCGTTCGTGAAACTCGTCGTATCTGAGCCGGAATCGGAGGCGCTCCGACGATTCCTCGCAGCATCGCCGAGGCGGTTGACGGCCAGCGCGCTGCTCGAAATCGAGGCGACGAGAGTGGCGCGCGCAGCAGGTGGGGCGGCCGCGAACGCGATGGCCGACGCACTTCGCGCCGTTGTCCTCGTCGATGTCACTCCTGCGATCCGCGCCCGTGCTCGGCTGGTCGACCCCGTGCATCTCCGCACGCTCGATGCGATCCATCTTGCGACTGCGCTGGAAACAGGCGTGCGTGACGTCCTTGTCTATGACAATCGCCTCGGGGCGGCGGCTGCGGAGTACGGAATGAACGTGTTGAGCCCCGGCGCGTGAGCGTTATCGCCGGCACGCAACCGCGGGAAGCGAGTTCGCGGCATAGGATCAGCCCGTGCGCGACCGCCTGTCCCTGCTGATCGGTTTGACGCTGCTCTCGATCGCCGTCTTGCTCGGCTCGATCGCGATCGGCCACGGCATTCGCGACCGTGGACAGAGCAATGTCGTCACCGTGACCGGGTCGGCGAAGGGTCACGTCACCTCGGACTTTGCGATCTGGGATCTCTCGGTGACGAGTCAGCAGTCGGGTGCCGCGGGTGCGGCCAAGGAGCTCGCCGGCTGGACGGAGAAGATCCGCGCCTTTCTCACCGCACAGGGGATTCGGCCCGATGAGGTGACGGTGCAGCCAGTGTCGACGCAGGCGGTCAACGCCACGGATAACAGCGGCAACCCGACGCAGGTGATCGGCTACACGGTGACGCGCAACTTCGAGGTCCGCTCCTCGCGGGTCGACGCCGTCGCAAACACTGCCGAGGCGAGCGCGAAGCTGATCGTGGCGGGCGTCCCCCTGCAGGCCCAGCCGCTCCAGTATGTGTTGACGAAGCTCGGCGACCTTCGTCCGAAGCTCCTCGCCGACGCGGTGCGTGACGCGCAGAACCGCGGCAAGGTGCTCGTCGAGGCAAGCGGTGCGAAGCTCGGAAAGCTTCGCGACGTGCAGGTCGGCGTCTTCCAGGTCACATCACCGAACTCGACTCAGGTGAGCGACTACGGGGTCTACGACACTTCGACGTTGAAGAAGGACGTGACGGCGGTCGTCAACGTCACGTTCGCACTGAAATAAGAGTCATCGCCGGAACGCACCGCGGGCGCCGGATCACCGCGCCGAAGGGTGACGAGACGCGGCCGACCTCTGATCGCGTGCGGGAGAACGCGTTCAACCTGATCGGCCCCGTCGACGACGCCGACGTGCTCGACCTGTTCGCCGGCTCGGGCGCGCTCGGGATCGAAGCGCTCAGCCGTGGCGCGTCGGCGGCGACGTTCGTCGAGCTCGACCGCTACGCCTGCAAGGTGATCAGCGCCAACCTCGACTCGCTCGACTTCCGCGGGACGGTGCTTCAGCAGGACGCGGTGCGTGCCGTGACGAGCGACCGGCGCACCTACGACCTGATCCTCTGCGACCCGCCCTACGGCTACGAGCACGCTAAGGTCACGCCGCACCTCGCGCGGCTCCTCAACGATGACGGCGTGCTCGTCTACGAGTCCTCCGGACGCGAGGATCCGCCCGAGGTTCCCGGACTCGAGCAACGAACCTCCCGCAAGTACGGCTCCGCACGGCTTACGCTATTCGACAAATGATCACCGCTATCTACCCCGGCACCTATGACCCCGTGACCAACGGGCATGTCGACGTGATTGCCCGCGCGGCGAAGATCTTCGACCGGGTGGTTGTCGGCGTCGTCGGCAACCCGCACCACAAGTCGCCGCTGTTCACGGTCGAGGAGCGGGTCATCCTCCTCAAGGACGCGCTCGCCGGCGTGGTCGAGAACGTCGAGATCGACATCTTCAGCGAGCTCGTCGTCGAGTTCGCCCGCCGCTGGGAGGCGAAGGTGATCGTCAAGGGCCTTCGCGTGCTCTCGGACTTCGAGTGGGAGTTCCAGATGAACCAGCTGAACCGCCACCTGGCCCCCGAGATCGAGACCGTCTACGTGATGGCGAGCCCGCAGGTGAGCTTCGTTTCCTCGAGCGGGGTGAAGGAGATCGCCTCGTTCGGCGGAAATGTCCAAGAGCTTGTGCCCAAGGCTGTTGCCGCGCGCCTGAAGGAGATGTTCCCGAACGGCCGTGGCGGCGCTCCACTGTCCGACCAGGAGTAGAATGGTCACCGTATGGACGTCCTAGTTCTCATCGACAAGCTCGACGACCTCGTGCACAACGCGAAGGCCGTGCCGCTGACCGACCAGGTGCGCATCGACCGCGAGGAGATCTACGACATCCTCGATCAGATGCGGGCGACGATCCCGGAAGAGATCAAGCAGGCCCGGTGGATCGTCAAGGAGCGGCAGGAGATGCTGGCCGAGGCGAAGCGCGAGCAGGATCGCCTGCTCCAGGAAGCGCGCGAACAGGCCGTGCGGGAGGCGTCGCAGACCGAGATCGTCAAGCTGGCGGAGCGCCAGGCGCAGGAGATCATCGACGAGGCGCGGCGCAGTGCGCGCGAGATGCGCCTCGAGATGGAGGACTGGGCCGACGGAATGCTCGCCACGCTCGAGACGAACCTCGACAAGTTCCTCGTCGCGGTGCGTCGCGGCCGGGAGCGGTTGCACGAGCGCTCGCAGGAGTCGGTCGTCGCCGGGATCGGCCCGGTCGACCTCTCCGACAACGGCTCGAGCTACTAAACGGCGGCCGCTACCCTGGCGACATGACGAGCTTCAGCCTGCGTCAGGTGAAGCTCCGTCCGGGCGAGCAGTACCGCGACGAGCTCGAGGTCGAGCTGTCCCCCCTCAACTACGGCGGACAGCGCTATCTGCCGGTGCCGGAAAAGGTGCCGGCGGCCTTCGAGATCACGCGGGCGACCACCGGGACGGTCTTCACCCTGGCCTTCACCGCCCGGCTCTTCGGGCCTTGTTACCGCTGCCTCGGCGACGCGGTCCTCGAGCTGCCGATCCATGCGCGCGAGTACCAGGACGAGAATCCGCAGGACGAGGAGATGACGACGCCGTACATCGAGGAGAACATGCTCGACGTGTCGGCCTGGGCGCGCGACGCAATTGCGCTTGCGCTGCCGGAGAAGATCCTCTGCCGCCCCGACTGCGCGGGCCTGTGCGGCCAGTGCGGCAAGAACCTGAACGACGAGCCGCACGAGCACGAAGAGCAGCACGGCGACCCCCGCTGGGCTGCCCTCGAAGCGCTCCGCGACCAGGGCAACTAGCCCTTTCAGACATGTCCCGGGGACAGTCCCTCGGACATGTCCCGAATGGGCTAGTCGATCAGCGGTGAGCGGCGCTCCAGCAGGACGACGTCGCTCCAGCGGCCGCGCTTGCGGGCGAGCTTCTCCCGGACGCCGACGAGCCGAAACCCGCAGGCCTTGTGCAAGGCGATCGACGCCTCGTTCGCGGCGAGGATCCCGGCCTGGAGCGTCCAGATCTGCGCGCCGTCCGCCTCCTCGCAGAGCCGCTCCAGCAGCGCCCGTCCGACGCCACGCCCGCGCGCGCTCCGCGTGATGTAGATCGAGTCCTCGGCCACGCCGCGGTAGCAGGAGCGCTCGGAGTACGGCGCCAACGCCGCCCAGCCGAGCACCTCGCCCTCGTCGCGCGCGACGATACGGGGCCAGACCAGGTGCCCACGGTTCCACTCGTCCCACGTCGGGACGAGCTCCTCGAAGGTGCCGATGTCGAGGCCTTCCTCGAAGATCGTCCGGACGGCAGGCCAGTCCGACGGCAGGAGCGCGTCGATCGTCATGCGTTGATCGTAGAAGGCAGTGTGATCGTGCGAGTGACCGCCAGCCGCTCGAGGAAGCGCCGGTCGTGGGTCACGACGATCAGGCAGCCCTCGTAGGTCTCGAGCGCCGTTTCGAGCTCCTCGATCGCCTCGAGATCGAGGTGGTTCGTCGGCTCGTCGAGGATCAGGCAGTTGACGCCGCGCGCCGTCAACAGCGCGAGGCCGGCGCGTGTGCGCTCCCCCGGCGAGAGCGATGAGACGTCCCGATCGATGTCGTCCGCGCCGAGCGCGAACTTCGCGAGCAGCCCGCGCGCGTCGGTCTGCGCCAGCCCGGAAAGCTCGCTGAAGTCCGCGAGCAGCACACCGGAGAAGAGGTCGCGGGCCTGCGTCAGCTCGCCGAAGGCCACCGCCGGGCCGACACGCCGCGAACCGCGCCCCAGCGGCAGGTCACCAACGAGTGCGCGGATCAGCGTCGTCTTCCCGGAGCCGTTCGGGCCGACCACGGCGAGCCGGTCGCCCCAGTGCAGCTCGAGGTCGACCGGGCCGAGCGTGAACGATCCGACCTCGACGACAGCCCCCGCGAGCTCAGCGATCGTGCCGGTCGGCGGCGCCGAGGCGAACTCCAGCTCGAGCCGCCAGGGCTGCCACGGCTTCTCGACCTCCTCGAGCCGCTCGAGGTGGTTCTTGGCCTGGTTCACCTTGCCGCGCAGCGCGTTCGTCGCCCGCCGGTCGGCACCGCCGGTCTGCCGTGCGAGCTTGCGCTCGCCGCCCAGCTGGTGCGCCTGCTGCCGCCGGTCGGCGAGCAGCGTCGAGTACCGCCTCTGCTCGTCGAGGTAGTCGGCGTACGCCGCCGCGTGCTGAGCCCGCGCGCGCTCGCGCGCCGCCTCGTATTCGCTCCACGTTCCGGTGTACTCGTGCACCCGCCGCGTCTCCCCTTCGATCTCGACGACCCGCTTGATCGTCCGGTCGAGGAATGCACGGTCGTGCGAGACGAGCACGACGCCCGCGGCCAGTCCGCCGAGGAAGCGCTCGAGCAGTTCGAGCCCGGCGAAGTCCAGGTTGTTCGTCGGCTCGTCGAGCAGGAAGACGTCGAACCGCGCGAGCAGGATCGCCGCGAGTGCCGTCCGGGCTGCCTCGCCGCCCGAGAGGGTCGCGACCTCGCGGTCCGAGCGCCGGCCGAGGCCGACCTCCGAGAGCACCGCGCCGACCCGCGCCTCGAAGTCCTCGCCACCGAGCGCCAGGAAGCGCTCGAGTGCCTCGGAGTACGCGCCTGCGAGCTCCGGCTCGGCGCCGAGCTGCGCCGCGAGGGCGTCCATCTCCTCCTCGGCAGCGCCGACCCCGGTGCGCCGGGCGAGGTAGCCGCGCACCGTCTCGCCCGGTCGCGCCTCGGGCTCCTGCGGCAGGTAGCCGACTGCGCCCGAGCGGACGATCCGCCCCGCGTCCGGCTGCTCCAGCCCCGCGAGGACGCGGAGCAGGGTGGACTTGCCGATCCCGTTTGGGCCGACGATCCCGATCCGGTCGCCCGGCGCGACCACCAGCGAGACGTGGTCGAGCACCTGGACGGCGGCAAAGCTCTTGGATACATCACGAACAGACAATGAGCCCGGCATGGGGCGGACCTCCTGACAAGTCGAAAGGCGAGAAGCGGGTTTTCGACTTAGAGATCCGTCATGGGACGAGCCCCGGAGGGCCCGCCGACAAGACTAGACGATCACGTTCCGGCCGAGCAAATGCTCGACCGTCCCGCGCATCTTGGCTAGTGGAGCCTCGAGGTTCGGCGTGGGAAGCTTCGCGCCGCCGAGCACCCACGCCTCCATCCTGGCGCTCAGGGTGATCTTGCGGTGCGGCGGCACGGATCGAGGTCTCGAGCGCCGTCGGCTCCGGCACGTCCTTCCGCATCCTCCTGCCCGTAGCCAAGGTTGGCTAGACTGGCGGCCGCTCATGGCTGTCCCCAAGAGGAAAACCTCCAAAGCGCGCCGCGACAAGCGCCGCGCCACGCACAAGCTCGAGGCTCCGCGCGTCAACACGTGCGCCCAGTGTGGGTCGCCGAAGCGCGCGCATCGCATCTGCCCGACCTGCGGCACCTATAAGGGCCGCGAAGTCGAGCCGCTCCGCCTCGGCACTCCTTAAGTGACGCGCGTCGCGGTCGACGCACTGGGTGGAGACAACGCGCCCGGCGAGGTGATCCTCGGCGCGCTCGACGCTGTCGCCGAAGGGATCGAGGTCATCCTCTACGGCCCCGCGGGGCTTGACACGCAGGGCCTGCCGCTCGTCGAGACGACCGAAGTGATCGAGATGGCGGACAAGCCGACCGAGGCCGTGCGCGCGAAGCCGGACTCGAGCCTCGTCGCCGCCGTCCGCGGCGTGGCCGACGGCAACGCAGACGCGGTGGTCTCCGCCGGCAACACGGGCGCCATGCTCGCCGCGGGGCTGCTGCACCTGCGGCGCCTGCCCGGTGTGCTGCGGCCCGCGATCGCCGTGCCGATCCCGACCCGGCGAGGTCCGTCCGTCCTGATCGACGCCGGCGCGAACGCCGACAACCGCCCGGAGCACCTGCACCAGTTCGCGCACATGGGCGCCATTTTCGGCAAGGAGCTTCTGGACGTGACCAATCCGGAGGTGCGGCTGCTCTCGATCGGCGAGGAGGACGGGAAAGGAAACCACCTGACGATCGAGGCCTACAGGCTGCTCAGCGACGACAGCCGCCTCAACTTCGGCGGCAATGCCGAGTCGCGCGACCTGCTGCGCGGCGCCGCCGACGTCGTCGTCACCGACGGCTTCACGGGCAACATCGCGCTCAAGCTGCTCGAGGGGACGATCCGCGAACTGCTCGACGCGTTGCGCGACGAGCTGACCGCCACTGCCTCCGGCAAGGTCGGCGGCCTCCTGATCCGGCCGGCCGCGCGCCGCCTGCGCAAGCGGTTCGATCCGGACACCTACGGAGGCGCATATCTGCTCGGCCTGCGCGGCCTGGCGGTGATCGCGCACGGCAACTCGGGGCGCACGGCGATCACAAATGCGATCCGGCTGGCCGCCCGCGGAGCCGACCGCCGTGTGGTGGAGCGGCTTTCCGAGCGGCTCCCGGAGCGCGTCCGTGTATGATCGCGCCGATTTTCCACCCCCCCTACGATTGAGGTGAAATGGCAGCGTCGCGTGAAGAAGTCTTCGAGCGTGTGAAGGAAGTTCTGACCGAACAGCTCGGAGTCGAAGAGGATCAGATCACCGAAGAGGCGTCGTTCCAGGACGACCTGGACGCCGACTCGCTCGACCTCGTCGAGCTGATCATGGAGCTCGAAGATCAGTTCGGGATCAAGATCTCTGACGAAGATGCCCAGAAGATCACGACCGTCGGGCAGGCCGTCGACTACGTCACCTCGCATCAGTAAGGCCCGAACGCTTCGGGAGCTGATCGACGGGCTCCCTGCCGAGCACGCGGCGGCGGTCTTCACGCATTCGTCGTGGGCCGCCGACCGCACGCAGTCCTACGAGCGGCTCGAGTTCCTCGGCGATTCAGTGCTCGAGCTTGCGATCGCCCGCACGCTGTACGACCGTTTCCCGGAGTTCAGCGAGGGGCGGATGGCGAAGGTGCGCTCGCACGTCGTGTCGCGGGCCAGCTGCGCGGTGCTCTCACGTGAGCTGGGCCTCGGTGAGCGCATGCGCGCGGATGCAGTGGGATCCCAGGCCGACGAGCTCGAGCGGCTGTCGCGGAACCGCAACGTGCTCGCCGCTCTGCTGGAGGCGGCGATCGCCGCGGTCTACCTCGTGCACGGCTTCGAGACGGTCGAGCCGGCGATCGTCGAGGCGTTCGAGCCGCGGATCGACTACGCGCTGACGACCCACGTCGACCACAAGACCGAGCTTCAGGAGCAGCTGGCGCGTCTGGGCCGTTCCGTCAACTACACGGTGCTCGACGTCCAGGGGCCGCCCCACGATCGCTCATTCACCGCTGCAGCGATGATCGACGGCAAGGTCGCCGGCACCGGCTCGGGTCGCTCGAAGAAGGACGCCGAGCAGGCCGCCGCGCAGGAGGCGCTCGCAGCGACGACTCCCGGCTAGAGCAATTCCCGCACGTTGCAGGGACGATCTGAGGGCCGATGGGGAGCTGCCGAGCGGCGTCCTAACCGCTCGGTAGCCTCCCTCTCGCGTGCACCTCAAAGCGATCAAGCTGCGCGGTTTCAAGTCATTCGTCGACCCGGTCGAGATCCAGCTCGAATCCGGCGTCGCAGTGGTGGTTGGCCCGAACGGATCGGGGAAGTCGAACGTCTCCGACTCGATCCTCTGGGCGACCGGCTCGATGAGCCCCGGCGAGCTGCGCGCCGAGAAGCCCGACGACGTTCTCTTCGCCGGCTCGGACGGCCGGCAGCCGATCGACTTCTGCGAGGTCGACCTGCTGTTCGACAACTCCGACAGCGCGTGGCCCGACCTCCCGTACAGCGAGGTGTCGATCGCGCGGCGCCTGACGCGTGGCGGCGAGGGCCAGTACCTCGTCAACAAGACTCCTGTGCGGCGCATCGATGTCGTCGAGTTGCTCTCCGACGTCGGGCTCGGCGGTGGCCTGCGCTCCGTGATCTCGCAGGGTCGCGTCGAGACCGTTCTGAATTCGAAGCCGGCCGAGCGGCGCGAGCTGATCGAGGAGGCGGCCGGTCTCGGCCGCTTCAAGCGCCGCCGCCACCGCGCGGAACTGAAGCTCGCACGCGTCGGGATCCAGGTCGAGCGCGCGCGCGATCTCGAGGACGAGGTGAAGAAGCGCCTCCGTCCGCTCGCGCTGCAGGCAACCGCCGCCGAACGCGCGGAGAAGCTCGGCGTCGAGATCGGACGTGTGCAGGCAGCGATCGCGACGCTCGATCTCGCGCGGCTCGCCGAGCGCCGGACGGAAGCGGAAGCGCGCCGCACGACGACGGCGGAAGCACGTCGCGTGCTGGACGAGAAGATCAGCGCGCTGGTCGCCGAGCGCGAACGCGCCGAAGAGGAGCTCACCGATTCCGCGGGTGCGCGCGAGCAAGCGACAGCGGCGCTCTACCGGCTGCGCAGCGGCGGCGAGCGCATCGTCCTGCGCCGTGAGTCCGCCGCGTCGCTTACCGCATCGATTCGCTCAGAGCTCGAGGCTGCGCGCACCTACGACCCTTCCGCATCCGTCGAGATGGAAGCCGCCGCGCGCGATGCAGCGACGGCTGCACAGGCCGCGGCCGGCGAACGAGCGCGCCTGCAGGTCGAGGCCGAGGAGCGGTGGGCGCGTGTCGCAGCGATCGAGCGCGGCGCACAGTCCTCGCTCGCTGCCGAGCTCGATGCAGTGCTCGAGCGTCGGGCCGAGGCCGAGTCGCACCTCACGGGCGGCAGCCGCGACGCGCTGCTCGCACTGCGCGGCGCGACCCAACGCCTCGGCGTGCGCCACGAGTCGGCGCAGCGGTTGCTCGCCGAGCTCCGACATGAACTGGTTGAAGCACGGCACGCACCCGCAGGCCCGACTCCCGCCGAGCTCGGCCGTGCGGCCGACGAGGCAGATGCTGCCGCTCGCACGGCGGTGCGCGAGCGGGAAGATCTCGAAGCGCGCGTCCGTCTCGCGCGCGAGCGGTTGACGACCCTCGAGCAGTCGCTCGCCGAGCGCGAAGGGCTGCCGCCCGCGGCGCGCGCGCTCGCCGAAGAGGGCGAGCAGCTCGCGTTGCAGATGCTGGAGGTCGAAGCCGGCGCGGAGCGCTCGACGGTCGCCGCACTCGGCCATCTCGCAGCTGCAGTGCTCGCCGCAAATCCTGAGCGCGGTCTCGAGCTCGTCGAGAAGGCACAGGCGTCGGGTCTCGGCTCGGTGCTGGTGCTCGTCGGTCGCGATCCGCGCGAGCTCGTGAAGTTGCCGGTCGTCGCGCGTGACGCGCTGCTCGCCTCGACCGTGCCCGCCGTGACGAAGGAAGGGATCGGCTGGGATCCGCAGCGGGGCGAGCTCTGGTTCGTCGGTGAGACGGCGGAGGCTGTGCTGCTCGAGCTCGACGCGCGTCGCCGCGCCCTCGAGGTGGAGGTGGCGCAGCTCGCCGAGCGTGCCGACCAGGCGGCCCGGACGGTCGAAGAAGCGGCAGCGCGCGCCCGCACCGCTGCGGAGGCATTCGCCCCGGTCGCGCACCTGCGCAATGTGCGCCGTGCCGACCCGGCCCGGTTGCAGAGGCTGGTGGCAGGAGCCGAAAGCCTCGATGAGACGTTGAGGGTTGCGGCGGCGGCCGCGGGGCGGCTCGAGGCTCCGCTCGCCGAGCGGACCGGACGACTCGCAGAAGAGCTGCGCGGCATCGCGACGCGGGAGGCCGAGTTGCGGCACGCGGTTTCCGAGGTGGACGCGCGCGCACTCGCCGCGGAGCGTCGCGCGAACGGTCGCATGACGGAGGCGACGGGTGAGGTCGTCGCGTTGAGGCTGGAGGCAGAAGACCTCTCGGCACGCGCCGCCGAGGCGGCGAAGGCAGCCGACGACGCGGCCGAGCGCGCACGCACTGCGGCCCGCGCACTTGCAGACACGGATCCGGCTCGCACGCGCCGCCCGACCGAGCTCGTGCTCGAGAGCTTGCTCAAGGGCGCAACCCGGCTCGAGACCGCGCTGGCGGTCGACGTCGACCGCTTCGAAGCGCCGGTGCGCGTACGCGCCGAGGCACAGGCGGCGCGCACCACCGAGCTCGGCGCCTCGCTGCGCACGCTCGGCGCAGCCGAGGTCGAGCTGCGGCAGACGGCCGGCACAGCTGGCGAGAAGCTCTCCGCGATCGACGTGGAGCTCGCTCGCGCCGACGCCGAGCGCGAAGAAGCCCAACGTCGGCTCGACGCCTCGGATTCGGAGCCGCCCGGTGTTGGAAACTCCGCGAGCGAGAATCGCGACGAGCTCGCCGAGAAGCTCGTGCGTTACGAGAAGCGGCGCGAGCAGCTCGGCCAGGTCAACCCGCTCGCGAAGGAGGAGTACGACGCGGAGAAGGTTCGGCTCGAGGAGCTGTCCGTGCAGCGCGCCGACCTCGACAAGAGCCTCACCGAGCTCGAGAAGCTACGCGACGACCTGACGAAGACGGTCGAGACGCGCTTCGCAGAGACCTTCGAGGCGGTCGAGAAGCACTTCCACGAGGTCGCGGCAACACTCTTTCCCGGCGGCGAAGGGCGGCTGCGCCTGACGGAATCCGACGAGGAAGGCGAGGAGCCGGGCATTGAGGTCGAGCTGCGCCCCGCCGGCAAGCGCGTCACGCGGCTCTCGCTCCTCTCCGGTGGCGAGAAGGCCCTCGGCGCG
>JANMWB010000185.1:0-17722 GCA_031393705.1 Thermoleophilia bacterium | reverse complement strand
AGGTGCCGCACGAGGACGGTGTGACCGATCCCGACCGCGTGCGCGAGGCGGCCGTCGATGCGGCAGCCGTGATCTTCCAGCACCCGAACTTCTTTGGGAACCTCGAGAACGCGCCCGAGCTCGCCGCCGCCGCGAACGACGAAGGGGCGATGCCGATCGCGCACGTCGACCTCGTGTCACTCGGCGTGCTTGAGGCGCCCGGCGGGTACGGCTGCGCGATGGCGATCGGCGAGGGCCAGTCCGCCGGCAACTCGATGAGCTACGGCGGCCCGCACTACGGGTTCCTCGCCGCGCGCAACGACTACATCCGGCGCCTGCCGGGACGCATCGTCGGCGAGACGGTGGACGCCGCGGGCGAACGCGGCTATGTGCTCACCCTGCAGACCCGCGAACAGCACATCAGGCGCGAGAAGGCGACCTCGAACATCACCACCAACCAGACGCTGCTGGCGCTCGCAGGGCTGGTGCATCTGAGCCTGCTGGGACCGCAGGGTCTCAGAGAGCTGGGGGAGACCTGCATGGCCCTCGCCGCCTATGCCAAAGAGCGGCTTGTCGCTGCAGGGCTCGAGTTGGTGTTTCCAGAGAAGGCAACGTTCAAGGAGTTTGCAGTACGCACCGGACGGCCCGCGCGCGAGGCGCTGGCAGCTGCGCGCGCACAGGGGATCTACGCCGGCTACCCGCTCGGCCGGGACTACGCCGGATTGGACGATGCGCTGCTCGTCGCCGTGACCGAGAAACGGACGGTCGAGGAGATCGACCGGCTCGTCGAGGCGCTGTCGCAATGAAACTGATCTACGAGAAGTCACAGGCGGGCCGCCGCGGGATCGGTGTCCCGAAGCCCGAGCTGCCCGTGCCCGAGGTGCCGCAGGAGCTCGCGCGCAAGAGCCCGCCGCGCCTACCTGAGCTCGCGGAACCGGAGGTGTTGCGGCACTTCACGAAGCTCTCGACGCGCAACTTCGGCATCGACACGGGCTTCTACCCGCTCGGCAGCTGCACGATGAAATACAACCCGCGCGTCAACGAGCGCATCGTCGGCCTGCCGGGCTTCGCGAACCTGCACCCGCTCGTCGAGGACGACGCGGCGCAGGGAGCGCTCGAGCTCGAATGGCACCTGCAGGAGATCCTGCGCGAGGTGACCGGCCTCGATGCCGTCTCGCTGCAGCCTGCAGCAGGCAGCCAGGGTGAACTGACCGGGCTGATGCTCTTCCGCGCGTACTTCAAGGACAAGGGTGAGGACGAACAGCGGCGGAAGATCGTGATTCCCGATACCGCGCACGGCACGAACCCTGCGAGCGTGACGATGGCGGGCTACGAGCTGACGCCAGTAAAGACCGACGCGCGCGGGAACATCGACGTCGAAGACCTGCGCGGCAAAGTCGACGAGCACACCGCCGGCCTCATGCTCACGAACCCGTCGACGCTCGGTCTCTTCGACGAGAACATCGAGGAGATTCGCGACATCTTCCACGGTGTCGGCGCGCTCATGTACTACGACGGTGCGAACCTCAACGCGGTGTGCGGTATCTCGCGCCCGGGTGACATGGGCTTCGACGTCGTGCACATCAACCTGCACAAGACGTTCTCGCAACCGCACGGCGGCGGCGGCCCCGGCGGCGGCCCGATCGCGGTGCGCGAGCTACTCGAGCCGTATCTGCCCGTGCCGGTCGTCGTGCAGGACGGCGCAGGGTTTCGCCTCGAGTACGACCGCCCGAAGACGATCGGCAAGGTGCGCGCGTTCAGCGGACCGTTCGGGGTCTTCGTCCGCTCGTACGCGTTCATCCGTTCGTACGGGCCTGGGCTGAAGGAGATGAGCGAGGTCGCGGTGCTGAACGCGAACTACATCCTCGCGCGTTTGAAGGACGCGTACGACCTGCCGTTCGACCGCTTGTGCATGCACGAGTTCGTGCTCAGTGCGCGGTCGCTGAAGAAGGAGCACGGCGTCAGTGCGCTCGACGTCGCGAAGCGCCTGATGGACTACGGCTTCCACCCCCCGACGATCTACTTCCCGCTGATCGTTCCCGAGGCGCTGATGATCGAGCCGACGGAGTCGGAGGCGAAAGAGACGCTCGACGAGTTCATCGAAGCGATGCTCGCGATCGCGCGCGAAGCGGCGGAGAGCCCCGAGTTGCTGCACGACGCGCCGCACGATCGTCCCGTCCGACGCCTCGACGAGGTGCGTGCCGCAAAGAATCCGGTCGTTCGCTACCGATTCGAGGAGCATCCCGCCGAGCAAGGAGCGGGCAGCCGGCAGCTCGAAGCGCAGAAGGGTGCCTGAGTGCCCAGGCCGGTGATCTGGAAGCCGCGCTACGCCACGCGCCGCATGCGCGAGCGGGCGTGGGCGAGCGCGGATCTGCAGCGCGAGCAGGCGGCGCGGAAGACTCCGGCGCGCCGGTCACTGCTCGCGCGGCTGTTTCGCCGCTAGTGGAGTCAACCGTCGAATGAGGGGGCGAGAGATGGGTTCGTGGCCGAGCGCGATCAGCGCGATCACGCTGTTCGTCGAGGACCTTGACGCAGCCAAGGAGTTCTACGGGCACGTCTTCGGCTTGCCGGTGCTGTACGAGGACGAGAACTCCGCCGTCTTCAAGTTCGAGAACACGCTCATCAACCTGCTGAAGACCACAGCCGCGGTCGAGCTGATCGAGCCGGCAGGGGTCGCGAGTCGCGACGCCGGCGCCCGCGCGCAGTTTACGATCGAAGTGAACGATGTCGACGCGATGTGCGCCGAACTGGCCGACCGCGGCGTGGAGCTGCTGAACGGGCCGATCGACCGGCCGTGGGGCATCCGAACCGCGAGCTTCAGAGATCCCGGCGGCCACATCTGGGAGATCGCGCACTAGCCGAGCGCGGCTCGCGGGTGTGGGGAGCGTCAGGTTCGGACGCGGCGGACGTGCTTGTGCGCGTGCGCATGCGAGTGCGGCCGCGCGGCGAGGAGCGCGAGCAGCGCAACGGAGATGAAGTTGCGGAACGTGGGGTCAGGCCAATGCGCCTGCGCGCTGCCGTGGAACCAGGAAGGATCGACGAGGAAGACGACGGCGGTGACTAGGACCTTGCCCGCCCAGCCGACGACGAGGAACAACGTCGCGAGCAGGATCGCCCAGAAGCCGAGCTCCGGCAGGCCGACCGCGGACGCGAAGTTGAGCACGTTCCACGCGAGCCAGAAGATCAGCGGCCCGAGCAGGACGGTCGCAACGAGCGCCATGAGTGCCACGGCGAGCCCGCCGGCGACGAGCACGCCGATCCCGAGGATCTGCAACAGGACACGGAGGACTTGGTTCACAGTGCCGAGTCTCTCATGCGGACCTGACGGGCGCTAACGTCTCGGCGAACCAGCGCCCTGAAGTGCAGTCCAACGGAGTGAAAGCGCTCGAGAATCAGTCGTCGAGTCGCGCGCGGATGGCGGCACGGATCCGGTCGGCGACACCCGGCATCTCCCGCTCCATCTGCCTGAACTCACGTTCGAACATCACGATGAGTTGCATCGGTGTCGTCGCGACGACGCTCGCTGTTCGCCGGTCCGTCTCCAGCAGACCGATCTCGCCGAAGAACTCACCGGGGCCAAGCTCGGCAACCCGCATGCCGTCCTGCATCACCTCGGCCGACCCCTGCTCGATGACGAAGAACTCGTGCGAGAACTTGCCCTCGGTCACGAGCGCCTCACCCGCCGAAACCGAGATCTCGTCTGTCCACTGCGCAAGCTTCGCCAGCTCCTTCTTGGACAAGCCGGAGAAGACACCGGCGCCTTCGAGGCGTTTCGATTCCATGACGGGATCATGTCAACCATGATCGACCGGCACAATCCGGGCGCCTACGCGATCGCCGAGTCCTCCCAGAAGCTCTCGAGCATCTCGGCGTCGCCGGTCTCGCCTGCGCCGAACGCGAGGAACTCCAGGCCGTTCGGGCCGGCTTCGAAGCCGCGCGCGACCGTCGGTGCGACGCGCACGACGTCGAGCGGTTTGAGGTCCCGCGTCTCGGTCTCGAGCGTGACGCGGCCAGAGCCCGCGAGCACGACGTAGAACTCCTCCTGGCCTTCGTGGCGGTGCCCGAACGGCTGGCGGAAGTTCGGTGCGAGCTTCTGATAGCTGAATCCGCCCTGCTGGGCGTCCGTGGCGGAGCGGCCGAAGCGGGCCTCGACATTCGGTGACAGGCCGAACTTGACGGCCATGTCCTCGAGCTCCTTGATGTTCACAATCTTGTAATCCGCGGCCATGCGGCACCCCTCCTTGGTCTGCGACTCTGTAGCTATGAAGACACGCAGACTAGGTCAGAACCTCGAAGTATCGGCGCTGGGTCTGGGTTGCATGGGCATGTCGGAGTTCTACGGAACGGCTGACGAGGGCGAGGCGATCGCAACGATCCATCGTGCGATCGAGCTCGGCGTCAGCTTCCTGGATACGGCAGACATGTACGGCCCGTTCACCAACGAGCGCCTCGTCGGTCGCGCAATCGCCGACCGCCGCGACAAGGTCGTCCTCGCCACGAAGTTCGGCAACGAACGGAATGAGGACGGGAGCTGGATCGGGATCAACGGTCGGCCCGAGTACGTGCACAGGGCCTGCGACGCGAGCCTCGAGCGGCTCGGTGTCGACTACATCGACCTCTACTACCAGCACCGCGTCGACCTCGACACGCCGATCGAGGAGACCGTCGGCGCGATGAAGGAGCTCGTCGAGGCGGGCAAGGTGCGTCACCTCGGCCTCTCCGAGGCAGGGCCTGCGACGATCCGCCGTGCGAACGCGGTGCATCCGATCACAGCGCTCCAGACGGAGTACTCGCTCTGGTCGCGCGATCCCGAGGACGACATCCTTCCGACCGTGCGCGAGCTCGGTATCGGCTTCGTCGCCTACAGCCCGCTCGGGCGCGGCTTTCTGACCGGACAGATCAAGTCGGTCGACGACCTGGCGGAGGACGACTACCGCCGCCGCGCCGAGCGCTTCCAGGGCGACAACTTCCAGCGCAACCTGGATCTCGTCGCCAAGGTCGAGGAGATCGCGAGCGAGCAAGGCGTCACGTCGAGCCAGCTCGCACTCGCCTGGGTGCTCGCCCAGGGAGAAGACATCGTCCCGATCCCCGGCACGAAGCGCGTGAAATACCTCGACGAGAACGTCGGCGGGGTCGACGTGCAGCTCACAGCTGACGACCTGAAGCGCATTGACGAGGCGTTCCCGAAGGGCGCGACCGCGGGCAACCGCTATCCCGACATGTCGACGGTGAACCGTTGAACAAGGTCGAGAAGACCGACGCGGAGTGGCGTGCTGAGCTGACGCCCGAGCAGTACCACGTGCTGCGCGAGAAGGGCACCGAGCGTCCGTTCGAAGGCGAGTACGACCACACTTTCGAGCCCGGCAAGTACCAATGCGCCGGGTGCGGCGAGGAGCTGTTCAAGAGCGATGCGAAGTACGACTCTGGCTGTGGCTGGCCGGCGTTCTCCGCGCCCGCGTCAGCGGACGCGATCGACGAAGAGACCGACGTCAGCTATGGCATGAGCCGCACCGAGGTGATGTGCGCCGCGTGCGGCGGCCATCTCGGTCACGTGTTCCCGGACGGCCCGCAGCCGACAGGGCTGCGGTACTGCATCAACTCTGCAGCGATCAAATTGGAGGAGGAGTAAATCAGTGGAAAAGAAGGCGACATTCGGCGCCGGTTGCTTCTGGGGCGTCGAGGCGGCGTTCCGTCGCACGAAGGGCGTCACCGGCACCAAGGTCGGGTATGCCGGCGGCAAGGTCGACAACCCGACCTACGAGCAGGTGTGCTCCGACACGACCGGCCACGCCGAAGTGGTCGAGGTGACCTACGACGACGAGCAGGTGCCGTACGAGCAGCTGCTCACCACCTTCTGGCTCGAGCACGACCCGACGCAGCTGAACCGTCAAGGCCCCGACGTGGGCTCGCAGTACCGGTCGGCGATCTTCGTCCAGGACGAGGAGCAGCGCGCCGCCGCCGAGGCTTCGCGTGAGGCCGTGCAGGCACGGTTCACGCGTCCCGTTGTGACGACGATCGAGGATGCGCCGCCCTTCTGGGAGGCGGAGGACTACCACCAGCAGTACCTCGAGAAGCGCGGGCTTGCGAGCTGCACGCCGCGCCTCGCGGTCGTTTCGTAGGAGCCGGTGTGTGCGTCGCGCGCTCTCAGGGCGCGTGACGCACATGTCTCACTGAGGTTCTCAGGAGGGTCGCCCGCCCGCGACCTCCCGAGAATCTGGCGGACGTGCCCTCGTGCCGCCGTTTGTGACGCCTAACGCGTCAGGAGCCGGAAGAACAATCCGCCCGTTGGGACGGCTTTCAGTTTCGCCCGCAGTTCAGTCGCAGTCATGCCGCTCCTTCTGTCTCTCCGCAGGGTGGTGAGATGAAACGGGGCCCCGCCGCACAGGGCCCTTGATCACCATGACTGATCAAGGGTCGGTTGACCTAGCCCTCGATCGGTGGTTGACCACCGAGGTTGATTTCGAGGCGTTAGGCGGATGCGGTTTCGCGCTCGCGCTTGCGCTTCGAGGCGGAACTGGCGCGTTTGCCGGCGGAAAGCTCGACCTTGCGGAGCCGCACCGACTTGGGCGTCACCTCGACGCACTCGTCGTCGCGGATGAACTCCAGCGCCTGCTCGAGCGAGAGCGGACGGGGCGGAATCAGGCGGATCAGGTCGTCCGAGCCGGAAGCGCGCATGTTGGTCAGCTTCTTCGGCTTCGAGGCGTTGACGTCGAGGTCGTCGCGCCGCGAGCTCTCACCGACGACCATGCCCTCGTAGAGCTCGTCGGTCGGGGCGATGAAGAGGGAACCGCGCTCCTGCAGGTTCTCGATTGCGAACCCGGTCGCCTGGCCGCGGCGGTCGGCGACGAGGCTGCCCGTCGGGCGCGTGCGCAGCTCGCCGAACCAGGGCTCCCACTTCTCGAAGACGTGGTGCATGATCCCCGACCCGCGTGTCTCGGTCAGGAACTCGGTGCGGAAGCCGATCAGGCCGCGGGCGGGCACGAGGTACTCCATACGGGCCCAGCCCGTGCCGTGGTTGACCATCTGCTGCATGCGGCCCTTGCGCAGCGCCAGGAGCTGGGTGACCACGCCGACGAACTCTTCCGGAACGTCGATCGCGACGCGCTCGACGGGCTCGTGCCGCTTGCCGTCGATCTGGCGCACGAGCACCTCAGGCTTGCCGATCGTCAGCTCGAAGCCTTCGCGCCGCATGATCTCCGCAAGTACCGCGAGCTGCAGCTCGCCGCGGCCCTGCACCTCCCACGTGTCCGGGCGGGGCGTCACGAGGACGCGAAGCGAGACGTTGCCGACGAGCTCCTGATCGAGGCGCTGCTTGACCTGGCTGGCGGTCAGCTTGTCCCCTTCGGTGCCTGCGAGCGGCGAGGTGTTGATGCCGACCGTGATCGAGAGGCTCGGCTCGTCGACGACGGTGACAGGCAGCGGGCGCGGATCGTCCGGGTCGGCGATCGTCTCGCCGATCGTCACCTCGGGCAGGCCGGCCAGCGCGACGATGTCGCCCGGCCCCGCTTCGTCGGCAGAGACACGGTCGAGTGCCTCGGTGACGAGCAGGTCGACGACGCGCGCGTTCTCGATCTCACCGTTCGCGCGGCACCAGGCGATCTGCTGGCCCTTCCTGAGCGTGCCGTGGCGGATGCGCAACAGCGCAAGCCGGCCGACGTACGGAGACGCGTCGAGGTTCGTGACGAGCGCTTGCAGCGGATGATCGGGGTCGTACGACGGCGGCGGGATCGTCTCGAGCAGCGTCTCGAAGAGCGGGGTCAGGTCGGCGGCCAGCGCGTTTGGATCGAGGCCGGCCTTACCTTCACGCGCGATCGTGTAGACGATCGGGAATTCGATTTGCTCCGCGGTCGCGTCGAGATCGAGGAAAAGCTCGTAGACCTCGTTCACGACCTCTTCGACGCGCGCGTCGGGGCGGTCGATCTTGTTCACGACCAGCACGACGGGGAGACGGGACTCCAAAGCTTTGCGCAGCACGAAGCGCGTCTGCGGCAGCGGGCCTTCGGAGGCGTCCACGAGCAGCAGCACGCCGTCGACCATCGTCAGCCCGCGCTCGACCTCACCCCCGAAATCCGCGTGGCCGGGGGTGTCGATGATGTTGATCTTGACGTCGCCGCGCTGAACCGAGGTGTTCTTGGCCAGGATCGTGATGCCCTTCTCGCGCTCCAGGTCGCCGGAGTCCATGACGCGTTCGTTGACGTCCTGGTTCTCGCGGAACGAGCCGGACTGCCAGAGCATGGCGTCGACCAGCGTCGTCTTCCCATGGTCGACGTGGGCGACGATCGCGACGTTGCGCAGGTCATTGCGCTGGGCTAGGGCTTTTCCGGGCACGACGCGGGAGGGTAGCGGCGTCCCCGCTTATGCCCGCGAAGTCCTGTTGACGCGGGTGAAGCCCCACGCCACGGAGCCCGCACCGAGCAGCCCGAGGACGATCGCCGATCCCAGCACGGCCGCCAGGCGCTTGCTGAACGCGAACGGGAATTCGAGGGCTGTGCCGTTGGGAGCAACGAAGGCAACGAGCCGTCCCTGCCGGTAGCGAATCTCGGTCGTCTGCAGCTCCTCGAATGGCGCGACATCTACCTTGCTCAGTCCCCCCAGCGAGACCGTGACGTTCGGCCGCGTCTGGACGACTACCTCGTACTCCCTGCGGAAGCCGTTATTGCCGGACTCGGTCCAGCTGACGCTGACCGGTCGAAGCTTCGACACGCAGTCAGGCGCCTGCCGGACGCCGCCGCAGAGCGCAAAGTCCCGGTCTGCCTGCTGCCGGACCTGGTGCAGCTCGGCGAGGCCCAGGACCACGGCCACCACGATCAGCAGAAGGCCCCCGACGACCCGAATCTCGCGTGCTGCCCGTCTGAACACTCGCTCACTATCCCACCGGGCCAAGGATCGTCGCAATGTGTTTCAGCCCTTCTTGAGCGCCTCGCGCACGTCCTGCGTCAAGGTGAGGATCGACTTGTTCAGCTCTTCGATGCGCTTGCTCTGCTCGATCAGCTGCTCGTTCTGCTGCTTCTCCTCCTGGATCATCTGGTACTGCTGATCGGCGAAGATCTGCCGGCGCGCGTCCGCACGGTTCTGGCTGATCATCACGAACGTCGAGAGGAAGATCGCCTCGAGACTGACGATCATCGTCAGCAGCCCGAACGGGTACTTCTCGAGCGGGATCGAGACCCAGAAGGCAAACCAGACGATGTGCACGTAGACGAACGCCATCGAGCCGGCGAACGCGGTGACCGAGTCGGCGATCCTGCTCTGGAGATTCGCGGCGCGCCGTTCTTCGTACTTCAGGAGCGCGGGCGAGGCCGGGTTCCGGCGTAGCAACTCGTGACGCACCGTGTTGATGAGCCGTTCGCCGATCATCGTCGCGCCTCCTGTGTGGCTCGGGCGCCTGCCGCGGTCCGGTTCGAAGTCTGCGCTACGGGTCGGACGGGCTAGGCGGTCGCGGCCAGCTGGCCGCACGCAGCGGCGATATCGCGGCCGCGCGTCAGTCGCACGGTCGGGGAGAACCCGGCGGCGTGGAGTGCGTCCTTGAACTCGGCGATCGTCGTCCGCGACGAGCCGTCGTAGAACCCGGTCGGGTTGTAGGGGATCAGGTTCACCTTGAAGATGTCGCGGTCGAGCAGGGCGGCGAGTTTCTTCGCATGCGCGACCGTGTCGTTCACGCCGGCGAGCATCACGTACTCGACGAACACCTTTCGGCCTCGCAGCTCGAAGTAGCGATGGCACTCGGCGAGCACGTCGTCGAGGGGGTAGCGGTCGTTGACCGGCATGATCGAGCTGCGCAGCGCGTCGGCCGGCGCGTGCAAAGACAGCGCGAGCCTGATCGGCTCGTCGACCTCGTCGATGAAGCGCGTCAGGCCGGGCAGCCAGCCGACCGTTGAGATCGTCGTGCGCCGGTGCGTGACGCCGAGGTCCGGGAGGCGCCGGGCGGCTGCGAGCACGTGGTCGAAGTTCAGCATCGGCTCGCCCATGCCCATGAAGACGACGTGGTCGATCGGCTCGATGCGCTTGAAGTACAGCGCCTGATCGAGAATCTCCCAGGCGGTGAGGTTCCGGCGGAACTGCATCTGGCCGGTCGCGCAGAACGTGCACGTCAGCGGGCAGCCCGACTGCGACGACACGCACACCGACCGCCGCCCGTCGCGGAACCGCATCAGGACGGCCTCAAGTGGATGCCCGTCGTGCGTGTGGAAGAGCGCCTTGACCGTGCCGTCCACCGACTTCGCCTCGTGCACGAGCGTCAGCGTGGAGAACGGCGCGCGCTCTTCGAGCAGCGCGCGCGCGTCGGCCGGAAGGTTCGTCATCTCGCCGTAGGTCGCGGCGCCGCGCGCGACCCACTCCCACACCTGCTGGGAGCGGTAGGCAGGCTCGTTGGCCAGCACCTCGGAAATCAGGTCGAGATCCATCAGTCCAAGGTAGCCCGGAGCCAGGCGACGACGTCCCCCGCGTTCCGGTCGGGCGGGAAGACGGGGTAGAAGACCTTCACGATGCGGCCGTTCTCGGCGATCAGCGCGAGCCGCTTGTAGAGCGTGTAACCCGCGATCTCGAACGTCGGCAGGTGTAGCGCGTCGCGGAGCCGCAACTCCGGGTCCGCAATCACGGGGTACGGCATGTGGTTGCGCTCCGCGAACTCCACCTGCTCCTCGAGCGTCTGCGCCGACAGCCCCGCAACGGTCGCGCCGAGCTCGGTCAGTTCTGCCGCGTGATCGCGGAACGCACACGATTGCGGTGTGCAGCCGCGTGCGCCGGGCACTGCGTCCCAGCCCGGCAGCGACGGCACGCCCGGCTTGCCGCTGCGGGGATAGACGTAGAGCACCTTGAAGTCGGCGACCTCGACCGGCCCCTGCGACGACTCGAGCGCGAGCGACGGAAGTTCCAAACCGCGCAGGTGGTCTGCGGCGCCGTCGTCCTCGGGGACAGGCAGATCGGGTGGCAGCACGTACGGGTCGAGCATGCGTAGATTGTCGCGGAGATGATCGACCTTCGCTCGGACACGAAGACGAAACCCTCTCAGGCGATGCGCGAGGCGATGGCGAACGCCGAGGTCGGCGACGAGCAGGACCGCGAGGATCCGACTGTCCTCGAGCTCGAGCGCCGGGGCGCCGAGTTGCTCGGTCAGGAGGAGGCCGTCTATCTCCCGACGGCGACGATGGGAAACCAGATCGCGCTCCTGATCCTCGGCGAGCGCGCAACGGAGGTCGTCGTCGAGGAGACAGCGCACATCGTCGTCTCGGAACTCGGTGGCGCTGCGGTTCATGCCGGGCTGCAGGTGCACGGCGTGCGAGGTGACCGCGGGCGGATCTCGTCGGAGCAGATTCGCGCCACGATGCACGAGGACGGCAGCTTCCACACGCCCCGCACCTCCGTCGTCGCGCTCGAGAATACGCACAACAACGCGGGCGGCACCGTCTGGCCGCTCGACGAGCTGCGCGAGGTCACCGCGACCGCGCGCGAGCTCGGACTGAAGCTTCACCTCGACGGCGCGCGGCTGATGAACGCCGCTGTCGCGTCGCGGGTTCCCGCGTCGGACTTCGGGTCGCTCTTCGACACGGTCACCCTGTGCCTCTCGAAAGGGCTCGGCTGCCCGCTCGGTGCGCTGATCGCCGGCTCGCACGAGTTGATGCACAGCGCGCGTATGGAGAAGCACCGCAAGGGCGGCGCGATGCGCCAGGCGGGGATCGTCGCGGCGGCGGGCGTCTATGCGCTCGACCACAACGTCGAGCGCCTCGCCGAAGATCATGCGCGCGCACGCCGGCTGGCAGACGCCTGGGCCGAACAAGGTCTGCCGGTCGACCTCGAACGCGTGCAGACGAACTTCGTCCACCTGAACGCGAGCGCCCTCGGTCTTGGAGAGTGGGAGGCGGTCGGCCTCGTGCGCGACACCGGCGTTGCGATCTCGCGGACGATGCGGCCCGGGTACCTTCGCGCCGTGACGCATCTCGACCTCACCGACGACGACATCGACCGTGCCGCCGAGCTCGTGCCCCAGGCACTCGGAGCCTATGTCCACGCCTGACACCGGCGCGCTCGACAGGTTGCTCCAGGAACGGCAGGCGGATCGCCTCCCGTCGGTCGCTGCCGCCGTCGTGCACAAAGGCGAACAGGTGTGGGCGAACGCAGTCGGCGCAGCCGACTATGACGAGGACCGCGACGCGACGCCCGACACGCAGTACCGCATCGGCTCGATCACGAAGACGTTCACTGCGACCGCGATCATGCAACTGCGCGACGCAGGGCAGCTCGACCTCGACGATCGCCTCGAACAGCACGTCGACGGGATTGCGAACGGCACGCCGACGATCCGCCGTCTACTCAGTCACCTTTCGGGCCTGCAGCGCGAGGCGGGGGAGATGTTCGTGACCGGCGAGTCACCGACCGACGACGAGCTGATCGCCTCGATGAGCGAGATCGAGTTCGTGCTCGGCCCCGCGCAGGCGCATCACTACTCGAACCTCGCCTTCGCATTGCTCGGACAGGTCGTGGCGCGGAAGGGCGGTCTGCCGTACACGCAGTACGTCGACGAGCGCATCATCCGGCCGCTCGGCCTGACGCGCACGACGTGGACACCGCACGCGCCGAAGGCCCAGGGCTATCTCGTCGACGAGTACGCGCGCACGGTGTGGACGGAGCCCGAGACCGACCTCGGAGGCGCGAGAGCGGCCGGGCAGCTCTGGTCGACGGTCGAGGATCTCGGCCGCTGGGCGACGTTTCTCGCCCGCGGGGCCGACGGCGTGCTCGCTCCGGCGACGAACGAGGAGATGTGGTTCCCGCAGCAGATGCGCTACCCGGATGCCTGGGACGAAGGCTGGGGTCTCGGATTGATGCTCTTCAACCAGGGCGGCACGATCTACGGCGGCCACGGCGGCGCGATGGCAGGTCACCTCGGCGGTGTGTTCATCGACCGCAAGACGCAGACGGGCGCTGCCGCGCTCACGAACTCCGGCACGCGCGGCGACATGGAGCTGTTCGCGATCAGCCTCGCGGCGAAGGCCAGGGAGCTCTGGCCTGAGCCGGTCGTGCCGTGGGGCCCTGAGCCACAGCCGCCCGCAGATGTGCGCGCGATCCTTGGCCGCTGGTGGTCAGAGGGGAACGAGTTCGTCTTCTGGTGGGAGGGCGGAACGCTCCGGGCGAAGGTCGTCGGCACGAAGCCCGGTCGGGGAGAGACGACGTTCGAGCGCGACGGCGACGGCTGGCGCGCGACGGCCGGCCGGGAGCGCGGCGAGCGTCTGCGCATCGACAGCGGTCAGCTCGTGTGGTCGGGCTACGCGTTCACGCGCGTCCAGGAACCGTTCCAGGCCTAACCGGCCAGTGCGTACGCGACGACCATCACGCCGTATACGGCGGCGAGCACGAAGCCTTCCCAGCGGCGCGAGCGCCCGTCCCACACGACCCACGCAGCGAAGAGCGCCGCGGCGGCCATCGTCACGATCTCGATCGCACGGAACGACAGCGGCAAGCCGCGGCCGGCGATCCAGGAGAGCAGGCAAACCGCCGGCGTCACGAACACCGCGACTTGCATCGACGAGGTGATCGCAATCT
Organism: Thermoleophilia bacterium; assembly: GCA_031393705.1. Taxonomy (GTDB): domain Bacteria; phylum Actinomycetota; class Thermoleophilia; order Gaiellales; family Gaiellaceae; genus PALSA-600. Next base: position 4,207 of record JANMWB010000185.1, on the reverse strand, counting down.
CCGTCGCGAGCGTCGTGTTGCCGCGCTTCGCGATCACGACTGCGCCGCCGTGCTCGGCTGCATTGCCGACGATCGCGACGATCACGACAGCGATGAAGAACTCGTTCAAGCCGACGGCCTTCCCGAAGTGGTCGAGCGAGTGCACGAGAATCTCCGACACGAGCGCCGTGGCCGTCGTCGCAGCGGCGAGAATCACAATCGACTTCTGTAGCGACCACGCATCCTCCGCAGGCTCCGTGCGTTCGGTCGCACGATGGATGCGTAGGTTGCGGATCGTGATCACGGCGTAGGCGACGAGCAGCACGACCGAGACAGGAATCGAGATGAGAAAGAGTGAGTGACGCTCCCGCGAGCCGCCGTCCCACGAGAGAGCGGACGGGATCGCGAGCAGCGCGACTGCGCTGAACACCGCGAATAGCTGCACGCGGAGCGACCGTGCGTCGACCTTCCCGTCGCCGCCCGCGATCATCGCGGCGCCCAGCACCAGCAAGATGTTCGAGACGACGGAGCCGGTCAACGACCCGCGCACAACGCCCGGCAAGTTGTTCGCGACGGCGAACAGCGCGATGATCAGCTCCGGCGCGTTACCAAAACTCGCGTTCAGAAAGCCACCGACGCCAGGCCCTGTGTGCTCGGCCGCGTGCTCGGTCGCATCACCGATCACCCATGCGAGCGGGATCAGCGCAAGCGCCGCGATGATGAAGAGCGTCGTCTCGTCGAGGTCGAAAACGAAGCGGCCGAGGATCGCGACGGGCGTCAGGGCAAGCAGTGCCCAGAGAATCCTCCTCGCCACATCGCTACCTTAGCCACCCCGTGATCGAGGCCATCCTCTTCGACTGGAACAACACGCTCGTCCAGTTCACCTGGGACGACGACCTGCTCGTGGAGGGTCATCGGGCAGGGCTCGCGGCCGCCGAAAGCGATCAGGACGCGGCCGCGTTCACGGAGCGCTATCGCGAGCTCGTGCTGAACGACGCGACCCCCGACGACGATTACGCCGACCTGTTGCGCGAGCTCGGCGTGGGGAATGCCGACAGCTTCATCGACGCGGAGCACGAGGTGTGGCGTCCGGCACATGAGGCGCTGGGCTCGGCGCAGGCCCTGCTCGATTCGCTCCGCAGTCGCGGCATCAAGACGGGCCTCGTCGCGAACTCGTGGCCGGATCCTGCGCGCGTGCTGCGCGCGGACGTCGAGGCCTTCGGGCTGGCCGGGCACTTCGACGTGATCGTGTTTTCCGAGGAGGTCGGATTCCGCAAGCCGCAGCCGGAGATCTTTCTGCACGCGCTCGAGCAGCTCGGCGTTGCTCCGGAAAATGCGATGTTCGTCGGCGACCGTCTCGACACGGATGTGCAAGGCGCAGCCCAGGTGGGCATGGCTACCGTTCAAGCATTGTGGTTCCGCGCAGACGACACTCCTGGGATCGAGCCGGATTTCATGGCCTTCACGCCGATGGACGTGCTGAATGCGGTCCGGCGAATAGCGCTCTAGGGTCCGAAAGTCAAGTCTTGCGGTTGCCCCCGAGCACTCGGACAATGCGCCCATGACCCAAGAGCGGATTGCCGCACCGGCGCTCCCACTTCGTCCTCAGGACGAGATGGAATGCCGTCGCTGCGATGTCCACTGCGACAAGGTCGTCTACCCCGGTGCATGCCTCGCCCGCGGGTGCCCGTTCGTCTATTCGTACGAGGCGTGGGGTCACACATACGTCGGGTGCATGCAGAAGGTGTACGAGGTGGAGATCGACGTCGACATGCTCAGGGCAGCTGAGGCGCACAAGCCGGGCTTCGGTGCGATCCGCGCGATGCGGCGCCCGCTCCCGATGTGCAAGGCCGAGATCGAGCCGACCTACGAGTCGCGCTCCGAGGATCTCGGTTGCGTCAACCCGGAGTTCCACGAGCTGCCTGTGGGGAAGCCGACGTTCCGGGTTTTCGCCCAGATCAAGAACGACTGAGCAGCGAGTCTTCGCGGCGCCGCCGGACGATGCGGGCGGCGAGCCAGACGAGCAGCGCGAGCGCGGCAACCGGTGTCCCGATCGCGAGCGCGTAGACCGCACCGATCCCGAGCCAGGTCAGGGCGACGACGACGCCGTGGAGCGGGCCGTGGCCATGCTTGGGAGGGACGATCGCCTTCGCGCTCGTCAGGTGCAGCTGCACGGTCGCGTAGTGCGCGGTGCGGCGGGTCGCCGCCTCGGCACGCTGGAGACGGGCGATCTGTGACTCGAGCGTTGCGATGCGAGCCGCGATCGTCGTCGACGGTGTCTGTGCGCGGAGCTCGTTGAGCTGCTTCTGCAAGCGCGCGATCTGCCGGTCGGTTGCGTTCAGTCCGGCTTGCTTGTCCTGGATGTCGACCTGCTCGCTCGTGATCGTTCCGAGAGCCGAAAGTCGGGAGATCGCCTCCTGGACGTGGGCGCGCGGGATCTTCAGTGTCAGCTCAGCACTTGCGACCTTCGCCTCCGACGTTGCGTGCACCGAGGTGGGGTAGCCGCCGAGTGACGAGGCGATGCGCAGTGCGCTCTTGACGCCGTCCGAGACGGCCGTTGCGCTCGAGAGACGCAGTGAGAGCTGCGCGCCGTAGACCTGGACGCGTCCCGGCGTGCTTGGCACGGCGAGCTTCGCGGCGCCTGCTGAGTCAGCCGTTGCGGGCGCGCCGAGGGTCTTCCCAACTTGGGGAAGGGCGCCACGGACTGCCCCGTGGGCGACTTGCAGTGTCGTCACCGTGCCCACGGCTTGGTGGTCGCTCGGCCGCGTGAAGACGATGCTTGCCGTGACCGCGGCGGCGACCGGCAGCGCGACGACGAGCGCGCGGCGCCAGGTGAAGCGGCGGGTGGGGGTCGTGTCGGCGGCTGCGGTGCGCCGCACGCGTTCGCGCAGCTCGGACGGCGCCGTGATGCGCGCTCCGCGCAGTTCGGCGGTGAGGTCACGCTGCGACATGAAGGGCCTCCTCGAGCTTTTTGAGCGCCCGGTTCAGGCGCGTCGTGCAGTTGGTGGGCGAGATGCCCAGGACGTTGGCGGCCGTGACAGCGTCGAGGTCGAGCACGATGCGGAGTGCGACGACTTCGCGTTCACCGGCGGTGAGGGCGGTGAGCGCCAGTTGCAGGTCGTGCGACAGGCCTTCGGCGAACTGTTCCTCGAAGCGTTCCGGGACGGCAGCGAGTTGCTCGCGGCGCGTACGTCTCCGTTCGGAGCGGAAGTGGTCGAGCGCAACGGTGCGTGCAACCTGGCAGAGCCAGGTGCGTTCGGAGCCACGGCGCGGGTCGAAGCGGTGCCAGAGGCGCAACGCGCGCTCGAACGTCTCGCCCGCGAGGTCGTCGGCAGCCGCCCGGTCGCCCGTGAACCAGGAGAGGTAGCCGTACACGTCGTCGAGGTGGGCCTCGGCTGCCTGCGCAAACGTCATCTCATGTGTCATACGCCGCCCGGGCTCGAATTGTCACAGCTGCCACGTCGACAAGGGCCATGCACCTGGGTCTGACCCGGGTACTGCCTCGTGGCGCCGAGACCAACGGAACGTGTCGAAACGGCCGAGCCGCATGGCTGCACGGTCCCATCGTCTCCGCGGGACATCAACCGGGTCTGACCCCGTTGGTGGCGCTTTGGACAGGTGGCGCCGCGGTTCGAGCCAACCCGGGTCAGACCCCGTTTGTCCAGCGCGCGTGGATGTCACGCAGCTTTTGGATCTCGTTCGCGTTCGGGCCTGTCTTGTTCTCGCCCGGTACTTCGAGGTACGCGCTCAGGTGCTGGAAGGAGGGATGGGAAAGAAAGGCGCCGAGGTTCTCACCGATCACGCCCTCGCCGATATTTGCATGGCGGTCGCGGTTCGAGCCGAGCTCGGCCGCGCTGTCGTTCACGTGCAGCGCCCGCAACCTGTCGAGGCCGATGCGCCCGTCGAGCTCGGCGACCAGCGCGTCGACCGCGCCGCGATCGCCGACGTCGTAGCCGGAGACGTAGAGATGACACGAGTCGAGACAGACACCGAGACGCGGGTGATGGTCGAGCCGCTCCAGCAGCACCGCAAGCTCTTCCAGCGAGCGGCCGATGGTGCCGCCCGCGCCGGCCGAGTTCTCCATCAGGAGCCACGTATCGCCGTCGCAACGTTCGAGGATTTGCGTCAGCGCCGCGACCGTCCGCTCGAGGCCAACCTCGAACCCCGCGCCGAGATGAGAGCCGACATGGAAGATCACCGCGTCCGCCCCGATCGCGCTGGCGGCGTC
>JANMWB010000115.1:0-2163 GCA_031393705.1 Thermoleophilia bacterium | reverse complement strand
ATGTTGATTCTTCCCGCAGCTTTCCTGCTAATCCGCCGCAGCAATTCTGTTTCGCGAGAGGTCACAGCACTGTCGAGGGTTTGAGCGATCGAGGATACTGAATCACTATTTACGAACGGCCGCATTTTTAGGATTCGACCGCAAGTCCAATTGTCAGCCAACGGCCAAGGTCGGCCACCGCAGCTCCGACTCGCGAAACTCCGCAAAGGGCGGAAAGCGGACCTCAGATCGCTCGACGCCATTGATCAAAGCGGCTCGCCATATTCACTACCAAGACGCTTCAGCGCATCTGTCCTCGTAACATTCGTCGGAATGCACAACAGAGAGAGCGACTTTCGTACGGGAGTCCCCCGGATTCCCAGACGGTTGGCTGCATCTTGCGCCTGTTTGAAATCGATGTTGAGCAGCCACTGGGATTAGCGAGCCTGCTGCAGTGCATCGCTCAAACTCGCGTCTCGGGCCTCAGACTACCTCTCGAGTCCGGCGAGTCCTCGAAGCCTGGCCCACACTTCCTCTTCGACACGCTGCTCGACCTGATAGTCGGACATCAGGGAATAGACGTCGACAATGTGTGCCTGCTCGTCCGGTTGGAAGAGGCTGCTCCGTCCGGACGCCGCGGCCGATTGCCACCGGGCGGTTTCCATATCCCAGACTGGCGGCCGCCCGATCCACGTAACGCCAGCGAGCGATCGCCCCTTTCGTGCATCGGTGAGAAAGACTGCAATCTCATCCAGCCGATTCGCGAGGCAGGCCGCCCGACCGTCGGCGTTCTGCATCCTGCCGATATTGACTGCCAGTTCAGCGCGGTTCGCGATGACGGCGATGGGCCGCGCCAATCAGCGAACCAATCAGCCCCAGGAGGTTGTTCTCGTCGGGCCGCGACGGGAGTCGCGCCACAAGTGCGGCGGCGGCGGCGAGACTTCCAGAGACGACGACTAACGCGACATCGCCAAGGCGCCGAGCGGAAGGAACGGTCGAACAATGCGGTTCATGAAGTCACTCCCTTGAAACGGCAATGATCAGGCCTTCGCGAAGCCATTGACCAAGCATCGCCCCGGCGCGTTGTGTTCCCTCTTGCTCTCCCAGCTCCTCGACGAGCGATGCGCAAAGAGCAGCGAATGATGACCGATCGCCCAAAGCGCGGATGGCCATTGCTTCGTGGCGATCGACCAGGCGGAAGCAGGACACAAACTCTCGCCGCCAGACGATGATCGCGACCGGCTCCGGGTGCAGCTCGACCGCAGGCGGTCTCTCTCCCGCGGACAAGGCGGACCAGATCGCCGACGCATTGGTCGTCATGCGCCGGGCGGTCAGCGAGGGACAGAAACGAAGGATTGCATGGTCCCAGTCGACCTCCGCCAAACGATCGGGAGAGAGTGGGTCGGAGTCGGCGGCGACGAATGCGCACTCCAGATCGCTTTCGAGCCAGGCAAGCTCGGCGACCTCCGCGTCGACGAGATACAGCTGCTCGAGTGTCGCCGGAAACGGGCGGGGATAGGCGTCGAGCGACCAGTGCGTCGGACGGACAGCGAGGATGTGGGCATCGACGGCTTCGCGAAACGCCGCGTCGCCCAGCCAGTCGCGGGTGCGGGCAAAAGTCTCCCCAAGGCACGCGACCAGCTGACCACGATAATTATTCCGGTATATCGCAAGACCCGCCTCCTCCCGCGTCGCCTTGCCCGGGCGAGCGGCCAAGTCGTCGCCGGCGATCCGCTCTCGGAAGTCACGCTGGAGGGCGGCGAGGTTCATGCCGCCTTCCGCGTGGCGCCGAGGTGCCTTGCCATGCGCAGCTCAGCGAGCAGGTCGGCGAGCGGCGGGATATTGTCATCGCGCTCGATCATCGTCGATACTTTGCCCATGTGTTGCACAGTCCAACGGTAGAGGTCCCAAACTTCTTTGCAGACAGGCGCATCATGGGTGTCGATTAAGAAATCGCTTTGATGGCTATGCCCAGCCAAATGAATCTGTTTAACTGCTTCTTTAGGAATCGCACTTAGATAGGTCACGGGGTCAAACTTTTGATTCACTGAACTGACGTAGATATTGTTGACATCGATCAGAAATCCGCAATTCGTTCTTCTATAGATTTCGTTGAGAAAATCCCATTCGGTCATTTCCGAGTGTTTAAAGGACAAATATGCCGAGACATTTTCAAAAACCAAG
>JANMWB010000058.1:0-4063 GCA_031393705.1 Thermoleophilia bacterium | reverse complement strand
TGAAGGAGCTGATCGACCGCGGTGATCTTGGCGACGTGTTGTGCGTCTACGGCAACCGCGTCAACCTGGGCATCGTGCGCTCGAACGAGAACGCGCTCTGGTCGCTCGGCGTCCACGACCTCTCGGTGATCCTCTACTTCCTCGACGAGGACCCGGAGCTCGCAACCGCGCAAGGCAGCGCGTCGATCCACCCCGGCGTCGAAGACGTCGTGTTCTGCTTCCTGCGCTTCCCGAGCGGGAAGATCGCGCACATGCACCTCTCGTGGCTCGACCCGCACAAGATGCGGAAGATGACCGTGGTCGGCCGGGAGAAGATGGTCGTCTTCGACGACATGGAGCCGGAGCGCAAAGTGACCGTGTACGAGAAGAGCGCGGGAGCGGCGGGTGAGCTGCACTCCGGCGACATCTCGATCCCAAAGATCTCCACCGCCGAGCCGCTGCGTCTCGAATGCACCTACTTCCTCGAGTTGATCGACGGCAAGCACGACAAGTCGAAGGTGGCACGCGACGGTGCTCGCGTCGTGCGTGCGCTCGAGATGCTGACCAACTCGCTCAATGCCTGAGATCCATCCGTCTGCGATCGTCTACGAGGGCACGGTGCTCGGCGACGGCGTGCGGGTGCTCGAGAACGCCGTCGTCGGCAAGCAGCCGTCACTCGGCGCGTCGTCGACGGCCAAGCGCGAACCGCTGCCGCCGACGACGATCGGCGACGGCACGGTGATCTCGACAGGAGCGATCGTCTTCGCCGGTTCGTCGATCGGCGCGAACTGCATCGTCGGCGATCAGTCGTGCATCCGGGAGCGCGTGACGATGGCCGACAACTGCATCCTCGGTCGCGGTTCGCTGATCGAGAACGACACGACGGTGGGCGCCGGCACACGCATCCAGGCCGAGGCGTACATCACGGCGTACTCGACGCTCGAAGAGGACGTCTTCATCGCGCCCTGCGTCGTGACGACGAACGACAACTTCATGGGCCGAACCGAGCAGCGGAAGTCGCTGATGAAAGGCCCGACGATCCGGCGCGGCGCGCGGGTCGGCGGCGGCGCCATCCTCCTTCCCGGGATCGAGATCGGCGAAGAAGCCTTTGTCGGCGCAGGTGCGGTCGTGACGAAGGACGTGCCCCCGCGCAAGCTCGTCGTCGGCTCGCCCGCGCGCGTGCTGCGCGACGTCGCCGACGACGAACTGCGCGAGAACGGCGGCTAGCGGAGAAGGTCGTCCTACTTGCGGCTGAGCCCGAGCGTGTACTGCACGGGGTCGCGCACCGGCGCGACGAGCTTCGCCTCGAGGTAGTAGATGCCGGTCGTGGCCGCGCGATACGCCAGGCGCGTCTGCGGGCCGACGCGGCGCCCCTGCGCGACCCGCGTGTCCGACAAGGCCCGGCCGGGGATCAGCTCGACGTGCTGGGTGCCGGGAGCCCACAGCACGAGACGGACGTTGGCGGGCACCCCTGGAGTGAGACGCGCGAACACGTGCGCCCCTTTCCGCAGGTGCACGCGGTAGACATCGATGTTGTCGTCCCAGTAGTCGAGCGACGCGCCGATCGTCCGCGGCAGCGGCGGCACGGCGTGCGACCACGGCCCCGCGTCGTCGTTCGGCTCGAAGTGATCGGGCGGTGGCAGCGGCGTGTCGCTGAGCATCGTCAAGGCGGTCAACACGTCGAGGGTGCCCCAGCCGCTGTACCGATCACGCCCGATCGGGCACTTGACGCAACCGGTGGCAGGATTCGCATCGTCGGCGCTCCGCTCGAGCAACCACGCGACCTGATCGGGCCGCAGCCCTGGATCCTGGCCGAGCAGGAGCGCAGCGGCGGCCGACACCTGCGGCGCCGCGAACGACGTGCCGATCCCCTCGCGAAACTCCTCCGGGCCACAGTCGGAGTACGGGCGGTCCATGCACTCGGCGGTCTGATCGGTAAGCGCCCGCGGGATCGTCGAGAAGATCGCGGCGCCCGGGGCGGCGAGGTCGTTGTAGATGGCGTCACGATTCGAGTAGTCAGGCACCGTCCCGTCCTGGCGCACGGCGCTGACGCCGATCACATGCGGGAGCGCCGCCGGGTAGTGCGCGAACTTCCAAGGCGTCGAAGGCGACTGTGGGCCGTTTCCGACGGCCGCAACCACGACGACGCCTTTGGAGTACGCGTACTCAACGGCCGCCTGCTCGAGCGGCGAGTACGTGTCGAGCTTCGGGTTCAACGGGTCGCGCACGCCGCCGAGGCTGAGGTTGATCACGCGCGCGCCGCCCGCGACGGCCCAGCGGATGGCCGCGACCTCTCCCTCGAGCGAGACCGTGCCGTCTGCGCCGACGACCTTCGCGATCATCAGCTGCGCGTTGAACGCCATCCCGGCGATCCCCTCCATGTTCGACGGATTCGCCGCAATCAGACCCGCGATGAACGTGCCGTGTCCCTGCTGGTCGGTGTACGGAGAACCACCGACGAACGACCGCGCCGCGACGACACGCCCCATCAGATCGGGATGCGAGCCGTCGATGCCGGTGTCGATCACCGCGACCCTGACCGAGAAGAGCTTCGGAATCGTCGGCCAGTACGTCCACGCGTTGTCGCGCTCGAGATACCACTGCTTGTCGGCGAGCGGCTCGGTGTTGTCGAACGCGAGCGCAGGGCCTGCGAGAATCGCGGCGGCCAGGGTTGCGACGAGCAGGAGCCTCAGCAACAGGCCGTCTTCGACAGGCCCGGGGCGAGCCCGTGACCCGGCGCAACACGGACACGGTAGCCGCCGGTGGCCTCAGGGGTCGTCGCACTGAGGCTGAAGGCGCCCGCGTCGTCGGTCGTCGAGGTTGCGACCGTCTCCCAGGCGGTCGCGCCGTCGGCACTCCACTGCAGCTCCACCGGCGCTGCTGGGACAGCGGGTTTCGTGGTTCCTGTCGCAACACTCTGCTGCACCGTCGCGTCGACGCGCACCGCGACGGCGATCCTCGTGAGGCCGACGCGTACGTCGCCCCAGACGAGCCGGTACTGGGTGGCGATCTGCGGATGCACGATCGTCGAGAACGCGCCGTCCGCGTCGAGCAGCAAGTCACCGACGGGCGCCCAGTCGAGCCCGAACGGTTTGGCTTCTAAGGAAACCTGGTCGGCGCCGCGTGCGCGCCCGGTGAGCGAGAGCGCACCGCCGTAGGTCATCGTCTTCGACTTCGGCAGCAACTGCAGCAGCGCGGGTGTGAACCACGTCGACCGCAGCTCGAGCGCGCCGCGAACCTGGTTGCCCGTCATCGTGACCTGCGAGTCGTCGTCCGACACGACGACCAACGAGGTCACACGGCCCGATGGCCCGATCGTCGTCTGCAAGTCCGTAATCGGCGACGCGAGCTTGAACTGCTTCGTGACACTGGCCGCGTCGAGCAGCACCGGGCCCCAGTCGTGGTACGGGGAGGCTGAGTCGTACGGATCGACGACGGGAACGAGGTACGGGACGTTGAGACCGGTGGACTCGAGCGCCGACGCGGTGCGACCACCTGACGTCGAGAAGAAGAGCGTGTTCGCGACCTTCCCCTTGTAGAGAACGACCTGTCCCTTCGTCGCGTCGACGGCGGCGCTCGTCGCAGCGTTCTCGACCTTCACACCGCCGAAGACCTGGCTGCGCGTGTCGCCGTAAAGATCGAACGCGCGGCCGGTCGTTACATTGGCGAGCGCGTACGAGCGCGCCGCGACCGCCTGCGCCTTCAGCGCCTCCGGCGGCCAGGCCGACGGCATCTCGGCCGGAACGACGCCCTTCAGATACGACTCGAGCCCGACAGTGTCGATCACCTGCACGAGCTTGCCGTCGCTCGACACGTTCAGCTTGCCGCGGTACGAGACCTTGCCGACGATCAGCGGCTGCTTGCCGACGAAGGTGAACGGCGGCTGCAGTTCCGGGTGGTCGGCGAGCGCCAACTGCTTCGCCTTGAGCACGAGTGGGCCTGGTTCGAGCGCGACCTTCGCGCCGGCGGCGTCCATCACCGTCCAGGCGGCGGGCGAGTCGATCGTCACCGTCTTCGTCGAGGCGAGCAGCACCCGCACGGCCGAGACGTTGGCGGGGCCGAGCGTCGTGCCGGTGTAGTAGTG
>JANMWB010000039.1:0-8477 GCA_031393705.1 Thermoleophilia bacterium | reverse complement strand
TCGGCGCGGACGTCGCGCGCGTCGCCGTGGGCGACCACGTCGCGCTGTCCTGGGCGCCGTCGTGCGGCGAGTGCGCGGAGTGCCTGCGCGAGCTGACCCAGTTGTGCTCTCGGGCGTGGCCGGCGATGGGAACCGGCGGGTTGATGGACGGCACGCCGCGCCTGTCGCGTGGCGGAGAACCGGTCTACCACTACTCGTTCCTCTCGACCTTCGCCGAGGCGTGCGTCGTGCCCGAGCGTTCGTGCGTGCCGATCGCCCGCGATGTGCCGTTTGCGATCGCCGGCCTCGTCGGGTGCGCCGTGACGACGGGCGTAGGCGCCGTGTGGCGCACCGCGGGCGTCCGCCCGGGCGACCGGGTTGCGGTGATCGGCTGCGGCGGCGTCGGCCTCTCGGCGCTGATGGCGGCTGTCGCGGTCGGCGCCGAACCTGTCGTCGCAGTCGACGCCACCCCGTCGAAGCTTGACGTGGCACGCGCGTTCGGCGCGAGTAGCGGAGTGCTCTGGACAGGCGACGCGGAGTCGACGGCGGAGGCGGTCCGCGAGGCCTCCGGCGGCGGCGTCGACTACGCGATCGAGGCGACGGGGCGGCCAGAAGCGATGCTCGCGGCGTTCCTCTCGACGCGCCCGCGTGGCGCCGCCGTCCTGATCGGCATCCCACGCGAGGACGCGGTTCTTGCTCTGCCGGCGATCTCGATCCCGCGCATGGAGCGGCGCGTGCTCGGCTCGATCTACGGCTCGTCGCGACCTGAACGCGATTTCCCACTGACGCTCGAGCTCTACCGCAGCGGCCGTTTGCCGCTCGAGCAGCTCGTCTCGCACACGCTGCCGCTCGACGAGGTCTCGCGGGCGTTCGCCCTCATGCGGTCGGGCGAGGCGCTGCGCGTGATCCTCGACCTCACGATCTGAGCAGCGGCGCCGAGCCTCTCAGCCCTCGATCTTCGCGGGGAAGCCCGGCGCGCGCAGGTCGGTGCCCACGGCGTCCTCGAGCAGCTTCACGACCATCGGCGACCACGCAGACCCGCCGTACTGCTCGCGCGCGCGGTCGAAGATCTGCTCCACCAGGCCGCCGAGCTCGAGCGGCACGCCGAGCTCGCTGCCGAGCTCGTGCGCGAAGCGGAGGTCCTTGCACGCCAGGTCAAGCGTGAAGCCGATGTCGTAGCTGCCGTTCAGGATCACCTGGCTCTCGGTCTCGTGCACGAAGCTCGTGCCCGAGCTCGCCTTGATCACCTCAAAGGACTGCGCCAGGTCGAGGCCTCCGCGGCGCGCGAGCATGAGCGCCTCGCCGGCGGCGACGAGATGGATGAACGCGAGCATGTTCGTGATCACCTTGATCACCGACGCACTGCCGAGCGGGCCGATGTGGAAGACCCGGCTGCCGATCGCCTCGAAGGCCGCCTGGTGGGCAGCGAAGACATCGTCGTCGCCGCCGACGAGCACGGTGATCTGGCCCGAGGCGGCGAGGTGAACGCCGCCCGTCACCGGCGCCTCCAAGCAGGCGATGCCGCGGGCCTCGGCGAGTGCCGCGAGGCGCAGCAGCTCGTGACGGTCGTTCGTGCTCGAATCGATCCACGTCCCGCCCGGAGCGAGACCGGCGAAGAGGCCCCGCTCCCCGGCCACGACGGCGTCGACGACCGGAGGCGAGGGGAGGCAGGTGAAGACCGTGTCGGAGACCGCTCCCACCTCCTGCGGCGAGGCGGCCCACGCGGCCCCCGCTGCGACGAGCCCGCGAGCGGTGGCCTCGTCGCTGTCGTGCACCGTCAGTGGGAAGCCGGCACGGAGCAGGCTGGCGGCAAGCGGCCGCCCGAGGTTGCCGAGACCGATGAACCCGAGTCGCTGCATCGTCCGCTACGGAATGACGACGATCTTCCCGAACTCGGCGCCCTGCTCGAGCTGTGCGAACGCCGTCGGCGCGTCGGCAAGCGCGTGCTCGGAGTCGACGAGCGGGCGCACACCGGACTGCTCGAGGAACGCACAGAGGCGCTGGAGCTCGGCGAGCGTCCCCATCGACGACCCGGTCACCGTCAGCTGGCGCCAGAACATCCGGGCCAGGTCGGCGGAGGGATCGTGGCCGCTCGTCGCGCCCGCGACGACAACGATCCCCCCGGGCCGTAGCGACTTTAGCGAGTGCTCCCAGGTCGCGCGCCCGACCGTCTCGATCACCGCGTCCACCCGATCGGGCAGCCTGCCGCCCGGCTCGACCGCGGCAGTAGCGCCGAGCTCGACGGCGCGGGCCCGTTTCTCCTCGCTGCGACTCGTCACATACACGGCCAGGCCGGCTGCTCGCCCGAGCAGGATCGTCGCGGTCGACACGCCGCCGCCCGCGCCCTGCACGAGCACAGACTGGCCGGGGCGTAGCGCCGCGCGCGTGAAGAGCATCCGGTAGGCGGTCAGGTACGCCGTCGGCAGGCATGCCGCCTCGGCGAACGAGAGCGCTGCAGGCTTCGGGATCAGGTTCCGGGAGGGCGCCGCGACGCGCTGGGCGAGCGTGCCGCCCACACCGCGCTCGGAGAAGAGGTGAAAGTCGGCCGCCATCGTCTCGTCCTCGCCCGGCGCGGCGGCGCCGAGCACCGCGTGCACGACGACCTCGCGCCCGTCCGCCGTCACCCCCGCGGCGTCGGTGCCGAGGACGATGGGCAGGTCGTCCTCGGTGGCTCCGACCCCGCGGAGCGTCCAGACATCGTGATGGTTCAGCGCAGCCGCACGCACCTCCACGATCTCCCAGCCCTCCGGCGCGGTGGGGTCGGGGACCTCCTGGAGCTCGAGCCCGGAGATCGGGGCGTCGCGGGAGAAGGCGGTGCAGGTCGCTGCGAGCATGGAGGCTCCTTGCCTAGACCGGTTGGCTTTCGGGGTGGCGGACGTTGAAAGCAGTCAGCCAGCCCACGTCCGCGGAGATCCTGGCCCCGGCGGCCCGCAGGTCAGCGAGGATCCGGGTGCGCCGCTCGGGATCGATGCGCGAGGTCGGCACGCAGATCGTGAGCGCCGCAAGGATCAGGCCGGCTGCGTTCACGACCGGGACCGACGCGGCCCACAAGCCCGCCGCCGTCTCCTCGTCGTTCTCCGCGTACCCGTTCGCACGCACGTCGTCGAGGATCGCGCGCAGCTCGAAGAGCCCGTTCAGGCGCCTGCCGGTCGGCGTCACGAGCAGCCTCCCGCCGTAGTCGGCCGCGAGCGCGTCGGTGGGACGACTGGCGAGGATCACCCGCCCACTCGCCGCCGCAAATGCCGGCGTACGGCTGCCGACGTGCGTGACGAGCCGGATCGGATGCGAGGTCTCCTCGATCGCGATGTAGACCGTCTCGTCGCCGTCGAGGATCGCGAGGCACACCGTCTCGTCGTGTTTCGTGAGCAGGTCCGCGGCGGCGCGGCGGAAGCCGATCACGATCGGCAACTCGGAGGAGTGCGCACCCATTCCGAGGGCGCGAATGCCGAGATCGAACCGGCCGGTGGCATCGCGGATCGCCCAGCCGCGGTCGAGCAGGACCGAGCAAATCCGGTGCAGCGTGCTCTTCGGAAGTCCGAGCTCCCGTGAGAGCTCGGCGAGCGGCAGCGCGCCCTGCTCGCCCAGCAGCTCGAGCACGCTGAGCGCCGCCTGCACCCCCGCCGAGCTGAGGCGGCGGGACCCTGTCCCGTCTCCCTGCTCCGGCTCGGTTTCCTCAGACACACTCACGATTGTCGAACCTCGATCCATATAGCGAATGGAGCTCGCAACGATGGTAACGGAGCGGCGAGACAAACGTTGACCGATCGCCAAGCTCGCACGTAGACTCGAGATCCGATTTTGGAACGCTAGACCGAAGAAAGAATGCGGGGAGATGGCATGGCGCAGCAACTGGAGGAGCTCGACGGACGGATCGGCGAGGGTTGGAGCGGCAGCAAGCCGAACGGCAGCCACGTCAACGTCGTCCTCGCCCGGCGCGGGAGCCCGACGGCCGCCGCCGCGTTGAGCATGTTCGCCCAGCCCGCCCCGGGGCACACGCCCGTGCTCGTCTGCGTCGGCCGCACCGAGGACGAGTACGAGCCCGTCTGGCCGCCGACGCTGATGATGAACAAAGCGACCGCGACCGATGATCGCCACCAGACGATCACCTGGGGCGCAGCGCAGCTCGGGATCGCCCAGGGCGTTCTCGACGCAGTCGCCGACGGCTTGGTCGAGGCGAGCGGCGACCTGCTCGTCCTCGTCGCCGTGTGGGTCGACCCGGGCGCATCGGACGAGACGGCGGTGCGTCTCGCGAACCGCGGTGCGGTGCGCAAGGCGCTCGACTGCTGCGTGAACGGTCGCGACCCGGCCGCCGCCGCCGCGCTCGTCGAGCGGCGGGACGCGATCGCAAGCCCCTTCTACAGCGGCGACTGATGCGCATCACCACCGTCGAGACACGGACGTACCGCTACCCCCTGGACCCGCCCTTCCGTGCGGCGTGGGACCCGATCCCACGTGCGGAGCAGGAAGCCACCGTCGTGATCGTCTCGACGGATGAAGGCGTGACCGGGATCGCCTCGGGCGGCGACGGTCTGCCCGACCGCGCTGTGCTCGAACGCTTCCTCTCCGGCATCGACCCGCTCCGCACGGAGGCTGTGCGCGAGATCTGCGAGACCGTCGACTTTCACGGCGGCCGGCCGTGGGCCGTGGAGGTCGCCGTCTGGGACCTCGTCGGGAAGGCGCTCGGAGCACCGCTCTGGCAGCTCCTCGGCGGGCGCTCCGAATCGCTCGTCGCCTATGCGTCGAGCGGCGAGTTGCTCTCAGCAGCCGAGCGGGCGGAGCGCTGTGTCGCGCTCGCGGAGCGCGGGGTACAGGCGGTCAAGCTGCGCTTCCACCACGCCGACTGGCGCGACGATCTCGAGGTCGTGGCGGCGGTACGCGCTGCGGTCGGTGACCGGCTGCGGATCATGGTCGACGCGAATCAGGGCTGGCGGATGCCGGGCGATCGCGAGCCGCACTGGGATGTCGCGACGGCAGCGCAGTGCGCTTCTGCGCTCGAGGAGCTCGGCGTCTGGTGGCTCGAGGAGCCGCTCCGCACGGATGACCCGGACGGCTACGCATCGCTGCGGAGCCGCACGAGCCTTCGCATCGCCGCCGGCGAGATGATCCGGTCGGAGGGTGAGGCCCGCGACCTCGTCACCCGCGGCCTCGTCGACGTGCTGCAGTGCGACGTGCTCTTCGTCGGCGGCATCGGCGGCTGCCGCCGCCTCGCCGCGCTGGCCGATCTGCACGGCCGTGCCTGGTCGCCGCACACCTGGTCGAACGGGCTCGGGTTCGTCGCGAACCTGCATGCCGCACTTGCCTTCTCGACCGTGCCGTTCATCGAGGTGCCCTACGACCCGCCGGCGTGGTCGCCGGAGCGGCGGGACTGGCTGCTGGCTGCGCCGCTCGAGATCGCTGCCGACGGCACGATCGCGCCACCCGCAGGGCCCGGGCTCGGCGTCGAACTCGACCTCGACGCGCTCGAGCGCTGGCGGATCGCGTGAGGGCCGCCGGGCACCGCCTGCGGCGTACAGTTCTGATCGTCGTTCCCGAGCTTCCAGGAGGAGCACCGTGACCCAGACCATTGACGATGTGCTCACCGGCGTCACGGTGCGCTCGCAGGCCTTCATCGACGGGGAGTACGTCGATGCTGCTTCCGGCGAGACGTTCGACTGCATCAGCCCGGGCACCGGCCGGACGATCGCCCAGATCGCTTCGTGCGACGAGGAAGACGTCGACCGCGCCGTCGCGGGCGCGCGGCGCGCCTTCGAGTCGGGCGTCTGGTCGCGCACGGCGCCGAAGAAGCGCAAGCAGATCCTGCAGCGCTTTGCCGGCCTGATGGAGACGCATGCCGAGGAGCTCGCGCTGCTCGAGACGGTCGACATGGGCAAACCGATCAGCGACAGCCGCAACGTCGACGTGCCGCTTGCCGTCGAGGCGATCTCCTACTACGCGGAGGCGATCGACAAGGTCTACGACGAGATCGCGCCGACCCACCCGTCGAGCGTCGTGATGGTCGTCCGCGAGCCGCTCGGCGTGATCGCTGCGGTCGTCCCGTGGAACTTCCCGCTGATGATGGCCGTGTGGAAGCTCGGCCCTGCGCTCGCCACCGGCAACTCGGTCGTACTCAAGCCCGCCGAGCAGTCGCCGCTCACCGCGCTGCGACTGGGCGAACTGGCTGCGGAAGCCGGCATCCCGGACGGCGTCCTGCAGATCGTCCCCGGCCTCGGCGAGCGCGCAGGGCAGGCGCTCGGCCGGCACATGGACGTGGACATGATCGCCTTCACCGGCTCGACCGAGGTCGGCAAGCTCTTCCTCCGCTACAGCGGCGAATCGAACATGAAGCGGCTCGCGCTCGAATGCGGCGGCAAGTCGCCGCACGTGATCTTCCCCGACTGCGGCGACCTCGATGCGGCAGCCGAGGCGGTCGCCTGGGGTGTCTTCTACAACCAGGGCGAAGTGTGCAACGCCGGCTCACGCCTGCTCGTGCACGCCGACGTGAAGGACGAGTTCCTCGAGCGCGTCGCGCGCGTCGCCGAAGGGATCCAGCCGGGCGACCCGCTCGACCCCGACACGAAGATGGGCGCGATCGTCGACGAAGGACAACTCGAGCGCGTGCTCGGCTACATCGAGGCCGGCAAGGATGAAGGGGCCGACCTGCGGGTCGGCGGGGGCCGCGCGCTCACCGAAACCGGCGGCTACTTCGTCGAGCCGACGATCTTCGACGCGGTCTCGAACGACATGCGCATTGCGCGGGAGGAGATCTTCGGGCCTGTGCTCTCCGCGATCTCGTTCACGGACGAGCGGGAGGCGATCCACATCGCGAACGACACCGTGTACGGGCTCGCCGCCGCCGTGTGGACGGACGACCTCAACCGCGCGCACCGGACGGCCCGCGCGATTCGCGCGGGCGTCGTCTGGGTCAACACTTTCGACCAGGGCGACATCTCCTCGCCGTTCGGCGGCTTCAAGCAGTCGGGGTTCGGACGCGACAAGTCGATGCACTCGCTCGAGAAGTACACAGACCTGAAGGCCATTTGGATCCAGCTCCGGGAGGAAGGATGACGATCACGAGGTCAGGGATCGACGAGACGCTGCTGGTCGACGGCGATTGGCGCGAGGCCGAAGGCGGGGGACGCTTCGACGTCACGAACCCGTTCGACGGATCGGTCGTCGGCAGCGTGCCGGACGCTGGCGAGGTGGACGTCCGAGCTGCGATCGACGCCGCCGCCGAGGCCTTCGAGGGCTGGAGCGCACGCCCCGCGATCGAGCGCGCCCGCATCCTGCGGCGGGCGGCCGATCTGATGCGCGAGCGGAAGGACCGCATCGCTCTGACGATGACGCTCGAGCAGGGCAAGCCGCTCGCCGAGGCCGCGGGTGAGGTCGAATACGCGGCCGGGTTCCTCGAGTGGTTCGGGGGCGAAGCCGAGCGCATCTACGGGCAGGTCGTGCCGCCGCAGAAGGCGGACAAGCGCGTGCTCGTCTTCCGCCAGCCCGTCGGCGTCACCGCGGCCATCACCCCGTGGAACTTCCCTGCCGCCATGCTCGCGCGCAAGCTCGGTCCGGCGCTCGCGGCCGGCTGCACGAGCGTGGTCAAGCCCGCGAGCGCCACGCCGCTGACGGCCGTCGAGGTCTGCCGAGCAGTGGTGGATGCGGGCGCACCGCCGGGGGTCGTCAACCTGATCACGTCGAAGGATGCGCGGATGGTCGCCGCGACGATCATGGGCGACGCACGGGTGCGGAAGGTGTCGTTCACCGGGTCGACGGAGGTCGGGCAGGATCTGATCCGCGCCTCGGCAGGCAATGTCACCCGGCTCAGCCTGGAGCTGGGCGGTCACGCGCCGTACATCGTCTTCGACGACGCGGAGCTCGACGGAGCAGTCGAACGGCTGATCGCGTCGAAGTTCCGAAACGCCGGTCAAACCTGCGTCTGTGCAAACCGCATCTACGTTCAGCGCGGCGTGTACGAGGCGCTGCTGCGTCGCCTCACCGAGCGGATCACGGCGATGGTCGTTGGCGACGGCACGGAGCCGGGCGTCGAGATCGGCCCGCTGATCGACGACCGCGCGGTCGCGAAGGCAAAGGAGCATGTTGACGACGCCGTCGCCCGCGGCGCCCGGCTCGTCGTCGGCGGCGACGACGGCGGCCGCGGTGGGACGTTCTTCGCGCCGACCCTGCTCGACGGGGTCACACCAGAGATGCTGATCTCGAGCGAAGAGACGTTCGGCCCGGTTGCAGGCCTGACCGTCTTCGACTCCGAGGAAGAGGCGGTGCGGCTCGCGAACGACGGCCCGTACGGGCTCGCTGCGTACTTCGAGACTCGTGACTACGCACGGCTCTTCCGCGTCGCAGAGCGGCTGGACTTCGGGATCATCGGCGCGAACGACGGGGTGCCGTCGACGCCGAACGCCCCCTTCGGCGGGGTCAAGGAGTCGGGGTACGGACGCGAGGGTGGCGACTTCGGCATCGACGAGTACCTGGACGTGAAGTTCCTCTCGATCGGCGGCGTCGACACGTAG
>JANMWB010000281.1:0-12949 GCA_031393705.1 Thermoleophilia bacterium | reverse complement strand
CCTACAACAACCCGCTTCTGTGGGAGGCCGAGAGCCCAGCAGCGAACAGCATCACGGATGCTCGGAGCCTCGCCCGCCTCTACGCGTTGCTAGCGAACGGCGGCGAGCTGGACGGCGTACGCCTGGTCTCCGAGTCGTCGGTCGTCGAGTGGAGCAGGTTGCGGGTCGACCAGAACGACCGCTACGACGGCCGCGACTTCCGGATCGCGCTCGGCTACATCAAGACGTCGAGCTGGTATGCGATGGGCCCGAACGACGAAACGTTCGGTGACCCGGGAATGGGCGGCGCCGTTGGCTGGGCCGACCCGAAGGCGAACCTCAGCTTCGCCTTCACGCCCAACCGGATGAGGTTCAGCCCCGGTCAGACCGATCCGCGTGTCGCAGCGCTGAGCGAAGCGCTGTACCAAAGCGTGTAATCAGGGGCTATGCCCCGGTTCCGGGTGCATACCCCTCCGATCGACCACCGGCAACAACTTCCTACGGGCGTTGGCAGAGCGTGCCCAGCGATCGAGATCGCGACCGACGCCCTTTCTCGACGCTGCGTCGGCGGTGACCGGAAGCTCGCCAGAGCGCTCGACGTCGTCGTGTTCGAAGTCCGCGGATTTGGACGTCCTCCTCGTCGCGGGTCTGTCTCGACATACCTCGGCGTGAGCCGCCGCTACTCTCGATTGCCTCCCAACAAAAGCCCCGCGCGCGGAGCAAGGGTCGTGTCAGATTCCGTGTCAGATTCCGTGTCAGATTCGACGCGCGAACGAGGTCGTAAGACGTCGCTCAGAGTCTGACCGACACCGGCAGATTTGGCTCAGGTCCTGTACGGTCCAACGAGGTCGTAACGACCGAGCTGGTTCGATCCCAGGTGCGCCCACTCTCCCCTGCCCGAAGCGAACGGCGAGGGAGGCCTTACTGGCATCCCTCGCCGCACCTGCTTCGCTACGGAGCGGAGCCGACCGCCGAGCACGAGAGCTTGCAGTCCTCGAAGAAGTTCTCGCAATGGACGATCACGGCTCCGACCAGGATCGGCGTGGCCAGCGGCAACTGATAGTTGTCGCTCCCGTCCAGGCCGCCTCCGTAGAGGAAGAGCGCCGAGAATCCGTCCGGCCGCCGGAAATTGACGGTCACGGAATCGTCAGCACCTCCGACGATGACCGTTGAGACGAGGAGGACACTGTTCGGCGCGTACGCCCCCGTCTCGCCCGCGCCGAGATCGATCTGCCGCGAGAAGGCGAAGTTGTTCGGCCGGTCGGACGTCGTCGCGATGCTCGCGTTGTCGATGTGCACCGTCTGCGTTCCTTGGCTCGCCGTCTTGAGATTGCCTGTGGAGTCGAAGCTCAGCTTCGAAGCCTGCGACTCGATCGCCGCGAGGTGTCCGTTGACGGTGTCGAGCTTGCCGTTCGACGCGTCGAGCCGACCGACGTCGGCCGGACTCAGCGCCACGCTCGCGGTTCCCTGTTCGTGGGTGCGGATGTAACCGTTCGCGTCGACGTTCTGCTCCACAACGAGTGTTGCAGGCTTGTCGTTGCTGCTTGCGCTCGCGATCTGATCGCTGAAGACGGTAGCCCCCAGCACACTGCTCGCGAGGATGAGCAGGAACGCCCAGAAGATGACTCTGCGCACGTCGTCCCCCTCTCTCGATGACCCCGATGACAGACAGATGAGTCTGCGCCTGCACAACCGGCGGGTCAACTGCGCCGAACTACGGGCGACTCCGGCCGTACTTCGTCAGGCGACCGAACTGACCTTTCTTCTTGGGGTCGGGGCCGAGGTCGGCGATGCGACCGCCTTTCTTGGCGCCGATCTGCGTCCAACCTCTGCCCGGCGTGAAGACCGACATGTAGCCGCCCGGAAGAATCTTCAGTGGCGCGTCGATCTTCTTGTTCCGGTCGAACTGACCCGTTGACTTCGGGATGAACCACTTGGGCAGAACGAAGTCGGAGACTTTCACCGCCGCGAACGGCTGAACCTTGATCGAGTAGGCGAACGCGTCGGCCTCACACGGATCGCAGATCTCCTTTGCGAAGAACCGCGTGTCCGTGATCTGGAAGTTCTCGCTGATCCACGGGTCGGCGATCATCTCGGCGATCTCGTGCGTCGCAGTCACCGAGACGCTGGAGCCGTCCGCCTTGACATCGCCGGCGAAGACGTAGGAGATCGGGCGGCCGTCGGCCGTGAAGTCGTGGTAGCCGAGGTCGCCGGCTGCGTCGCTCTTGTCGGCAAAGACCAGTTTCCAGGCGAGCTCCGGTTCCTTGTCACGCGGGCACCAGACAAGCGACACCGCTCTCGGCCACCACTCACAGACGTGATCCACATAGACGCTGAACGCCGGGAGCCAGTTTTGGATCTGCGCGTCCTTCAGCACGGTGCTCTTGTTGACCACGTAGATGTTCATCCGACCTCCCTCGAAGGTGTCGTCACGAGTTCTACGCTCATCCGCCCCGTACGGCGACCGAACGAGTGAGTAGGGTCGGCCTAACACGCTGACCCGCGTGCGGGAAAGCCGCGCCGGCTCGATGCCGCTTACCGCCGCCGGCCTGAGTGACCCTCGAGAACACCCGACCGAGGCACCGGCCGGTGCCCAGCCAACCGGTTGAGATGGGTCACCATGGACGGTTCGACGAACGGTGCCGCAGGCGTATCGCTGACGTGGGCTCGATACGACCCTCTAGCCTTCGAGAGCGTGCGTCAAAATCGCGTCAACCCACTGAGCGAGCTGATCGCAACCCCTGAACGCGGGCTTGTCTACGGGAATCGCGGCTGCCTGCACGACGACGCCGGTCGCATCCGACGCCGCTACAACGGCCGGCGCTGGATCGCGTGCCAACTTCGGTTCAAGGACTGGCAGCGAGGGCCGCTGCTGCAGCCGGGCAAGTTCACCGAGCTCTTCTTCCTCGACGAAGCGACGGCGTTCGCAGCGGGTCACCGTCCGTGTGCACTTTGTCGCCGCGCGGACTACACGCGTTTCGTCACAACGTGGCAGGCCTTGCATCCGGGACAGGAGGGCGCCGACGCGATCGACGCCCAGTTGCACGAGGAACGCATGGAGCCCGACACGCGCGCACAACGACATCACTACGCACCCTTTGCTGGGCTGCCCGACGGTGCGTTCGTCTTACACGTGGGCGCGCCGCACCTCGTCCTTGGCGACCGCCTCCTTGCGTGGTCGCCCGCGGGTTACCCCACTCGTAGCTTGCGGCCAGACGGCATGGCGCGCGTGATCACACCGCCTTCACTGGTCCACGTCCTCAGCACGAGCTGGCAATCGCTCGTGCCGGTCGTGCACCCGTCGGCGCTCACGATCTAGGCTCACATCGTGGAAGAACTGGATCTGCTCGACTGGAAACGACGCATCTTCGCGCTGTACGCGGAGATCCGGGCCGAGCCCCGGCCGGAGCACGGCTGGCAACGGTGGCGCGACGTGCGCGAGGAGCTCTTCCGCTCGCATCCGCAGACGCCGTCGGCCACCGCGCAACTGCGCTACTTCGACTACGACCCCGTCCTACGCGTACACGGGACGGTCGAGCCCGCGGAGCGGGAACAGCGCGAGATCGCGACGTCGGGCGAGCAGCCGTACTCGTTCACGCGCTTTGCGCGCACACGCTTCGAGCTCGCCGGCGAGGAGCAGTCGCTCGACCTCTACTGGCTCGACGGCTACGGCGGCGGTGTCTTCCTCTCGTTCGCAGACGCGACCAGCGGAACCGAGAGCTACAGCGCCTGCCGCTACCTGCTCGACACGGTGAAGGGCTCCGACCTCGGCGAGCGAGACGGCCGCCTCGTGCTCGACTTCAACTTCGCCTACAACCCTTCGTGCGCCTACGACCCGCGCTGGGTCTGCCCCCTGGCGCCGCCCGGGAACAGGCTGCCAGTGCCGGTACGCGGCGGCGAGCGCGTGTCTGCTTGAATCGTCTGAATGGCCGCGCTCTACCGGAAGTACCGTCCGCAGACCTTCGAGGAGGTGGTGGGACAGGAAGCGGTCGTGCGGACGCTCACGAACGCGATCACCTCCGGCAAGGTTCGCCAGGCCTATCTCTTCGCCGGCCCGCGCGGCACCGGCAAGACCTCGCTGGCCCGGATCCTCGCGAAGGCCGTGAACTGCGCCCACGGCCCAACCCCCACGCCTGACGGCACCTGCCACGCCTGCCTGGCGATCGCCGCCGGCACCTCGCTCGACGTGATCGAGATGGACGCCGCGTCCCAACGCGGGATCGACGACATCCGCGACATCCGCGACCGCGTCGTCCTGCAGCCGGTCGAAGGCCAGTACAAGGTCTACATCCTCGACGAGGCGCACCAGCTCACCGACGCCGCGTGGAACGCGTTGCTGAAGCTGATCGAAGAGCCGCCGCCTCACCTGCTGTTCATCTTTTGTACGACCGAGCTCCAGAAGGTTCTGCCGACCGTGCGCTCGCGCTGTCAGACGTTCGTTTTCCAGCGGCCGCGGCTCGCCGACCTCGTGAAGGTGCTGCGCTGGATCGCCGACGGCGAGGAGATCGACGTGCCGGACGCTGCGCTCGCGCTGATCGCGCGTGCCGCGCGTGGCGCCTACCGCGACGCCGTCTCGACGCTCGACCAGCTCGCCTCCGCCACGGGCGGCGCGATCACCGTGCAGGACGTCCTGCTGCTGCTCGGCGCCGTCGAGGACGAGGTGCTGTTTCGCCTCTGCGACATGGTCGTCGGGAACGAGACCGCCGACGCGCTGATGTTCCTCGAGGAGCTCTCGGAGCAGGGCCAGGATCTCGGGCGGCTCGTCACCGACCTGCTCGAGCACCTCCGTCATCTGCTGCTCGTACAACACATCGGCGAGGTGCCCGACTCGCTGCCGGTGACCGACGAGGCGCGCGAACGGCTACGCGAGCAGGCGAACCAGCTGCCCGTCGCGACGGTCGTGCGCCTGATCGACCTGCTCGCCGTCGCAGTGGACGACATGCGCCAGGGCGGCGACCCTCGGCTGCCGCTCGAGCTTGCACTCGTCAAGGTGACCAGGCCTGCTTCGGATCTGTCTCGCGAGTCTTTGGCTTTTCGGCTCGAGCGGCTCGAGGCTGGTCACACCGAGCCGGCCGAAAAGCCTAGTGGCCCACCTTCTAGCGCAGAGGCTCCGCCGGCGGTCGAGCCCGAGCCGGCGCAGGCGCCGATCACCGTCGAGTTGGAGCAACTGCAAGAGGCCTGGCGCCGAACGATTTTGCCGGCGGTGGAACAGCGTTCGATCCCGATCGGAAAGACGCTCGCGGAAGCGCACCCCGCTTCGCTTGCCGGCGACACGCTGACGCTCGAGTTTCCGCAGACCGCGGCGTTCCACATGAAGCTGGCGGAGGACCCGAAGAACTCGGCGATGTTGCGCGACGCACTCTACGAAGTGACGGGTCGCAAGCTGGCCGTCGAGTTCGAGCTCGGCGAGACCGGAACCGCACGCGCCGAGGACGCTGCTCCGACGAGTGAGGAAGACGTCCTCGAATTGATGAAGAGCACCTTCGATGCGAGGGAGCTGGACGAATGAGCTTCGACCTGAACGCACTCATGAAACAAGCGCAAGAAATGCAGTCGCAGATGGAGCAGATGCAGGAGGAGGCCTCGAAGGAGACGGCCGAGGCGTCGGCAGGCGGCGGGATGGTCACCGTGGTGGCGAGCGCGGGCGGCGAGATCAAGGAGCTTCGCATCGACCCGAAGGCGATCGACCCCGATGATCCGGAACTGCTGGCTGATCTCGTGATGGCCGCCGCGAACGAGGCGCTGCGCTCGGCGCACGCCAAGGTCGAGGCGAAGATGAAGGCACTGCTCCCGCCCGACCTCGGCGGCCTCCTCCCCGGATTCAAGGAATAGCCATCGACGAGAACTTCGTCGCGAAGCTTCTCGACGTCGGCAACGAGCTCGAGCTCCCCGAGGGGCACGTGCTCGTCGAGCCCGGTGAGCCTGTCAGCGGTCTCTTTCTGATCCTCCACGGCGTGCTGCTCGTCGAGACGCCGGACGAGGAGTACGAACGGGGCGCGGGCAACGTCATCGGCCAGTGGGAGAAGCTCGACGGGTCGGAGGACATCCGCGTCACCACGAAGACCGAGGTGCGGCTACTCGCCGTCGACCATTCCGCGTACGAAGCAGCGCTGACCGGTTAGTAGCCGCCGCCACCGCAGGCCGCCAGAAGCACGGGCAGCGCTGCAAGCAGCAGAAGCAGCGAGGTAATGCGAAAACGGAGCATGCCCAGTACTACGCGGATTGGGCCACGTCGGATTGGCCGGGCACAATGGAACGGTGTTCAGCCCTTCCGTCGAGAACCTGATCGCGCAGCTGACGCGGCTGCCCGGCATCGGGCAGCGGACCGCGCAGCGGCTCGCCTTCCACATCCTGCAGCGTCCCAAGGAGGAGGCGCTCGCGCTCGCGGCCGCATTGCAGGAAGTGAAGGAGCGCGTGCGCTTCTGCCGCGAGTGCGGAAACCTCACCGAGGAGGAGCTCTGCGGGATCTGCACGGACGCGCGCCGCGACCGGTCGCTGATCTGCGTCGTCGAGCAGCCTGTCGACGTCATCTCGCTCGAGCGGACGGCGGAGTTCCGCGGTCTCTACCACGTGCTCGGCGGTGCGCTCTCACCGCTCGACGGGGTCGAGCCAAGCCACCTGCGCATCGACGAGCTGTTTCGCCGAGTCGATGCGAACGGCATCGAGGAAGTCGTGCTTGCGATGAACCCGAACATGACCGGCGAAGCGACTGCCGGCTTCCTCGCCGATCGACTACGCGGGCGGGTCCGGGTGACGCGGCTCGCGAGCGGGCTGCCCGTCGGGGGTGACCTCGAGTACGCCGATGAAGTCACGCTCGGTCGCGCCCTCTCCGGACGGCGTGAGATGTAGCACCTGCTCGACGATCAGCGCGAGGAAGCGCTCGGTTCGGTAGGCAATCCAAAAGCAGATCGCAGCGAGCGGCAGTTCCGCGAAGACCGCGAGGTACGCGGCGTTCCGCAGCTCGTCCGAGTGGCTCTCGAGCACGACGTCGAACCACGCATCCGTGATCAGGAGCGTGCCCGTCGCCGCGGCAAGGGCGCCGACCCACGGCGACTTGCGCCAGGCGGCGAACGCCGTCAGCAGAAACGCGAGCGCGAGGCCGGAGTCGAAGCCCGACCAGGCAAGGTCCCAGTGGCGGGTCTCGTGGTGAGGCTTCAGCGAGGCCGAGAGCCAGATCGTCCACGGGAACAGGGCGAGACCCGTCAGCCCGAACAGGCCGATCACCAGCTGCCGAAGTGTTGTCGGACGAACCCTCATCGCCTGCCTACACTGTCGCAAATGACCACTATCGAATTCGAAGCGATACCTGCGGTCGGGGCGCGGCGGCGCACTCCCGGCCTCGTGGTGATGAAATTCGGAGGCACATCGGTCGGGGACACGGACAAGCTGAAGCGGGTCGCCGAGCGCCTCGTGGAAGCGCGCGAGTCCGGGGCGAAGGTTGTCGCCGTGCTCTCCGCGATGGGGAAGACGACCGACGAGCTGATCCGGCTCGCCTTCGAGGTCTCACCGAGCCCGAACCCGCGCGAGTACGACATGCTCGTCTCGACCGGCGAGCGGATCTCGAACGCGCTCTGCGCGATGGCAATTCACGACCTGGGCCATGAGGCAGTCTCCCTCACCGGCTCGCAGGCGGGCATCGTGACCGACGGCTCGCACACGAAAGCGAAGATCGTCGAGGTGCGCGCAACTCGGATCCACAAGGCACTCGAGCAAGACAAGATCGTCCTGGTCGCAGGCTTCCAGGGCGTGTCGACGGACACGCAGGACGTGACGACGCTCGGCCGCGGCGGTTCCGACACGACTGCGGTCGCGCTCGCGGCTGCTCTTGGCGCCGATGCCTGCGAGATCTTCACGGATGTCCCCGGCGTCTTCACCGCCGACCCGCGCCTCGTTCCGGACGCGCTGAGGCTTCCGTACATCACCTACGACGAGATGCTCGAGATGGCGTCGTCTGGGGCCGGCGTGATGATGGCGCGCTCGATCGAGATCGCACGCAGCTACGGTGTGAAGCTCCGCGTGCGCTCGACGTTCGTGGACGGCGAAGGCACCTGGATCGGCGAGGAGGACAAGTCAATGCTCGAGAAGGCGATCATCTCCGGCGTTACGCACGACATCTCGGAGGCCAAGGTCTCGATCATCGGCGTCCCGGACCGGCCCGGCATCGCAGCGAAGGTCTTTCGCGCGCTCGCCGATGCGGGCGTCAACATCGACATGATCGTGCAGAACGTCTCGCAGGACGGCGCGGCGACGATCTCCTTCACCCTGCCGAAGACCGACGTGCCGATCGCAACGCCGATTCTCGAGACGCTGGCGAAGGAGCTGGGCGCGGCGGGTGTCGAGCACGACCCCGACGTGGCGAAGATCTCGTTGATCGGCGCCGGCATGAAGAGCCACCCCGGCGTCGCCGCCGACATGTTCGACGCGCTCGCCGAAGCGGGGATCAACATCGAGATCATCTCGACATCGGCAATCCGCGTCTCGTGCGTGATCAGCGCCGCTCATGTCGAGCGCGCCGTTCAGGTCGTACATGCGCGCTTCCAGTCGTACGCGGAAGATCGGGTCAATGCCTGAACAGCCGACGATCGGCGTTGTCGGCGCGACGGGCGCCGTCGGCACCGTGACGCTCGATCTGCTGCGCGCGCGCGGTTACGAGAACGTGCGGATCTTTGCGTCGTCGCGTTCGTCGGGCAAGCGGCTCGGCGACTGGACGATCGAGGAAGCGACACCGGATGCGCTCTCGCGCGGCGACATCGACGTGTTTCTCTTCTCCGTCGGCACGAGCGCCTCTCGCGAGCTCGTCCCCCACGCTGTTCGCGGCGGTGCGGTTGCCGTCGACAAGTCGTCGGCGTACCGCCTGGAACCGGGCATCCCGCTCGTCGTCCCGGAAGTGAACGGCGGCCGCGCGCTTGAGCACGACGGCATCCTCGCCAACCCGAACTGCTGCACGATCCCGCTCACCGTCGCGCTGAAACCGCTGCACGACGCAGCCGGCCTCGTGCGTGTCCGCGTCGCGACGTACCAGTCGGTCTCAGGCGCGGGCGCGCAGGCGATGGAGCGGCTGCGCAACGAGCCGCAGGAAGATCACGATCTGCGCATGGACTGGGACTTCGACGGCGTCGAGTTCGACGAGGAGGAGAAGCTCCGCCTCGAGACGCAGAAGATCATGGAGCTACCCGACCTGCCGATCCAGGCGACCTGCGTGCGCGTGCCGGTCCTCGTCGGTCACGCGGAGGCGATCTGGATCGAGACCGAGGACGACCTGTCACCGGAGCAGGCGCGCGCCCTGCTCGAAGCCGCGCCGTCGGTGCGCGTCGACGACTTTCCATCGCCCGGCAAGGCCAAGGGCATCGATGACGTGCTGGTCGGACGGATCCGCCGCGACCCGACGGTCGAGTACGGGCTCGCCCTGTTCCTCGCGAGCGACAACCTCCGCAAGGGCGCGGCACTGAACGCGATTCAGATCGCAGAGCTCGTCCTGCAGCGCGCCCGCGCCGCCGCCTGAGTAGGTAGAGGCTTCTGCGCATCGGGATGCTGGGGCGGTTCTTTCCGCTCAACTGGCGGCCGGCGGTCGACGAGATCCGCTTCGCGGCGGAGCACGGGCTCGAGGCGGTCCAGATCCGCAGCGACCGCCCAGGTGCGATCGGCGACGACCTGCGCGCCGACCCGCGCGTGGTCGGCCTCGCCTTCGCAGCGAGCGGTGTCGAGCCCGTGCTCGAGATGCTCGTCTTGCATCAGGGCGAGCCGAGCACGATCGCGAGCGCGCTGCGCGCGAACCTGCCGGCGATCGAACAGATCGGCTTCCGGCGCGTGCACGTGCATCCCGTCGGTCCGGACGATGCGGCGACGCTGCTCGCGGACGACTTCGCCGAGGCACTCGAGATCGCACAGAGCGCGGGACTCACGTTCGGCGTCGAGCACAACGCGGCCGGTCACCGGCTGCTGGTCGACCCGGCCAGCGTGCACGAGCTCCTCGACGCAGTGCCCGGCCTGCACTTCGTGTGGGACCTGAACCACACGCGCACGGAGGACGTCGCAGAGTTCGAGCGGCTACGCGACCGGCTGAGCCTTGTGCACGTCTCGGACACGCCGCTCCCGGAGGCGAACCACCACCTCCCGATCGGCCGAGGAAGCGTCGACTTCAGCGTCGTGAAGGAGCTCGACGTTCCGCTGATCCTCGAGGTGGGCGGCCTGCCGATCTCCGGCGGCCCGGGCTTCGACACCGACGAGGTGCTGCTCGATTCTTTGGCGCGGCTCCGCGCGTTTGACCGAACCTGATTCCCGATTCGAGCGTTTCGATCTTGAATCTGGTTCGGCTGACACCGAATCAGGTTCAGTCGGTCAGGGCTGCGGGGGCGCCGGGACTGGCTCCGGGAGGAACGCGTCCTTCACCACGCGCAGGACCTTCTCGCGCTTGCCTTCGACGACCGGGACCAGGCCGCCGAGCTCCAGGCGCGACAGGCCGACCCGGCCCGCGGCGCGGATCGTCTCGAAGCCGAAGTCGGCCAGGAAGTCCTGCGGGAACACCGTCTTGTGCACGCGGAACCGCTCGTACGCCGACTCGCCTTCCGGGTAGCGATAGGAAAACGCCTCGACCGACGACGCACCGCGGTCGCGTGCCTCGCCGATCGCAGCGAGGAAGAGCGACTGCAGCACCCAAGGGCTCGACTGGTCGACGAGATACGCGCACGTGACAAGGATCGCGTCGTGGGAC
Source organism: Thermoleophilia bacterium (assembly GCA_031393705.1). Lineage (GTDB taxonomy): Bacteria > Actinomycetota > Thermoleophilia > Gaiellales > Gaiellaceae > PALSA-600. Next base: position 2,259 of record JANMWB010000281.1, on the reverse strand, counting down.
GGCGGCCCGGCCGGCAACTCCCACGCGCGCGGGAAAGCGACGGCGGGCCCGTACTGCATCGAACCGAGCACGCGTTTGTCGGAGTCGTAGTAGACGGTCCCCCACGCGCCGAACTCCAGCTCGACCTTCTCCATCCAGCGGTCCTTGTCGAGCTCGCGCCTGCCGCGCGTCTGCCACCAGATGCACTCGTGGCAGGCGCTCGGCGCCGTCTGCAGCGTCAGCTTCGTCAGGCCTGCCAGGCGCGGAGGCATTGGCTACTAACTACCGCATCACGTCGTCGACGACGACGTTCACGACGGACGGCCGCATGTCGGCCATCTGTGCGAGGTAGTCGATAACGCGCTGCTGCACGTCGGCTGCGACCGCCGGGATGTTCGCGCCGTAGTCGATCACGACATGCACCTCGATCTCGTTGCCCGAGACGCGCGCGCCGCGGCGCTGCTTCGTGTGCACGCCCGGAACCTCCGCTGCCGCATCGGCGGCGTAGCGGGCAAGGACCTCGGGCGAGATGACGCTGTGGCCTTCCATGTCAGCTACAGCGTAGAACGAGCTCGGTGGCCTCGGGGCGGGCAAAGAACCTGAACGGCACAAACGTCGTGCCCAAGCCAGGCGAGACGTGCATCGTCGTGCCCGCCCGCTCGAAGATCCCCTCGGGGTAGCGGGCTCCGGGGTGCGCGAGCAGGAGCTTGCCGAAGCCGTACGGGAGCACGATCTGACCTGCATGGAGGTGGCCGGCAAGGATCAGGTCCCAGCGGCCCTGGGGCACCGTGTCGAGCGCGCGCGGAAAGTGGCAGAGCAGGATCCTCAGATCGGCTTGCCGATCCTGGAACTCGCCCGAGCGCTTCTGGAGCCAGGTCCGCGGATCGACTCCTGCCAGCTCGATGCGCTGGCCATGGAGCTCAACAACCTCTGCGCTGTCGAGCAGCATCGTCCCGTGCTCGAGGCGCCCAAGCTCGACTGGGCGCGAGAACGGGTCGCGCGAGATCGCATAGTCATGGTTCCCGAGCACGACGTAGAGGTGTGGCAGCTTCGCGAGCAAGGCGAGCAGCTCGCCTTCCCCGCGCGGACGCGAGAGCAGGTCACCGGTGATCGCGACGAGATCGGGCTTCCGCTCTGCAACCCAGTCGACCGCACGCTCCACCGCACGCCGACCGCGCGACGGTGTGCCGAGATGGAAGTCCGAGAGATGCGCAATGCGCAACCCGTCGAGCTCGGGCGGCAAGCCGGGCAGCACGAGCTCGCGCACGCGCAGCCGCACCCACCCCGCCTCGAACCATCCATATGCGACGACGACCGCCGCCAGCGCGACGAGCCCCGCGACGAGCCAGAGCAGAACGGTCAGATCTGGAGCTTCTCGATCACCGGGTTGACCGAGACGACGTGCCGCTTGAACTTCAGCTCCGCCTCCTCGAGCCCAGCAGCGACGCCGACGAGCTGCGACAAGTGGAGGATCGGCATCTTGAAATCACGACCGGTCGTCTTCTTCAGCTTCGACTGCCACGCGTCGAGCGAGAGGTGGCAGAGCGGGCACGGCGTGACAATCGCGTCGGCACCTGCCTCATAGGCCTGCTCGATCGGCTGGATCAGCTCGGCGAGCGCCGTCTCCTCGCGCGCCTGGATGATCGGGAAGCCGCAGCACTTGACCTTCGCGGGGTAGTCGATCGCCTCGCCGCCGCACGCCTCGATGATCCGCTCGAGCGACCACGGACGGTCTGGATCCTCGAAGCCCTGGATCTTCGACGGACGGAGGATCTGGCAGCCGTAGAACGGCGCGATCTTGATCCCCTTCAGGCCGCGGTGCGCCGACTTCTTCAAGAGCTCGTAGCCTTCGCCCTCGGCGATCTCCCACAAGAGATGCCGCACGTCGACGTCCTTTTCATACGCCGGAACTCCGACCGCGACGAGGTTCTCGTTGACGCGCACGCGCAGCTCGGCGTCGCCCATCAGCATGAAGTTCGCCTGCCGCAGATTGAGCGTGCAGACGTTGCAGACCGTGAGCAGGATGTCGACGTTCTCGGCTGCCGCATACGAAAGGATGCGCGCGTTCAGGTGCAGGTAGTAGTCCGGCTCGGCTTCGTGAATGTCACCGGCGCCGCAGCAAGTCACCGACTCGAGCTCGATCAGCTCGAGGCCGACCTTCGGCGCAAGCGCCTGGGTGGCCGAGTCGAGCTCCTTCGCCGACAGCGACGCAAGACATCCTTTGAAGTACGCGACCCGTTTCATGTTCTACCTTTCCGGCGGTTTTTCGAGATAGACCGG
>JANMWB010000256.1:0-4505 GCA_031393705.1 Thermoleophilia bacterium | reverse complement strand
GCTGGGCGTCCCCGTTCAGGCCTCGGGCGGCATCCGCTCGCTCGCCGATGCACGGTCCCTGCTCGAAGCAGGCGCCGACCGAGTGATCATCGGCACCGCCGCCTGGCCCGACCCGGCCCCGTGGTTCGAGCTCGGCGATGCGCTCGTGCTCGCGCTCGACGTGCGGGACGGCGAGGTGCGCACGGCCGGCTGGACCGTCGGCAGCGGGATCCGCTTCGCAGACGCGCTCGAGCTTGCGGCGGGTTCGCGCATCCTCGTGACCGCAATCGACCGGGACGGCACGCTGACCGGCCCGGACCTCGAACTGGTGCGAGAGGCCGTCGGCGCCGGCGGCCGCGTGCTCGCGGCCGGCGGCATCCGTTCGGTTGAAGACGTGGCGGCGCTCGCCGACGCAGGTGCGGAAGCGGCGATCGTCGGCCGCGCGCTCCTTTAGCGGCTGAGCAGCGCGACGGCCTCGTCGTGCAACACGCCGTTCGTCGAAACAACGCTCTCGCCCTTCGCGGGCACGTCGCCGGTGAACGTCGTGCACAGACCGCCCGCCTCTTCGACGAGCAGCCGCGGCGCCGAGTAGTCCCAGATCTCCATCACGGAGTCGCACGCGATCTCGAGTGAGCCTTCCGCGACGAGACAGTGCTGCCAGAAGTCGCCGAACGCGCGATTCGACCACGAGCGTTCGACGATTGTCCGCCACCCGTCGGGCATGCGCCGGGACGAGGTCGTCGACACGACCGCGTTCTCGATCTGGTCGACAGCGGAGACGTGACAGCGCACACCGTCCGCGTACGCGCCCTCACCGAGCACCGCCCACCAGCGACGCCCGAGCGCCGGCGCCGAGATGTACGCCAGCTGCACCACTCCCTCCCGCTCGAGCGCGAGCAAGGTCGCCCAGACCGGGATGCCACGCACGTAGTTCTTCGTGCCGTCGATCGGGTCGACGATCCACTTGACGTCGCCGCCGTCGTCGCCGAACTCCTCTCCGAGCACGCCCTCGCCACGACCAGCTGCGCCGACCAGCTCGCGGATCACTTCTTCTGCCCGGCGGTCGGCCTCTGACACGGGCGTCAGATCGGGCTTCGTGTCGACGCGCAGGTCGAGCGCGCCGAACCGGGCGGTCGTCACCGCGTCAGCAGCGTCCGCAAGCGCGTGCGCGAAGCGAAGGTCGTCGCTCACGCTGCCGAGGCTACACTCGAAGTCCATGTCCGACGGATGGCCCGCGCTTCCGTATGAATCGTGGCACGCCACCCGCGACACGCTCCACGCGCATACGCAGGTACTCGGCAAGCTGGCCGTCGCGCTCGCACCGCCGGAGCCTCAGCTGCAACACACCGCACTGCGCCTGACGGCACGAGGCTGGGAGACGCTGCCGTTGCCGGCACCTGACGGCTCGGGTGCCTTCGTCGTCGCGCTCGACCTGCGCACCTACGAAGCCGTCGTTGAACACAGCGGCGGGCGCGACCGGCGCGTCGCGCTAACGCCCGATCGCGCGGTCGGCGAGGTGACGCGCGACGTGCTGGCTGCGGTGCGCGAGCTCGCCGGCCCGGTGACGATCAACCCGACGCCGCAGGAAACGGTGTGGAAGACGCCACTCGACGAGGACGACGAGCACGCGAGCTTTGAAACCGGGCAGGTGGACGCCTACTTCGCCGCCGCGACGCGTGTCGCGCGGGTGCTGGCGGAGGTGCGGGCGCCGTACCGCGGCCGCTCGACCCCGATCAACGCGTGGTGGGGCGCATTCGATCTCTCGGTGGCGCTCTTCTCCGGACGGCCGGCTGAACCGGCGTCGGACGACTTCATCATGCGTAACTCCGGGGACGCCGAAGAGGTGGCGGTCGGTTGGTGGCCCGGCGACGCGCGCTATCCGAAGGCGGCCTTCTTTGCCTATGCGCACCCAGCGCCCGACGGGCTCGCGGACGCGGTGCTCTCACCGGCAGCCGCACACTGGGACGCAACGCTCGGCGAGTTCATCCTCGACTGGGATGACATCCGGGAAGCGCCCGACCCGCACGGCGCCGCGCTCGACTTCGCCCGCTCCGCGGTTCGTCACGCGTGCGAGGTGTGCGGCTGGGACGAGCGGCTCGCCGCCAGCGCAGACAGCGTGCCCCCGCCCATTCGTTAGGGTGACGGCGCCTTGGCACTCGAGCGCCCACAGATCGACAAGCCGGAGGGCGACATCCCTTTCGAGCTCGGCATCGATGATCTTGTCGTCGGTGACGGAGCCGAGGCCGCGAGCGGCCAGAAGGTGACGGTGCACTACGTCGGTGTCGCGTTCCGCTCGGGCGAGGAGTTCGATGCGTCGTGGGACCGCGGCCAGCCGTTCGAGTTCAAGCTCGGCAAGGGACAGGTGATCCCCGGCTGGGACGCCGGGGTGCAGGGCATGAAGGTCGGCGGCCGCCGCAAGCTGACGATTCCGTCCGCGATGGGCTACGGCGCCCGCGGAGCCGGCGGCGTGATCCAGCCGCACGAGCCGCTCGTCTTCGTCGTCGATCTGCTCGCCGTCGGTTAGATGGTTGATGCCACGCGGCGTGGGTCTGGGGGCGGATCCAGACCAAGCAGGACGTTCGACTCGCCCGCAGGAAAGGCAGGAAGCCTTTTCAAGGGCGAGGCGGGCGTCATGCGCCGCGTCTGGGCCGTTCCCAGGCGGGCGTAAGCTTGGCATCAACCATCTGGCCCGGTTCGAAAGTTCCGTCCTTCCGCGATAACGTTGCGCGGTAATGGCGGGCCGCGAACCTCGGAGCCCCGACCCCGACGACTGGTTCGTCGATCCCGAGCGTGCGCCGTCTCGCCGCGCGCGAACACCGGCGCGCGCCCCCGGGGCAGGGGCGGATGAGGACGACTGGACCGCCGTCAACCGCCGCGTGCGCCGGCCACGACCCACGTTCGCGGCGTCCTTGCCCGACCGCTGGGTGAAGATCGGAGCCGGCGTCCTGCTCTTCCTGATCATCCTCGTCGGCTGGCTTTCGCTCTCCGGCGCCTTCAGCAGCTCCAAGCCGAAACAGGCCGAAACGACCACGCAGCTCTCGACGACTCCGGCCACGCCGACGACCACGCAAGCAAGCGGGCCGAGCGTGAGCGCGCCAACCACGACCCTCAAGCCGGGCGACACGGGCGTGCAGGTCAAGCGACTGCAGCGCGCGCTGGCCCAGCTCGGCTACTCCGTCGGCACGGTCGACGGTGACTATGGCACCGCAACGAAGACCGCGCTGGAGCAGTTCCAGACCGCCTCGAATCTCACCGCAGACGGTCTCTTCGGCACCGCGACGCGGACGGCGCTGATCAAAGCGCTGACGAGCGGGTGACCTGCGAGGCGGAGTACGCTGACCGAGATGCTCGGGTTCCTACGCCGCTCCCTCCGCCGCAAACACGTCGAGCCGCACATCGGCCCGCAAGGTGAGGAATACGACGCGCTGCAGATGGAGCGGCGCTGGGAGGACGAGCGGGGCCGGTTCGCCGAGAACGTGATCAAGAAGTACGGCCACAAGAACCTGCCGTTCCTGGACGACCCCTACAACTAGTGGTCGACGGCCGGTGCGCGCACGATGCGCGGGTCGGTGAAGACATCGAGGTCGTCCCTGCTCGTCGAGGAGAACTCGGAGACGACCGCGCCCTCCTCCCCGGCCTGGAACCAGTGCAGTGTGTCGGGCGGGATCGTGAACTGCTCGCCTGGCTGCAGGGTGACCTGCCGGCCGTCGACCCAGAGATCGACGCTGCCGCTGCGGCACCGGAACGTCTCCTCCTTCCCCGGCGTGCGGTCGAACGGCGGGTGCCGGTGCTCCGGGCAGATCTGGCGCGGATAGAGCACGAGCTCCTTCGCGCAGTACCGGTCGGTGTTGACGTAGACGAGCAGCATCAGGCCGGTCTCGCGCACATTGCCGAGCCCGAAGTCGGCGACCTCGATCTGCGCGCGCTCTGCTTCGGTCAGCGCGATGCCGGCTGCTGCGAACTGCCCCGCGGCGTAGGCGACCGCCTCTTCGTGTTCCTCGCGTGTGATCACCGGTGCGGCGAGCGTAATGTAAGGCGCCCCGCGGTCGGCGGCTCAACGAGCAAGCAAAAGGAGATCCGATGAAGACAAGTCTTGGCATCTGGGCGTTCGGCGGAATGGCCACGCGGTTCAACCCCGGCGGGTACAAGCCGGAGCTCGCCGGCGCGTCGACCGTTTCGAAGGTGCGAACGGCGGTGGAAGGGCTCGGCGACCTGATGGACGACTACGAGTTCCACTACCCGCAGGAACTGAGCCCCGAGAACCTCGAAGAGGTGCAGCAGGCGCTCGACGGGCACGGCATCTACTGCGTCTGCAGCGGCCTCCACCTCGACCCGCGCTTTGCGAAAGGCGGTTTCTCCTCCCCCGACGACAAGACGCGCGCCGAGGCGCTGCGGCTGACGTTCGAGGCGATCGACCTCGCGGCTGAGACCGGCGCGCACATGATCATCTGGCCGGGGATCGAGGGCTACAACTATCCATTCCAGACGCCGTACACGGAATCGTGGAAGCGCTTCATCGACGGCGT
>JANMWB010000222.1:0-5749 GCA_031393705.1 Thermoleophilia bacterium | reverse complement strand
CGTCGTGTCACCGGGCTCGATGTCGACGAGCACATCGTCGACGAGCACGGCCGTGACCTGCCAGTTCGATTCGCGCAGCGTGTGTCCCATCGCGCGCACGACCTCGAGCGGCACCCGCGGCTCGATGTCGTCCATCGCCTGGAGGACGCGCTCGAGGTCGGAGGTCTGGTCTTCGAGCGTCGGCTCCGTCAGTTCGAGGTAGCGCTTCTGCACCGCCGGCCTGAGGATCACGTGGCGGCCGACGCCGACGAGCGCCGCCTTCGGCCGCGTCTGCAGCGGCGGCACTTCGACGACGAGGTCTTCGGCGGCCTGCGCGCGGCACGCGAGCCTCCACCCCGCCTTCAGCTCCTCCGGTGAGAACGCACGCGGGTCGACCGCGTCGATCACCTGCTCGCCCGTCGCGACACGCACCTTGCACTTCTTGCACGTGCCGTGACCGCCGCAGGTCGAGTCGATCGCGACGCCGTTCCAGCTCGCGCCGTCGAACAGCGTCGTGCCCGCCGGGACGCGCGTCTCCTTGACGGCGCCGTCGGCCTGCTCGAACACGAGCCGGACCCGGTCGGGGTGTGCGAGCTCGATCACGGGCTCCGCGGTCATAGGACTGCTTCGGCCGCCGCTTTCTTCTTGCGGAACGCAGCGATCCACGCCGAGCCCCACTCGTCGTGGCCGAGCAGAAAGTCGGTCGCGCGGACCGCTTCGACGATCTCCTGCGAGCGTGCGTCCATGATCGCGCTCGTCAGACCGTGGCTCGAAGCGATCGCGAGGAAGCCGGCGCCGAGCGTTTCGCGCCCCGGCAGGCCGAACGAGGTGTTCGAGGCGCCGCAGGTCATGTTCACGCCGAGGTGGTCGCGGATCAGCCGCACCGTCTCGAGGAACAGGGTGACGGCGCGTGGCTCCGCGCCGACGGGCATCGCAAGCGGATCGATCAGCACGTCCTCGGGCGGGATGCCGTAGTCGCCGGCGCGCGAGACGATCTTCTTCGCGACCTCGAGGCGGCGCTCAGGCTCCATCGGAATCTCGTCGTCGTTCGCGAGGCCGATCACCGCAGCGCCGTACTTCGCGACGATCGGCAGGATCGCCTCGAGCCGCTCGTCCTCACCGGTGACGGAGTTGACGAGCGCTTTGCCCTGGTAGGCGCCGAGACCGGCTTCGAGCGCCTCGATCACCGACGAGTCGATGCAGAGCGGCACGTCTGTCAGACGCTGCACGAGCGGGATCGCCTGGCGCATCAGTTCGATCTCGTCGGCGAGCGGATCGCCGACGTTGACGTCGAGCATGTCGGCGCCACCCGCGAGCTGCTGTGCGACGTCGATCTCGATGCGCGAAAGGTCGCCGCTCTGCAACTCGGCCTGGAACTTCTTGCGGCCGGTCGGGTTGATGCGCTCGCCGATCACGCAGAACGGGCGCTCCGGCCCGATCACGATGGTCTTAGACGACGACTCGAGGACGGTCTCCACTCAACTCCCTTTCTTCACGGGTGGGGATGCCGAGGCGGGCACACAGGCGTGCGATCCCGGCCTCCTTGCGAAAGCTGATCAGGTGCAAGCCGCGCACACCGGGGAGCCGGCGCGCAGCCTCGGCGAGCTCACACGAGACCTCGAAGCACTCGGCCTCCGGGTCGGCTGCGTTCTCGCAGCGCTCGATCACGGCGGCGGGAATCGAGATACCCGGCACCTTCTCGTCCATGAAGCGCAGTGCCGACGGTGAACGGACAAGGCAGATCGACGGCAGGATCGCGCACTGCTCGGCGAGACCGCTCGCGACGGCTTCGGCCATGAAGCGCTCAAGCGGTGCGAGATCGAACAACACCTGCAGCTGCAAGAAGCGCGCGCCGGCACGCACCTTCTTCAGTGCGCGTTCAGGCCGGTAATCGACCGGCGGCGCCGCGGGGTTCTCGACGGCGCCCAGGAAAAGGCGCGGTGCGGGATCGATCTTGCGACCCGAGAGGTAGTGGCCGTTGCGCATCGCGTTCGCGGTGACGAGCAGCTGGATCGAGTCGAGATCGAAGACGCGGCGGGCTTCCGGCTCGTCGCCGGCCGTGACGTCGTCACCCGTGAGGCAACAGATGTTCTCGATTCCGTGCAGTGCCGCACCCGCAATCTCGGCCTCGAGCGCGAGGCGGTTTCGGTCGCGGCAGACGAGCTGCATGACCGGCTCCATCCCGAGCTGCTGCAGCGCGATTGCCACAGCGAGCGGCGAGGCGTGCGCGTGCGCGGCGGTGTTGTCGGTCGCATTGACGGCATCGACGTACTCCTCGTACGGCGCGAAACGCTCGTGCACCGCGTCGAGACCGCCGCTGTTGACGGTCAGGAGCTCCGCGGTGACGATGAAGCGCCCCGCGTCGATCGCGTTCTCAAGCCTCGACACGCCACCCCTTCGGCGCGACCTTGTCGCGTTTCGTGAGGTAGTTGACCCACGACGACGTGTTCCACAGGCGGTTGTCGACCGGCTGGCGGATGTCGTGGATCTCGTGCGCCCACGGTGTCTTCGGCGCGCGCTCGACCGCCTTCACCCAGACGCAGCGCATCTCGGGCTTGACCTCGCAGTGGCCGTCAGGGCGTACGCCACCGCAGGGCCCGTTGCGCAGCGTTTTCGGGCAGTTCATCGGGCAGGTCATGCCGGTCGAGTGCAGCACGCACTGACCGCACATTTGGCAGCCGAAGACCGGCTTCTTGACCGCGGCCTCGATCAGGGCGATCGGCTTCATGCGGGGACGGCAGCCCGTTTCTTCGCGATCAGGTCCTTGGCAAGGCGAACGGCGGTCGAGGCGTCAGCTGCGTACCCGTCCGCACCGACGGCGTCTGCGTACTCCTGCGTCACCGGTGCGCCGCCGACCATCACGATCACGTCGTCGCGGATCCCGGCCTTCTGCAATGCGTTGATGTTCGCCTTGAACATCGGCATCGTCGTCGTCAGGAATGCCGAGAAGCCGACGACGTCGGGTTTGTGCTCCTGGATCTGCTGCACGAACACCTCGGGCGCGACGTTGACGCCAAGGTCGTAGACGGTGAAGCCTGCGCCCTCGAGCATGATGTTGACGAGGTTCTTGCCGATGTCGTGCACGTCGCCCTTGACCGTGCCCATGACGTACGTGCCGATCGGCTTCGCACCGGTTTCGGCGAGCAACGGGCGGAGGATGTCGAGCGCGCCCTGCATCGCGCGTGCGGCGATCAACATCTCGGGCACGAAGTAGTCGCCGCGCTCGAAGCGCGCGCCGACCTCTTCGAGTGACGGGATGAGAGCGTCGTAGAGCATCGACTCGCAACCGAGGCCGTCAGCGAGGCCTTTGTTGACGAGGTCTTTCACCTCTGGCGCGTTCCCGATGAGCGTCTCGTCGTAGAGGGCCTTCAGGATCTCTTCGTGGGTCATGCGGCACCTCGCTGGTCGTGGTTGCCGAGTCGCATCGAGACGAGGCCGGCCTGCTCGAGCAGGGCCGGCAGCAGCTCGGCGATGCGGTCGCGGGTGAGCCGAATCGTCGGCCCGGAGATGGAGAGGGCCGCGACGACGTCGCCGTCAGGCCCGAAGATCGGTGCGGCGAGCGCGGCGAGGCCATGCTCGAGCTCGTCGACTGCGGTCGCGTAACCGCGCGCGCGGATCTCTTCGCCGTCGGCGCCGCGCGAGGCGAACGCTTTCAGCACCTTCCCGTTTGCAGTCGAGTCGTAGGGGACGCGGCGGCCCACCCAGTTCGTCCCGCCGACGAAGTGGCGGCTGTCTTCCTGTGCGAGGTGCTCGACGCCGAGCGGCGTGGGCACGCCGAGGTTGATCGTCTCACCCGAGTGCTGTGAAAGCGCCTTCAGCGCGGGCGCGGCGATCTCGACGAGGCTCGCGCCGAGGTCGCGATGCGCGAAGCGAAGCAGCACCGGGCCGGGCGCAACGCGGCGGTCGCCGGCGCGCTGCACGAGCCCACGCCGCTCGAGCGCCCCGACGAGCCGCGACGTCGTGCTCTTCGGCAGCCCCGCGCTCTCCGAGAGCTCCCCGATCCCTAGCGGCCGGTTCGACTCGACGACGCTGACGAGCAAATCCGCCGCGCGGTCGATCGCCTGAGTCCCGGTCTCTGCTGCCACGTCGAACCATATGGTGGAACACCCGTTCCACGCTGTCAAGCAAGTAACAGACTGTTACTAGCTCTCATGGCGCTTTCCGCCGTGCCCAACGTGTGAAGCGCACTTCACGGCGGCTGCCACCAGCCTGGTCACCTCGAGACGTGGCCGCTAGAGAGAGGTGCTGCCGATCCGGGCGTCCCGGCTGGCCGCCACCTCGAGGCGGAAGCCGTCCGGATCGTGGAAGAACGTGGCGTAGTAGTCCGGGTGGTAGACCGGCCAGAGGCGCGGCGGGTACAGGATCTCGGCGCCCGCTTCGACCGCGGCCTCGTGGACGAGGTCGACGTCCACCTTGCGCTCGACCGCGATCGCAAGGTGATGGAAGCCGGGGGCGTACAACTCGAACGGCTGCTCTTTCAGCGCCTGGCGCAGACCGATCGAGCCCGCGCCGGCCTCCGGGAACCGGAGGTAATAGATCGTCTCGCCGCGCTCGCCTCGTTCCTCGTGCGGCGGCTGGAGGCCAAGCCCACCGAACACCGCCGCGCAGAAGGCGAGCGAGCGATCCACATCACGGCACACGAGATCGACGTGACCGAGACCGACGAGCACTAGCCGTCTGCCTCCATCGATTCGATGAGCAGCGTCGAGACGTCGACGACGCGCAACTTCTTCCCCATCGAACGCACGCCGTCGTCAAGCATCACCGTGCAGAACGGGCATGCGACTGCGAGCGTCTCTGCCCCGGTCTCCGCCGCCTCGCGCACGCGTTCCTCGTTGATCGGCGTGCCACGCTCCTCCATCCACATGTGCGCGCCGCCTGCGCCGCAGCAGAACGTGCGCTTCTCGTTGCGTGCCATCTCGACCGGCTTGCCGACGGCGGAGACGAGCTCGCGCGGCTCGTCGATCACGTCGTTGTGCCGGGCCAGGTAGCAGGAGTCGTGGTAGGTGATCTCCTGATCGCTCGCTGTCGTCTCGAGCCTGCCGTCGCGCAAGAGCTCGGCAAGAAGCTGCGTGTGGTGCATCACCTCGTAGCGCCCGCCGAAGTCGGGGTACTCGTTGCCGAGTGAGTTGAGGCAGTGCGGGCAGCTCGCGACGATCTTCGTCACGCGCGCCTCGTTCAGCGTCGCGATGTTCTGATTCGCGTACTCCTGGAAGACGTATTCGTTCCCCATGCGCCGCGCGGGATCGCCGGTGCAGGCTTCGCGGGCGCCGAGAATCGCGAAGTCGATGCCCGCCTTCTGCAAGAGCTTCGCTGTCGACTCCGCCGCCTTGCGCGCACGCTCGTCGTACGCGGCGGCGCAGCCGACCCAGTAGAGAACCTCGGGCGGCTCGTCGCCCTCTTCGAGCACGCGCACGCCGAGCTCCTCCGCCCACGACGCGCGGTCGCCTTGCGGCTTGCCCCACGGGTTGCCGACGCGCTCGACGTCGCGCAGCATCGACTCCGACTCCTGCGGAAAACTCGACTGCATCATCACCAGGTCGCGACGTAGGTCGACGATGTGATCGATGTGCTCGATCGACACCGGGCACTCATGCACGCAGGCGCCACACGTCACGCAGTCCCAGATCATCTCCTCGGGAACGCCGTTGCCGGCGATCGGCGACAGCTCGCCACCTGCGAGCAGGTTCGCGCCCTCCGCGAACACCTGGTCGCGGATGCCCATGATCACGAGCTTCGGGTTCAACGACTTGCCCGTCGCGTACGCGGG
>JANMWB010000195.1:0-6763 GCA_031393705.1 Thermoleophilia bacterium | reverse complement strand
CGCAGAGCGGGTTCGCGGGCACGCCGCCGCACGGGTGCGGCATCGTCGGCTGAGACGGCGGCGTCGGCTGGCCGTGCTGTTTCCGGGCCATCGACTCCGACTGCATCGTCACGACGTCCGAGATGATCTGTGTTGACGCGTCGTGATCGGGGTTCGGCGTCGTGGCGTTCGTGCAGCTCCATGGCGTGAGGTCGGTGGGGAGTGACGTCTTGTAGACGTTGCCGCTGAAGCAGTTGTTGACGGAGTTCTTCTCCCCGAAGATCCCGCCGGCGATCCCGATGTTCGCGTACTTGCCGTCGCGCACCGTGTTGTGCTGGAAGCGATTGCCCTCCAGCTGGAAGTAGACGGTTGCCGATGTCGGCGGGAAAGGCACGGGGTTCTCGACGGCGAGGATGCCGAAGTTCTTGTTGCCGTAGATCGTGTTGTCGAGGAACAGGTCACCGTAGGTTCCGAAGGCAAACAGCCCGACGCCCCAGCCTTCCTGGATCACGAAAGCGTTCGCGGGGGCCGTGAGGTTGTTGTTGTCGTAGATGCGATTGCGACGAAAGATCGTGCAGCGTGCGATCTGCGTCGAGGCGATCGTCGGTGTCGGAGTCGTGTTCTTCGCGGAGTCGCAGGTGCCGAGCTGTGGCGGAGGCTCGTCGTTCGGGAGCGAGTTGGGCCCGACACCGATCGCGTTGTTGTGGAAGACGGAGTCCTGGATGATCAGGTGCCCGCCCGCGTTGGTGCCGGAGTAGCCCATCTGGTTGTTCTCGACAAGCGCGTGCGAGACCGAGCCGTAACAGTCGGGGCACGCGCCGACGTAGAGGCCGGAGTCGGAGAAGCCGGACGCGTAGACGTGATCCCACGCGCCGTGGACGGAGTTGGAGACGAAGAGCCCGTAGCTTCCGAGGATGCCGGTGTCGTACGCGGTGAGGTAGTTGCCGTACCAGCCGCTCGCGCCGACCTTGCCGGTCTCGTCCCCGCCGTTCCACCAGATCTCGTTGCCGTCTTCGTGTGTCTTCGGATTGAGATCGAAGTTGCGCACGGTGAGGTTCTCGATCCAGACGTTGTCGGCCTTGGCGACTTCGATCCCGTTCACCCCGCGCCGATGCCGTCCGTCGACGATGACCCGGTTCCGGTCGAGCCCGCGCAGGTGCAGGCGCGGCGTCTTGATCACGACACTTCCCGTATAGACGCCGGGCGCGATGAGGATCCAGTCGCATGGCTTGGCTCGGTCGACCGCCGCCTGGATCGTCGAGTAGTGCCGATAGGAGGCGGCGCCCTTGGCGACGACGAGCGTCTTGCACGCGGCGCGACTTGAGGCTGCCGCGGAGCTCAGCACGAATGCGGCGACCGTTCCCGCGAGGAGAACGCCGACGAGGCAGGCGCCCAATTTCTTTGTCACCGAGCGAGTCTGTCACTTTGACGCCGGCGACCGCTCGCTACCCTCCCGCCGATGGCAATCGGCGAGCACGAACAGGTCCTGGCGGAGCGGCTGAAGGCCGCGATCGAGACGCTCGAGGCAATCGGCCGCGACCGCACCCTGCTCCACGAACTGAGCGTCGAGGAGCGTACGCGCCTGCTCTCCGCGGCGGGTGACGTTTTCGACCCCGATGTGGTCGCGCGCCGCCGCTCGGCGAAGGAACTGCGTCGCCGCAAGAAGAACGCGAAGCTCGCCGAGGACGAGGCGACGCTTGCCGAGACCGGCATCCGCCTGCTGCGCTCGAAGCCGGTGTTCACGACCCCGAACTTCGAGCTGCCGCAGGAGCTCGACGAAGAGCGCGAGACGCTGGACGAGCAGCATTGCTACGTCTGCAAGCAGAACTACTCGACGCTGCATCCCTTCTACGACCAGATGTGCAAGGACTGCGGCGACTTCAATTTTGCGAAGCGCTCGGAGACCGCTGACCTGACGGGGCGCGTGGCGTTGCTCACCGGCGGCCGCGTGAAGATCGGCTACCAGGCCGGCATCAAGCTGCTGCGCGCGGGCGCGTCGCTGATCGTCACGACGCGCTTCCCGCGCGACGCGGCGCAGCGCTACGCGCAGGAGGCGGATTTCGAGCAGTGGGGCGACCGCCTGGAGATCTTCGGGCTCGACCTCCGCCACACGCCGAGCGTCGAGGACTTCTGCCATCACCTGCTCACATCGCGCGACCGGCTCGACTTCATCATCTCGAACGCGTGCCAGACGGTGCGCAGGCCGCCCGAGTTCTACCGCCACATGCTGGAAGGCGAGCAGGCGCTCGACTCGCTCCCTGCGCGCGTGCAAGGGCTGATCCCGTCGGCGGAGATGACGCAGATCCCGTTGCTGCCCGAGGACGCACTGGTGCAGACCGGGCTGTTCCCCGCAGGAATGCTCGACCAGGATCTGCAGCAGGTCGATCTGCGCGGCCGCAACTCGTGGCGGCTCCTGCTCGACGAGGTATCGACCGTCGAGCTGCTCGAGACGCAACTCGTGAACGCAGTCGCGCCGTTCGTCTTGAACGCGCGGCTGAAGCCGCTGTTGCTCGCGACACCGGAGCGCGACAAGCACATCGTCAACGTCTCGGCAGTCGAGGGGCAGTTCTACCGCAAGTTCAAAACGACGAGGCATCCGCACACGAACATGGCGAAAGCCGCACTGAACATGATGACGCGCACGTCAGCCGCGGATTACTTCAACGACGGCATCCATATGAACAGCGTCGACACCGGGTGGGTGACAGACGAGGACCCAATCCACATCGCGGAGCGCAAAACAACGGAGCATCGCTTCGCCCCGCCGCTGGACATCGTCGACGGAGCAGCGCGCATCGTCGATCCGATCATCGTCGGCTTCAACACGGGCGAACATCCCTGGGGCCAATTCTTCAAGGATTACAAGCCCACGGACTGGTAGTGAACCGAACCTGATTCGGTGTCAGCCGAACCAGACTCGAGCCTTACGCGCTGAGCCCGAAGGGGCTCCCTTCGGAGTCGCGACAGATCGCCCAGCGCTCGCCGGAGTGCACGACGTCGCCACCGAGTTCCACGACGCGCGCGAGTGCCGCACTCATCTCGGCAACTCGGAAGTACGGCAGCGAAAACCGATCCCCCGGCCCGCGTCCCCGCTCGTGCAGCCCGAACGCAGGCCCGTCGCCGTGCGTCTGGATGCCTTCGCCCTCGTCGTCGCCCCGCGTCTGGAGCGAGACATCGAGCAGCCCTTCCCAGAACTGCTGAGCCCGGCCGAGGTCGTCGGCCGGAAACTCGATCAAATCGAGCGAGGTCACCCATTCAGCCTATGCCGTCGCGAGCCGGTTCGCGGCTACCGTCGGAGCATGAGCACTGCACTCGAGACACTGACCGACCGCTTCGGCTTCCCGGCGTTCCGCCCCGGCCAGGAGCAGGTCGTCGAGTCCCTCCTCGCCGGCCGCTCGGCGCTCGCCGTCTTTCCGACCGGCGCGGGGAAGAGCCTCTGCTACCAGCTGCCTGCGCTGATGCTCGACGGCGTGACGGTCGTCGTCTCGCCGCTGATCGCGCTGATGAAGGATCAGATCGACCTGCTCGCGCGCCAGGGCGTCGACGCCGCGCGGCTCGACTCGAGCCTCGATGCGAACGAGGTGCGCGCCGTCTCCGACCGTCTGCGCGCCGGCAGCCTGAAGCTGCTGTACGTCGCGCCGGAGCGCTTCAACAACGAGCGCTTCCTCGCGCAACTCGGCGACACGAAGATCGCGCTGTTCGCGGTCGACGAGGCGCACTGCATCTCCGAATGGGGCCACAACTTCCGCCCCGACTATTTGAAGCTCGCCGCGCGCGCCCGTGAGCTCGGCGCCGAGCGCGTGCTCGCGTTGACCGCGACCGCGACGCCCGCGGTCGTCCAAGACATCCGCGCGGGCTTTGGGATCGAAGAGCGCGACTCGGTCGTCACCGGTTTCTACCGCTCGAACCTGACGCTCCTCATGACGCCGGTCACCGCACCCGAGCGCGACCAGGCGCTCATCGACCGCCTGCGCGAGCGGCCGCCCGGCTCGACGATTGTCTACGTCACGTTGCAGCGCACGGCGGAGCGCGTCGCTGCGCTGCTGGCCGCTGCTGGCCTGCCGGCGCGCGCCTACCACGCGGGAATGAACACGGACGACCGCGTCGAGGTGCAGGAGTGGTGGACGCACTCGGATGCGAACATCGTCGTGGCGACCATCGCGTTCGGCATGGGGATCGACAAGGCCGACGTGCGCTACGTCTACCACTTGAATCTGCCGAAGGGCCTCGAGTCGTACTCGCAGGAGATCGGCCGCGCCGGCCGCGACGGCGCGCCAAGTATCTGCGAGCTCTTCGCGTGCCGCGACGACGTACCGACGCTCGAGAACTTCGCGTACGGAGACACGCCCACGGCAGAAGCAATTGCAGCGCTGCTCGACGACGTGTTCGCGCATGCGGAGGGCGAGCAGTTCGCCGTATCGGAGTACGAGCTGTCGGCGCGCTACGACGTGCGGCCACTCGTCTTGAAGACGATCCTCACCTACCTCGAGCTCGACGGTTACCTCGAGCAGGGCACACCGTTCTACGCGGGCTACAGCGTCCGCCCGGCGAGTGGCGAGTGGGACGACGTCTACGCGACCTTCGACGCCGATCGCGGCGACTTCCTGCGCCGCGTGCTCGCGAGCGGCAAGGCGGGGCGCATCTGGACGGGCGTCGACCCGGAAGCCGTGCCGGGCGAGGAGCGCGAGCGCGTCGTCAATGCGCTCGGCTACCTCGAGCAGCAGGGGCTCGTCGAGTTGAAGGTCGCAGACGTGCGCCAGCGCTTCACGCTGCTCCAGCAGCCGGCGTCCGTTGATGAGCTCCGAGACCGGCTGGCCGACCGCTTCGACCGGCGCGAGCAGTCGGAGGCGGAGCGCATCCAACGGGTCGTCGCGCTGGTCGAGCACGACGGCTGCCAGGTGCAGGCGCTCGTCGGCTACTTCGGCGAAACGCGCGCCGAGCCGTGCGGCCACTGCACGTTTTGCCTGACCGGCGCCGCGCAACAGCTCCCCGAAGCGGCCGCGGCGTCTGCGCCCGACCTCGACCGCACAGCCCTGGACGAGCTGGCAGCCGAGCATCCGTCTGCACTCGGCACCCCGCGCCAGCGAGCCCGCTTCCTCTGCGGCCTCTCGAGTCCCGCGACGACGAAGGAAAAACTCTCCCGCCACGCCCTCTACGGCGCACTGGCCGAGCAGCGCTTTGCGGACGTCCTGGCCCGAGCCTGAAGGCGACAGCCTTTCCTGGAATCTTTACCTGCCAATCGCGCACTATAGTGGCCGATTGGCCGCTATACTTGCCAAGAGGTGAATTTCCGCCATCCCTTGAGCGTGGTGACTCCGACCCTCGACGGAGACGTCCTTGCCGTACTCGCGCGAGCCGACACGGAGTTCTCCGGGAGGGAAGTTCATCGTGCGCTTGGTCATTCGTCGCACACCGGTGTGCGACGTTGCCTCGGGCGACTCGTCGGGGAGGGGATCGTCCTGCAACGGCGTGCCGGCAATGCCCTGCTCTACGGGCTCAACCGTGACCATCTTGCGGCTCCTCAGATCGAGGCGCTCGCCACATTGCGGTTGCGGTTCTTCGAACGCCTCAGGGAAACAGTCGCCGCGTGGGAGATCCAGCCGGCGCTCGCGGCGGTATTCGGCTCGGTGGCCCGCGGCGAGGCCGACGCCGGCAGCGACATTGACATCTTCCTGCTTCGCCCCGCGGGAGTCGATGAGGACGACTCGATCTGGCGTGAGCAGGTGATGGCCCTCGAGGAGTCTGCGTCTGCGTGGACGGGCAACGACGCGCGGTCCCTCGAATTCTCGCAGTCCGATCTACCCCGGCTTCGACGCGAAGAACCGGTGATCGCGGAGATCGCAGCAGACGGCATCGCAATTGCCGGCAACCTGCGCGAGCTTCTGTCTCCAGCGAGAACGTCCGGATGAGTCCCGACCTGTCGCCGTGCACGAACGAGTTTGGACGAGACCGGCTTGCCGCCGCCGAGTCGTACATCGAGGCAGCCGAGACGATCGCCGATGGTGAAGTCGTCTTCCCAGCCGCAGCTCGCTTCAAGAACAACACAGTCATCACCAACTACGTCCACGGCGGTGGCGAGGATCGTCCCGTACACCGCTGCCGCGAGCGAGCGCAAGCCGGGTGCGCTCGCCGGCCAGATCACGATCAAGCCGGGCTTCGACGATCTACCGACCGGCTTCGACGTCTTCGCCGGATAGCGCGAACTGAAGTACAGCCTCCAACCTGAATCTGGTTCGGTCTTTGAACCAGGTTCGAGAGTTTCGAGCTGCCACCCGAACCTGATTCGGTGTCAGCCGAACCAGATTCGAGCAGTTTGCGCACCGAACCAAGCGGCGCCTAACCGTTTATCCCTACGCTGCCAGGTCGAGGTTTTCTCTCGAGGTCATCTGGCGGGCGGGCAGCGCCTACGCATTCGTGCGGGGCGACGGCGACGCGTTCACCGACGGCGATCTGCAGGCCGGTGAGCCCGGCGTCGTGCACGTCCTCGACTTCGAGATCGCCGCCCGCCGCCTCTCCGTCCCCGAGCTGGTCGAGTTCGCCGCCGACCCCCCGAACCTCGAGCTCGGCGACAGCGCAAAGGGCCTCTTCGCGCTCGTCGAGCTCGCGCAGCGTTCGGTCAGCGAGGGGATGGTGCATCCGCAGCTGACCCGCGGCGGTGGCAGTTGGTACGCGTTCTGGGGCTCAACGCTCGCCGACCACATCCAGGCTTCGCTCGACGAGATCGCCGCAGCGCTGCCACTCGTCAGCGCGGAGGGCTTCCACAGCGACCGCGACGCGACGGTCG
>JANMWB010000194.1:0-43331 GCA_031393705.1 Thermoleophilia bacterium | reverse complement strand
CTCGCACTTGCGGTCAGCGGGTTCGTCGACATGATCTCGATGAACATCCGCGCGACGGCGGTCGCCCTGGCGACACCGAACGAACTGCGCGGGCGCGTCAACGCCGTCGAAGGCGTGTTCATCGGCGCCTCGAACGAGCTCGGCGCGTTCGAGTCGGGCGCGGCGGCCGCACTCCTCGGTGCGGTGCCCGCGGTCGTCGCGGGCGGCGCACTCACGATTGCACTGGCGCTCATCTGGCCGAAGCTCTTCCCCGACCTGTCGCGGATCGACCGGCTCGAGGAGCTGAGCCCGTCAGCCGCCGGTGCGGGAGAAGTGCTGGTAGTCCGGAGTGGCGGCCCAGCGGCCGCCCCAGAGCCAGCCGACTGACGCGAACGCGCGCACGAGCACGCCACCCATGACGGCCATCCCTTTCCGATAGCGGGAGCGATCGAGGTACGCACGTCCTGCGGTGGGTCTCACGTCGGCGCCCTGCAGGTACGGGTTCTCGATCGTGTTCACGTCGATCGCCTCACCATAGGCGTGCACCGACCAGCGCTTCGGACCGGCCGCGACCGCGTAACGGCAATTGAAGCCCGACGTGTTGTCGGCGGCCATCGAACGCTCGTCACTTCCGCTGTACTTGGCGATCGGCTCCAGGCGCCGGATCGGGAAGCGCGCTGCATACAGGCGTCGGAAAACCGTGGTCACCTCGCCCGTGACGTCCTCGTGGACGACGATCGCGCCGGCATGCGCGCGGCCGTCGAAACCGACGAACGAGACGTGCACCGTGCGCAGCTGCGCCGGGCCGACCGGACAACCGTGATGCCAGGACGCTCCGAGCTCGGCAGCGGTCACGGGGGCAACCGCGACGTTGAACGGCGGGAGCGCGGCCATGACACGGCAGAGTACGCGCATGCTCACCCTCGCTCTGGTGCTCGCCTTGCAGGGCTGTCCGCAGCGGATCCAGGTCACGGCGCCCACCGCCCGCTCGACGACCGCGACGCTGGTCGTGCGCGAGTGCGGCAAGCGCGTCCTCGGACCGTGGCGCGCCCGCCTCGGCCGCAACGGGGTCTCAGCACGTCATCGGGAGGGCGACGGGACGACCCCGACCGGCACCTTCGGCCTCGGCCCGGTCGTGTACGGCCTCGATCCCGATCCCGGCGTCTCGCGGCGCTACCACCGGCTCGTCTGCGGCGACTGGTGGGACGAGGATGCGCGGTCGCCGGGCTACAACACGTTCCGCCATGTGGCGTGCGGGACGAGCCCGCCGTTTCGCGGCGGCAGCGAGGCGCTCTGGCGCATCACCCCGGCCTACCGGCTGTTCGCACTGATCCAGTACAACGTCGCGCCCGTCGTGCCCGGACGCGGCTCGGCGATCTTCCTGCACGTCGACACCGGCCGGTCAACGAACGGCTGCGTGTCCTTGCCGCTCGGGGAGCTGCGAACCGTGCTGCGCCGCCTCCGGCCCGGAGCGACGATCTCGGTCGCCATCGCAGCATAATTTCACTCTTTCTGTATAGTTCTCAGAATGAAGCGCTCCGTTGCGATCCTTGGCTGTGCCGGTTATTCCGGCCAGGAGACCCTCGACCGGGTGCTCGCACACCCCGGGCTCGAGGTGCTCGCCCTCGGCTCCAACTCGCTTGCCGGCCGCGGCGCCTCGGCGCTCGACCCGCGGCTGAACGGGTCGCTGCCCCCTTTTGTCTCGAATGACGAGGCCGGGGCGAGCGGCGCCGACGTTCTCTTTCTCTGCCTCGACAACGAGGCGTCCGCGGCGTTCGACCCGCCCGCGGACACCGTGGTCGTCGATCTTTCAGGCGCGCACCGCCTCGTCGACGACGAGCTCGCACGCGGCTGGTACGGCACGGCGCCCGGCGCGTGGAGCTACGGCCTGCCCGAGCTCTACCCGCCCGACGGGCCGCTGATCGCGAACCCCGGCTGCTACGCAACCGCTGCCCTCCTCGCGCTCGCCCCGCTCGCCCATGTGGCGAACGGCCCGGTGGTCGTCGACGGGAAGTCGGGGGTCTCCGGTGCGGGCCGCACGCTGAAGCAGAGCTCGCACGCGGGCTCCGTGCTCGAGAACGTCTCGCCGTACGCGGTGGGCGAGCACCGGCATGCGCCCGAGATCGCGCAACAGCTCGGCTTCCCGATCTGCTTCGTGCCGCACCTCCTGCCCGTCCGCCGCGGCCTGCTCGCGACGTGTTATCTCCACACGGACGCCGACGTGCGCTCGCTGCTCGAGGAGACCTACGCCGGCAGCGCGGTCGTGCGGGTGCTGCCGGAGGGCGTGCCCCCCGAGCTCGCGCGCGTCCAGGGCACGGACGCGGCCGAGATCAGCGTCTACGCCGACGCCGCGACCGGCACGGCGATCGTGATCTGCGCGATCGACAACCTTGGCAAGGGCGCCGCGGGCCAGGCCGTACAGAACGTGAACCTGGCGCTCGGCCTCGACGAAACGGCCGGGCTGCGCCTCACAGGAGTTTTGGTTTGAGCGTTACGTCTCCGCTGGGCTTCGTCGCCTCGGGCGTGCACGCGCACATCCGCAAGGAGAAGCGCGATCTCGCGATCGTGCGCTCGGTTCCGCTCGCGACGGGCGCGGCGATGTGGACGCAGAACCGCGTCCTCGCCGCACCGGTCGTCGTGTCGAAGCGCCACCTGGAGACCGCCCAGCCGCAAGCGATCGTGATCAACTCCGGCATCGCGAACGCCGCAACCGGCGCCCAGGGCGAAGCGGATGCGATCGCGACCGCGTACCGTGCTGCCGGTCTGCTCGGTCTCGCGCCGGAGCAGGTGCTCGTCCTCTCGACCGGTGTGATCGGCGCGCCGATGCCCATGGACCGCGTGCTTGCAGGCGTCGATGCGGCGGCGGCCGCGCTCTCGGCGCACGGCGGCGACGAAGCAGCGGAGGCGATCCTCACGACGGACACGCACGCCAAGACTGCGGTCGCCCACGGCGGCGGCTTCACGGTCGGCGGCATGGCCAAGGGCTCCGGGATGATCCACCCGAACCTCGCGACGATGCTCGCCGTCGTCACCACCGACTACCCGCTCGAGCCCGGCGAGGCAATCGAGCTCCTGCGCCCCGCGGTCGAGGTGAGCTTCAACTCGATCACCGTCGACGGCGAATGCTCGACGAACGACGCGGTGATCCTGCTCTCCTCCGGCGCGGCGGCGATCGAGCGCACGCCTGCGACCGACGAAGCATTCGTACTGGCCCTGCGCACGGTCTGCAGCGACCTGTCGCACCAGATCGTCGTCGACGGTGAAGGCGCGACTCTGGTCGCGGAGATCAACGTCAGCGGAGCAATGAACGCGGCGGAGGCGCGCGCGATCGCGCAGCGCATCGCAACCTCGCCGCTCGTCAAGACCGCGCTCTTCGGCCACGACGCAAACTGGGGCCGCGTGCTGATGGCGGCCGGCTCCGCGCCGTTCAACGGCGGCTACGCGCACCTCGACCCCGCGCTCGTCTCGCTCTCGTACAACGGCACCGCGGTGCTCGTCGGCGGCGCACCTCAGAACGTCGAACCGAATGTCGACGGAGCCGTGTGCACGATCGACCTCGACCTCGGCCTCGGAGACGGGAGCGCCGGTTACCTGACGAGCGACCTCTCCTATGACTACGTGCGCATCAACGCGGAGTACCGCTCGTGAGGCTCGTCGTGAAAGTGGGCGGCGCCGTTGCCGCCGAGTCCGCGGACCGCATCCTCGGTCTCTGCGAAGAAGGGCACGAAGTCGTTGTCGTGCACGGCGCCGGGCCACAGATCACCGACGAGATGAAGCGCCGCGGCATCCTGGTCGAGTTCGTCGCCGGACGTAGGCGCACCACGCGCGCCGCACTCGAGGTCGTCCGCGAGTCGATGGAGACCGTCAACGCAGAGCTCTGCGCAGCGCTCGGCGAGATCGCGGTTCCGGTGTTCGGAGACCGCGCCGGGTTCCTCGCGGTGCCGGTGCCGCCGCTCGGGTGGGTCGGCGACCCGCTGCCGTGCCGCCCGCAACAGATCGTCGCCGCGCTCGATGCCGGCCTCGTGCCCGTCGTCGCACCGATCGCGGTCGGGCCGCTGAACGTGAATGCCGACGACGCCGCGGCCGCGCTCGCACTCGGCCTCGGCGCGAAGCGACTCCTCTTTCTCACCGACGTCGCCGGGCTCTACGTCGGGGGTGACCTCGTCGACAGCATCGGCGTCGGACGGGCGACAAAGCTGCTCGACGACGGCGCGTTCGAGGGCGGCATCGTGCCGAAGCTGCGCGCCGCCGCGCTCGCCGCCGGCAACGGCATCACCGCCCAGATCGGCAGCACTGCAGTGATCGCATGACGCAAGTGTTGAGTCAACACAATCTTTTGCCGACGTACGCGCGAGCGGACGTCACGTTCGTCGAGGGCGACGGCTCCTGGCTCGTCGACTCGAACGGCAAGCGCTACCTCGATCTGCTCGGTGGGATTGCGGTCGTCGGGCTCGGACATCGCCATCCTGCCCCGTTGCAGGCGGCGCATGCACAGCTCGACAAGCTGTGGCACACGTCCAACCTTTTCTTCACCGAGCCGATGGAGCAACTGGCTACCAAGCTGTCCGACCGCTTCGGGGGCGCCGGCGCGTTCTTTTGCAACTCGGGGGCCGAGGCGATCGAAGCCGCACTCAAGTGGGCGCGCAAGGCGACGGGCCGTGCAGAGTTCGTATCGCTCGAAGGGTCGTTCCACGGGCGCACGCTCGGGGCGCTCTCCGTCACGGGGCAGCCCGCCAAGCGGACCGCCTTCGAGCCGCTGCTGCCGGGCGCGATCTTCGCGACGCCGGAGACGCTCGCCGAGCACGTCGGCCCCAACACCGCTGCGATCCTCCTCGAGCCGGTGCAGGGCGAAGGCGGCGTGCACCCACTCTCGCCCGAGGTGCTCGCGCAGGCGCGTGCGCTCGCCGACGAGCACGGCGCAATGCTGATCTTCGACGAGATCCAGACAGGCGTCGGCCGTTGCGGCGCGTTCTTTGCCTGGCAGCGGCTGGGCGTGAAGCCCGACGCGTTGACGCTTGCGAAGGGGCTCGCAAACGGGCTGCCGATCGGCGCATTCCTCGTCGGCCATGACGCACCGACTGCATTCGAGCCGGGCGACCACGGGTCGACCTTCGGCGGCAACCCCGTCGCGTGCGCCGCGGCGTGCGCCGTCGTCGACACCGTCGACGACGAACTGCTCGCGCAGGTGCGCGCCACCTCTGACACGCTCGCGAGCGCCCTCCCGAACGTCCGCGGTCTCGGGCTTCTCCTCGCCATCGAACTGGACGAGCCGGCCGGGCCGTTCGTCGACGCTGCGCTCGAGCAGGGGCTCGTCGTCGGCACAGCAGGCCCGACGACGCTGCGCCTGACGCCCCCGCTCACGATTTCCGCCGACGAGACCGAGCGGGCGATCTCGATTCTCCACGAGGTGCTCGCATGACGACGAAGTTCGAGCGGCAGGGCACGATCATGAAGCTCGTCCAGGAGCGACCGCTCCACACCCAGGCGGAGGTCGCGCACGCGCTGCGTGCAAACGGAATCGCCGCCGTGCAGGCAACCGTGTCCCGCGATATCCAGCAACTCGGCCTGACGAAGGTGCGCAACGGCGACGGCAAGCTCGTGTACGCGCTGCCGGGCGCCGCAGACCTTCGCCGCACCGACGAGCTGAGCGGCGCGGTCCGTCGCTGGATGGGCGAGTCCGCGCCGTCGGGAACGCTGCTCGTCATCCAGACCCCGCGCGGCTTCGCGGCCGCACTCGCCGACGCGATCGATGCCGCGGCGCTCCCGGAAGTCGCCGGGACGATCGCGGGCGACAACACCGTCTTCGTCGCGTGCGCCGACTCGTCGAGCCCGGCCGAGCTCGAGACCGAACTGCGGAGCCTCGCATGAGCGTGCGCGAGGAAGCCGGCGTCATCCTAGGCTCGCTACCCGTCGGTGAGCGTGTCGGAATTGCGTTCTCAGGTGGGCTGGATACGAGCTGCGCGCTCGCGTGGATGCGCGAGAACGGTGCGATCCCGTACGCGTTCACGGCCGACCTCGGCCAGTACGACGAGCCCGACATCGATGCCGTGCCTGCAAAGGCCGTGCAGTTCGGAGCAGAGGAGGCGGTGCTCGTCGATTGCAAGGACGCGCTCGCCCGTGCAGGCATCGTCGCGCTGCAGTGCGGGGCGTTCCACATTCAGACCGCCGGCAAGCGCTACTTCAACACGACGCCGCTCGGGCGTGCGATCACCGGGACGATGCTCGTGAAGGCGATGGCCGCACACGGGGTCGACATCTGGGGCGACGGCTCGACCTACAAGGGCAACGACATCGAGCGCTTCTACCGCTATGGGCTGCTCGTCAACGAGCACCTGCGGATCTACAAGCCGTGGCTCGACAGTGCTTTCGTTGCCGAACTGGGCGGACGGAAGGAGATGAGCGAGTGGCTCGTCGAGCGCGGCTTTCCGCACAAGGAGTCCGTCGAGAAGGCGTACTCGACCGACGCGAACATGCTCGGCGCGACGCACGAGGCGAAGGACCTCGAGCTGCTCGCGACGTCGATGAAGATCGTCGAGCCGATCATGGGCGTCACGCCGTGGGCCGTGGGGATCGAGCCGGAGACGGTGACGATCGCCTTCGAGCGCGGCTTCCCGGTTGCGGTGGGCGATCTCGAGTCGACCGACTCTGTTGCGCTGATCATGGCGGCGAACGCGATCGGCGGCCGGCACGGGCTCGGCATGAGCGACCAGATCGAGAACCGGATCATCGAGGCGAAGAGCCGTGGCATCTACGAGGCGCCCGGGATGGCGCTGCTGCACATCGCCTACGAGCGGCTGTTGAGCGCGATCCACAACGAGGCGACGCTCGAGCGCTACTCGGAGGAAGGCCGCCGCCTTGGCCGACTGCTGTATGAGGGCCGCTGGTTCGACGTGCAGGCGCTGATGCTGCGCGACGCACTGCAGCGCTGGGTCGCGCCCGCCGTAACCGGCGAGGTGACGATCGAGCTGCGCCGCGGTGACGACTACACGATCCTCGACACGACCGGCACCGGCGTCACGTACGACCCGGAGCGTCTGAGCATGGAGCGCAGCGCAACCGCATTCACCGCCACCGACCGGATCGGGCAGCTCGCGTTGAAGACGAACGACATCACCGACGCGCGGCGCATGCTCGAGAGGCTCGGGTGGTCGCTGTGAAGTTGTGGTCGGGGCGCGTCGGCGGCGAGCTCGCGCCCGAGGTGTGGGACTTTCTTCACGCCGACGACGCGGAGCTCCTCCCCTACGATCTGCAGGGAACGTTGTTGCACGCGCAACGCTTGCACGCGGCGGGGATCCTCGACGACGCCGAGCTCACCGAGGTGACGGAGAAGCTCGCCACGATCGAGGAGATCGACGAGAGCGATGAAGACGTGCACTCGTCGATCGAGCGGCAACTCGGCGAGGTCGGCCGGAAGATCCACGCCGGCCGCTCGCGCAACGACCAGGTCGCCGCCGCGTTCCGGCTCTACGTCGGCGACGCCTGCGCCGAAGCGGACGCGGCGCTCGTGAACTTCACGCATGCCGTCCTTGCCCGCGCCGAAGCGGAAGCAGCGACCGCAATGCCGGGCTACACGCACCTGCAGCGCGCGCAGCCGATCACGCTCGGCCACCACCTGCTCGCGTGGGTCGAGATGCTGGAGCGCGACCGCGCGCGCTTCGCGTTCGCCGCCGCGCAGGCCGCGCCGTCGCCGCTCGGCTCGGGCGCCCTCGCCGGCTCGACGCTCGCGCTGCCGCCGCCGCCGAACCAGATGCGCAACTCGATCGACGCGGTCGCAGATCGCGACTTCGCGCTCGACTACCTCTACGCCGCAGCTGTGCTCTTCACGCACCTCTCGCGCATCGGCGAAGAGCTGGTGCTCTGGACGACGACGGAGTTTGGGTTCGCGCGCCTGCCCGAGGAGGCTGCAACCGGCTCGTCGATCATGCCGCAGAAGCTGAACCCTGACGTCGCCGAGCTCGCTCGCGGCAAGGCGGGCACCGCGATCGGTCGCCTCACCGGGCTGCTTGCGACCGTGAAGTCGCTCGCACTCGCCTACGACCGCGACCTCCAGGAGGACAAGCCGCCGGTGTTTGCAGCGCGCAAGGACGTCGCGGGCGCGCTCGGTGCGCTGGCCGTTCTGGTCGCAGGCCTCGAGTTCGACCGCGAGCGGCTCGCCGCTGCCAGCGCCGACCCGCTGCTGCGCGCGACGGACGCAGCCGAGGCACTCGTTGCCGACGGTATGCCGTTCCGCGACGCGCACGAGCAGGTAGCGAGCCAGGTTCGTGCAGGCACCTTCGAAGCGCCACCGGCCGGCGACCGGCTCGGCGATGTCTCTCAAGCGGTCGCCGCCGCAAAGGAGCGTTGGAATTTGAAGGCGCAGTCCTCATGACGACACCACTCGAGATCTCGTTGACAGGGCGTGACTTCCTGCGCAGCTCCGACCTCGTCCCCGCAGAGGCGGAGGCAATCCTTGATCGAGCGGTCGAGCTGCGGTCGAATCCGAAGCAGCCGTTGCTGCCGGGCGCGACGCTCGGCCTCTTTTTCGCGAAGCATTCAACACGGACCCGCGTCTCGTTCACCGCGGGAATGGCGCAACTCGGTGGCGCCGCAGTCCACCTCGCACCTGAAGAGCTGCAGCTCTCGCGCGGCGAGTCGCTCCCCGACACGGCCCGCGCGCTCTCGGGCTACCTCGACGCGCTCGCCGTCCGCGTGCACTCGCACGCGGAGCTCGAGGAGTGGGCGAACTGGGCGTCGATCCCGGTGATCAACGCACTGACCGCGGAGGAGCATCCGTGCCAGGCCCTGGCCGACGCGCTCACGATGCGCGATCGTCTCGGCTCTCTCGACGGTGTTCGCGTGGCGTGGGTCGGAGACGGCTCGAACGTGTGCACGTCGCTGGCGCGGCTCGGATCGCTGCTCGGCTACGAGGTGATCGCTGCGTGCCCGGAGGGGTACGAGCCGGCCGTCGACGTGCACCTCGTGCGCGACCCGCGCGAGGCCGTGAGCGCCGCGGACGTGATCGTCACCGACACCTGGGTCAGCATGGGCCAGGAGGCAGAGCACGACCAGCGGGTGCGCGACCTCGAGGCCTATCGCCTCGACGCAGCCTTGCTCGGCCACGCGTCGAAGGACGCCTTCGTCATGCACTGCCTACCCGCCCACCCGGGCGAGGAAATCACCGCAGACGTGCTCTACGGCGAGCGCTCGGCGATCTGGGACGAGGCGGAAAACCGCCTGCACGTGCAAAAGGCGCTGCTCACGCTGCTCCTCAACGGCTAAAGACAAGACTCATGAACTAGGCGGGTCCGGCCGATAGATGGCTCGTGGAAGCCGCAGCCATCCCCCAGACGAGCACCGCCATGCCCATCGGCGAGCTGCTCGTGCGTGCCGGCCACGCAACTCAGGAGCAGATCAACCAGGCGCTCGAGCTGCAGCCCCTGCTGCACAAGCGCCTCGGCGAGATCCTCGTCGAGAAGCGCTGGGCGACCCCACGCGCGATCGCGGAAGCGCTCGCCGAACAGTACGGCCTCGAGTTCGTCGACCTCACACAGGTCGCCGTCGATCCGAAGGCCACCGGCCTTCTCCAGGAAGGCTTCGCGATCGGGCACCAGGTCGTGCCGGTTCGCTTCCTCGGCGAGAACGACGTCCAGGTCGCCGTGGCTGATCCAACAAATCTGAACACGACCGACGAACTGCGTCTCGCGCTCGGCGTCAACTGCACCATTGCGGTTGCCGCGGCCGATGCGCTTGCCTCGACGATCCAGCGCAACTACCGCCTGACGGTCTCGGTCAGCGACAAGGCGCCCGAGCTCGACGTCGTGGACGACGAGACCGTGGCCGACGGTGCGCTCGACCTCGTCAACGATCTGATCGGACGCGCAGTGAACTCCGGCGCGTCCGACATTCATCTCAACCCGCAGCCACAAGAAGTGCTCGTGCGCTTCCGCGTCGACGGCGTCCTGCGCGACCAGACTCCGATCGACAAGCGGCTCCAGAACGCCACGGCTGCGCGCGTCAAGGTGATGGCGCAGCTCGATATCGCCGAGAAGCGCCTGCCGCAGGACGGTTCGTTCGTGGTCTACATCGGCGGCAACGCTGTCGACGTGCGCGCTGCGGTCCTGCCCACGAAACACGGGGAGCAGGTCGTGCTCCGCGTCCTGCAGCGCGAGACGAAGCTCGAGCTCCCAGACCTCGGGATGAGCCCCGAGATGGAGAACGCCTTCATGCAGGCGATCGAGCAGCCGCACGGCGCCGTGATCAGCTGCGGGCCGACCGGCTCCGGCAAGACGACGACGCTCTACGCCGCGCTTGACCGCCTGAACGACGGGCTCCGTTCGATCGCGACGATCGAGGACCCCGTCGAGTACCAGCTGCCCGGCGTCATGCAGATGGAGGTGCACACCAAGATCAACCTCACCTTTGGCCGCGGCCTCCGCACGATCCTGCGCGCCGACCCCGAGGTGATCCTCGTCGGCGAGGTCCGCGACGAGGAGACGGCGAGGATCGCGATCCAGGCTGCGATGACGGGTCACCTCGTGCTGACGACGCTCCACACGAACGACTCCGCAAGTGCGATCGCCCGCTTGCGCACGCTGGGCGTCGACTCCGATCTACTGGCCGGTTCGATCAACTGCATCGTCTCGCAGCGCCTTGCGCGCCGGATCTGCATGCACTGCCGCGAGGCGTACGAGCCGTCGCAGGAACAGCAGATCTCGATGAACCTCATCTCGTCGAGCACCAGCCCGACGCTTTACCGGGCGACGGGCTGCCTGCAGTGCGGCAACACGGGCTACTCAGGCCGCGTCGCGCTGTACGAGCTGATGCCCGT
Source organism: Thermoleophilia bacterium (assembly GCA_031393705.1). GTDB lineage: Bacteria > Actinomycetota > Thermoleophilia > Gaiellales > Gaiellaceae > PALSA-600. Next base: position 32,545 of record JANMWB010000194.1, on the reverse strand, counting down.
GCACGGCCTCGGCCGTGTCCTGCTCGACGGCTCGACCGACGAGATCTTCGAAGCCGCCGTCGCAGCCGGGATGCGCACGCTCCGCGACGACGGCGTTCGCCAGTCGATGGCAGGCGTGACGACGCTCGAAGAAGTCCGCCGGATCACCGGCGACCGTCGCCTCCTCCTCTAAATCGGCTGGCGCAGCAGCGCCGGGTGCCGCAGAGCGAAGAGCACTGATCCGAGCACGAGCGCGATCGCACCGGTGACCGCACAGAGATCCGCAACGTTGAAGGCGACCTCACCGGCGACGATCGGGTTCGGAATCCCGCCGCGCCAGGCGAGTGCCGAGACGAGATTGCCGAAGGCTCCCGCGGCGGCGACTCCGCCTGCGATCGCGAGCACGCGCGAGGGCACACGCGGCACGAAGAGGACGAGGAACGCGGTCAGCGCGGCCGCGACGACGACGTAGCCGACGCCGCGCGGATGGCCGTACACAGGGGCGCTTGCCTTCTGGGCCAGGTCGACGACCGTCAGCACGAGTGCAACCGCGATCAGCAGGCGCTGCCGGTCAGACACGCGACCGCGACACGGCGGCGGTTGCACAACAGAGAGCTGCCACGACGAGGAAGCCTATGCGCCCGTCTCCCGGCAGCGAGAATGTGAGGCCGAGAAGCGGTGTACCGACGAGAATCGTCGTCGCGGCGATCATGTTCACGAACCCCACCGCCGCACCCGGCGCGTCGGGTCGCAGGCGCTGGGCTCCGGCGAATGCGGGCGCGAACGGTATGCCCGCGGCGATGCCGACGACCGCCGCCGCGGCAATCGCAAGCGGCAGCGGCTTTGCGACCGACAGCGCGGCGATCCCGACACCGGAAACGACGAAGCTGGCGCGGATGATGCCGGGGCGGTCGATCAGCCGCCCACCGAGCGGCCGAGAGATCACGCCGAGAAACAGCACGAGCGCGCCCGCGAGACCGGCGACGCGCTCCGGCTCGCCTCCGGCGCGGTGCAGCAGCGTCACGACCCAGTTGCCGATCACAACAGAGAGGCCGAACGACGCAGCGTGCATCGCCGCGAGCGGCAGGAGCCGGCGGTCAACGACGGTCGGCCGCCCGCGCACCACCGGCTGACGCGCCGGTTCGGCAGGTGCGAGCAGGACCAGGATTGCTCCGGCCGCGGCGACGAGCGCAGCCGTCACGAACGGCGCGCGCCAGCTCCCCCACAGTGGGACGAGCGCAAGCGCGAGCCCACCCGCCGCCATGCTGATCGCGCCGTAGATGCCCTGCGCGACGGCCGAGCCGATCGTCGCGCGTGTGTACTCGGCGCCCGCCACGAACGACGCGGCGGTGCCGACACCGGCGACGAGGCGCATGCCGATCGCGAACCACGCTTCCTTCCAGCCGAGCGCTGCGGCCGACGCGCACGCGACGATCACGAGCCCGGTGCCACCGACGACACGCGCACCGAATCGGTCGCAAAGCCGGCCCATCGGCACTTGCAGCGCCGCGTGCGTGACGAAGAGCCCCGTCGTGAACAACCCGACGACAGCGAGCCCGATCCCGTAGGCGTGCGCGACCTGATCAGCGACCGCGCCCACGTTCGCGACGTTGAAGCCGGGTGTGAACGCGAGCGCGAACGCGCCGAGAACAGCTCTCATCCGCATCGCGCGACCCTATACAGCGTTGCGGCGACGACTGCGATAGGCGCGCGTCTTCTTGCGGTTGCCGCAGAGCTGCATCGAGCACCAGGTCGCCGAACGGTTCGGCGAGTAGTCGTAGAACGACCAGCAGCAGTTGCGACACGCCTTCAGCCGTGACCACGTGCCGTCGAGCATCGCCCCGAGCGCAATCGCGACGACACCGTCGAGCGCGTCGCGGCCCGCACCGACGTGCAACTGCCCGTCCGCAGCGAGCTGCAGCGGGAGGCGAGCGGCGGCGGCGTTCACAAGCTCGAGCGCGGGCGCGTCGGGCGCGGCGCCGTTGTTTCCGAGCACCAGGGCGCGCAGCGCCTCGCGCAGCGCGCGGGCGCGCTCGAGCTCGCCGGTGAGCCCGCGCTCCTCGAGCCAGTCGGGCAGCCAGTCGAGCTCGTGCTCGAGATCGACGCTGTTCACGAACAGCTGGACCTCCCGCAGGGGCTCGGGCGCGGCCTTCGGCACGTCGTAGCGGGGGCTCACTGTTGCTCCTCAGTCTAGACACCAGTAGAGTGCTACTACCGGTGTTTCTGCGTCGCATCGCCTATCCCTTGGGGCTCGTCGCCGCCCGGCTGCGTGGCGGCGGAAACCGGCTTGCACTCGTCGCGCTCGGTGTGATCGCGGGCGCCGCGGTGCTCGCGGCAGTGCTCGCCGGGCGGCTCGTGATGCAGGACCGCGCGCTCGCGGAGGCGACCGCTCAGCTCTCTCCCGGCGACCGCCAGGTGCAGGTGACCTGGAGCGGCGCCACCAACGACTTCGTCCGGCTCAACAAGTTCGTTGTCCCGACCATCCGCTCCCTGACGGGCGACCGGCCGGCTGCGGCGATGCTCTTCCGCGAAGCGTCGGTCCAGCGCCGCCTCGTCAACCTGCGCGCCGCCGACGACCTGGGGCGCTGGGTGAACCTCGTCTCGGGACGGCTCCCCACGGTGTGCGTGCCGTCCCATTGCGAGGTGCTGCGCCTCGAGGGCAAGGGGCCGATCCCGTCCACGAAGATCCTCAACCTGATCGAGGTCGGCCGCGCGGTGCTGAAGCCGGGAACGCCGTTCGCGCCGTTCGTGCTCCCCGCTCCTCCCACTGAGATGGTCGCACGCGCCGTCCGGTACCACACACCGCAGCCGTCACCAGTCGTGATCGCGAACGGCGTCGCCGGGCTTTCGCAGACACCGGAGCTCGAGACGTTCTATCGCTCGTATGCCTGGTTCCTCCCGATCAAGAGCGGTGACGTGCACCCCTGGGAGATCGCTGCCTTCCAGTCGCGGGTGCAGCGGCTGTCCTCGCAGATCGAAGCGAGCTCCGACGGTTTTCAGGTCACGGCACCGACGGAAGCGCTGATCACGGCCGCCGGTTCGTCGCGCGCCGCAGGACGCCGGCTCCTGCTGCTCGGGAGCGAGGGCGGCGCGCTCCTGCTCGCGTTCACGATCCTCGCCGCTGCGGCGCTGCGGCGCGACGCGACCGACGCACGGCGGCGATTGACGTGGTTCGGCGCCCGACGCTGGCAGGTCGAGCTGTTCACGCTGGCCGAGTCGACCGCGCTTGCGGCACTCGGGACACTCGTCGGCTGGGTGCTCGGCGGGGCGGTCGCAGCGTTCGTCGCGGCCCGGGCAGGGTCTCCCGCCGGCGACGTCGTCTCGCATGCGCTGCTGTCGCGCGGCGGGATTCTTGGCGCCCTCGGTGTGGCGCTCGCTGCGGGGTTGCTGCTCTTCGCGACGGTGCGCGCCCCCGCAGTCGAGGTCGGACGACTCAGGTTGACGCCGCTCGATGCCGCCGCGCTTGGGGCGGTCGCCATCGTGCTCGTCGGCTGGGCGCGCGGCTCGGTCGATGCGCAACAGCTCTCCTCGAGCGGTGGTACGAGCGCGTACCTGCTCCTCGTACCGGCGTTGATCGTGTTCGCGGCGGCGGTTCTCGCCGCGCGGCTGATGGCGCCGGCGTTGCGCGCGCTTGGCCACGTGGGGCGTCGCGGCCCGATCGCACTGCGGCTCGCTGCTGCATCGCTCGCGCGGAACCCGGGGCACGCAGCAATCGCCGCGACGTTTCTCGTTGCGAGCCTCGGGCTCGCGCTGTTCGCCGTCGCCTACCGCTCGACGCTCGTGCGGGGCCAGCACGACGAAGCGGCGTACGCCGTCCCGGCGGCATACGTCCTCAGTGAGGATCTCGCGCAGCTCGTGCCGGTGCTCCACGGCCTTGCTCCGACGGGGTCGACCCAAGTGCTGCGGCTCTCCGGCAACGTCTCGTCGGGCACGGCGTTCTCGTTCCTCGGGCTCGGCGACCTCAGCAGCGTCGGAGGCTGGCGCACGGACTTCGCAACGCGCCCTCTCTCGGAGCTCGGTGCCGCGATCGCAGCAACCGAGGACACCTCCCTGCGCACAACGGCACTTCCACGCGGCCGGCGGTTCGCGGTCACCGTGACGACGAAGGGCGACGACGTCGGAGTACGAGGGATCTTCCGCTCCTCACTCGGCGACTACGAGAGCATCCCACTCGGGAAGACGAACGGGCGACACACGGTCGTGCTGCACGGCCGGATCCCGTTCGCGCACGCATCGCTCGCGCAGGTCGAGCTCGACCTGCTGAACGGCGGCCGCAACTCCGCGAACGCGGGCACTGGCATCCAGCCGGCTGCGAAAGGCGTGCTCAGCTTCGGGAGGCCGCACGTGGACGGCCGACCCGTTGCGGCGGCCTTCGCATCGTGGACCGGGACCGGCGGAATCAGTGGCGCTGCGACCCGGCTCGGCTATGTACTCACGCCCGACCGCACGGCCCGGTTCCGTCCGCGCCAACCGACCGACGGCTCGGTGCTGCGCGTGCTCGCGACACCCCACGTCGCGGCAGCAGCTGGACCGCACGGGATCATCCCACTGCAGATCGAAGGCGAGCTCGTCGCCGCGCGCATCGTCGGCGTGGTCAAGCGATTCCCGTCGATCGTTGGCGACGCGGTGATCGCGGACCGCGTCACGGCGGCGACGACACTCGACACGCGCTCACCCGGGCTCGGCACGACCGACGAGCTGTGGCTGAACAGCGATCACCCCCCGTCGGTCCCGCAGCTCACACTGCAGTCGCGCGCGGACACGCTCGCACAGCTGCAGGCAGACCCGCTCGCGCGCGGCGCACTGCTCACGCTCGCCGGGACCGCGGCCGTCGCACTGCTACTCGCACTTGTCGGCCTGCTGCTCGCCGTCGTCGGCGACCTGCGCGACGACCGGGGAGAGCTGTTCGACCTCGAAGCGCAGGGTGCGTCGCCGGCGACGATCCGCGCCCATCTCCGGCTGCGCGCGCTGCTCGTCGCCGTCTTCGGGATCCTCGGCGGTCTCGCCCTCGGAGCCGTCCTCTCCGCGGTTGTGATCTCGCTCGTCTCCGTGACCGCGGGCTCCGCGAAGCCGGAGCCGCCGCTGCTGCTCTCGCTCGACCTACCGGTGCTCGCCGCCGCCGCGGCAGGCTACGTGCTGCTCGCAGCGCTGCTCGTGACCGCCGCCACCGCATTGCGCGGTCGCGCCCCGGCGCGCTCTGCTGAGGTCGCGGCGTGAGCACCGCGATCGAGCTCCGTGACGTGTTCCGCGTGCACTCGACGCCCGAAGGTGACGCAGCCGCATTGCAGGGCCTGTCGCTGCACGTCGCCGAGGGCGAGGTGCTGACGGTGCTCGGCCCGAGCGGGTCGGGCAAGTCGACGCTGCTGCGCCTGCTCGCCGGTCTCGAACGTCCGTCTGCAGGTGTTGTGCGCGTCTACGGCGAGGACGTCGGGAAACTCCCGTCGCGTCGCCTCGCGCGATACCGCTCGACGCTGCTCGGCTATGCGGACCAGCACTATGCGCGTGCGCTCGCACCCGAGCTCACGGCACGAGACCTGGTTGCGCTGCAACTCGGGCTGCGCGGCACGTCACGGACGGAGCGGTTTGCGCGCGCAGACGAGCTCCTGGAGCGCGTCGGGCTCGCGGCGAAGCGCGACCGCCATCCGACACAGCTCTCGGGCGGTGAGCAGCAACGGGTGGCGCTGTGTGCGGCGCTCGCACATCGCCCGAAGGTCTTTCTCGCGGACGAACCGACGGGGGAGCTCGACGCCGCGACCGCCAGCCAGGTCTACGCAATGCTGAGCGAGCTCGTGCGCGAGCACCGGTGCACGACGGTGATCGTCAGCCATGACCCGGAGTCGGCACGGATCGCCGATCGCATCGTGCGCATTCGCGACGGGCGCGTGTCCGAGGAGTGGGCGCGCGACGGCGACGCGAGCGACACGATCGTCGTCGGCCGCGGCGGCTGGCTGCGCCTGCCGGAGGAACTGCTCCTGCGAGCGGGCATTGGCGCGAAGGCGACGGCCCGCTTCGAACATGGCGGCGTCGTCGTGACCCCAACCGCCGGACATAGTGTTGAGTCATCACAAAGTCCCGCAGCGTCGCTCGCACCCGCAGCAGCCGGGGCGGTCGTCGCGATCGGACACGGCTTGACCCGCCGCTACGGCGAAACGATTGCGCTGCGGCCCGTCGACGTCGAGCTCGTGGCAGGCCGCTTGCACGCGATTACCGGCCCGTCGGGCTCCGGGAAGACGACATTGCTGCACCTGCTCGCCGGGCTCGAGCTGCCGGATGCGGGGCAGGTCGCGGTCGCCGGCGTCGAACTGACGACACTCGACCGGACCGGGCGCGCGGCGCTTCGCCGGGCGAAAATCGCCTACGTCGGCCAGCAGGCGGGGCTGGTGCCCCATCTCTCCGCCCTCGAGAACGTCGAGCTCGCTCTTTCCTTACGTGGCCTCGACGGCGGACGGGTTGCTGCGCTCGCCGCACTCGACTCGGTTGGCCTCGGGGAGCGCGCAACCCAACGTGTGGCCCGTCTCTCACAGGGCGAGCGGGCGCGGGTCGCGATCGCCCGAGCCGTCGTCTCGAAACCCACGCTCTTGCTCGCCGACGAGCCGACCTCCCGCCTCGACGGGGCAAACGCGATCTCGGTCGCGATCCTCCTCGCCCGGCTGGCGCGGGAAACAGGCGCCGCCGTCGCCTGCGCGACTCACGATCCGCTCGTAATCGAGCAAGCAGAGAGCCAAATCTCACTTTCGTAGCTCCCTCGTTTGGGGGAGGGGCGCTACCCAAAGTCAACCGATCCCTTGTAGTGGGTGGCGACTCTCGACGTACGGCAATCGACGATCTTTTCGCGGCTGCGAGGCCTCCTCGAAGTCACGCGCCTTGTTCGCACCGGGGAAGAGCTGCCCGAGCTCCTCGCGGCGATCGCCCGCACCGTCTCGGACTCGCTCGCATTCCGCACGGTCGTAATCAACCTCTACCGCCAGGAATGGGACGATTTCATCGTCACCACCGTCTACGGCAGCGACGAAGCGCGTGAGGCACTGCTCGGCCAGGTACGCCAGGTAAGCGACTGGGAGCCGCTGCTCGACCAGCGCTTCCTGCAGCGCGGCGCGTATCTCGTGCCCTACGGCGAGTTCAACTGGGAGTCCCTCGCGGCCTACACCCCGGACCTGCCGGTCAGTGACGATCCGAACGCCTGGCACCCGGACGACGCGCTCTTCACCCCGATGCGCGGCGCCGACGGCCGCCTGCTCGGCATCCTCTCTGTCGATGAGCCGATCTCCGGCCGCAAGCCGAGCGGTGACGAGATCGACGTGCTCGTCGCGGTTTCGGAGCACGCCGCGCTCGCCGTCCAGACGGCGCAGGAAGCGACGCGCGCCAAGGCGAACCGCGAGGCACTTGAACGCCTGCTTGCTGTCTCCGCCTCCCTGAACGAGAGCTCCGACACGGGCGAGTTGCTGCAGCACGTGTGCGCTGCGATCTCCGAGGCGCTTGGCTTCGAGAAGGTTGCGGTGCAGCTGCTCGGTGACGGAGGACTGCACGAGACCGCCGCCTCCGTCGGCTTCGCCGACGGCGAGAACATCGGCGCACCGATCAGCGCGGATCAGCTCGAACAACTGATGCAACCGGAGTTCGACGTCGCCGGCTGCTTCCTGATCCCGCATGACGAGGCACGCCGGCTCCTGCCGGACCGCCCCATCGGCTACCGCTCCCAACGCGACGGTCGTGGCCCCTTCGCCTGGCAGAACGACTGGCTGTTCGTGCCGCTGCACGATCGCCGCGCGCGGCGCATCGGCTACATCTGGGCCGACGATCCGCTCGACCGGCTGCACCCGGATCCCGAGCGCCTGCAGATTCTGCGCGCCTTTGCCAACCAGGCGACCACCGCACTCGAGCAGGCATCGCAGTTCGAAGAGATCCAGAACGCCTACCTGCACCACCGCGCATTGATCGACGCGTCTCCTGTCGCGATCGTCGACTTCGAGCTCGACGGCCGCGTCCGCGCCTGGAACAAGGGAGCGACGGAAATGTTCGGCTTCACCGCAGACGAGGCGATCGGCCGCATCAACCCGACCGTGCCCGAGGACGCGCTTTCGTTCTTCCTCGAGAACATGGCGCGCATCAGCACAGGCGAGACGATGCGTGACATCGATGTCCGCCGCCTCCATCGTGACGGCTCGTTGATCGACGTCAGTATCTCCGCCGGCCCCGTGCGCGACGCACACGGCACGGTGATCGGAGCGATCGCACTGTTGATCGACGTGACCTCGCGCAAGCGCTCCGAACGCGCGCTGCTCGCGAGTGAAGGCCGCAAAGACGCGGTGCTCCGCGCCTCGCTCGACTGCGCAGTGATCGTCGACCACGAAGGACTCGTCACCGAAGTCAACCCGGCAACCGAGGAAACGTTCGGTTGGACACGCCCCGACGCTGTCGGCAAGCGGTTCCTCGACCTCGTTGTTGCACCCGAGCACCGCGAGGAGCTGGCCGAGGTCCTGACGACCGGCACCGGCCCGCTGATCGGTGCGCGGCTCGAGATCAACGCGCTTCGCTCCGACCACCGCTCGTTCCCGGCCGAAATCGCGATCACCCGCGTCGACGTCCCCGGGCCGCTTCTCTTCGCAGTCTCGCTGCGTGACGTGACCAAGCGTCGCGAGCGCGAGGAACGCCTGAAGCAAGCAGAGGCGAAGTACCGCACCCTCGTCGAGCAGATCCCGCTCGCGACCTACATCAACGTCACCGGCATGCCGGTGCACACGCAATACATGAGCCCGCAGATCGAGACGATGCTCGGCTACCCGGTCTCCGACTGGCTCCAGCCCAATTTCTTCCTCACGTGCCTGCACCCGGACGACCACGAGCGTGTTCTCGCCGAAGTCGAGAAGACGCACAACACGGGCGAGGACTTCCGCTGCGAGTACCGCCTGATCGCCGCCAACGGCAGAATCGTCTGGGTGCTCGACGAGACAGTCGCGGTGCGCGACGACGAGTACCACCCGATCTTCCTGCAGGGCTTCCTCGTCGACGTGACCGACCGCCGCGCCTCCGACGACGCGCTGCGGGAGAGCGAGGAGCTCCACCGCCTCGTGGTCGAGGGCTCACGCGACCTGATCACGCTCCTCGACCCGACGGGCAGGGTGCGCTACGCGTCACCCGCAGTGGAGACAGTCCTCGGCTGGCCGGTAGAGGAGGTGCAGGGGCGCAAGTGGACGGACGACGTGCACCCTGAAGACGTCGACGCCGTGAACGCCTACTTCAAGAACCGGGAGGCGGGCGGCGAAGCTCCGCCACTTGGCGTGCGAGTGCAACACAAGGACGGCTCGTGGATCGCCCTCGAAGGCTCGTTGACGCCGACGCGGGCGCCGGACGGGACGATCACCGGCTTCGTCGGCGTTTCTAGACCACTGCTTCGCGCCGTGCTGCGGCCTGCCGCCAGTTAGACCAGCCGCCTTCGTACGAGCGGACGTCGCCGCCCGACACCTCGAGGATGCGGTCCGCGATCCGGTCGAGGAAGTACCGGTCGTGCGAGACGAAGATCGCCGTGCCCTCGAAGCTCTCGAGCGCGCTCTCGAGCATCTCGACGGATTCGATGTCGAGATGGTTGGTCGGCTCGTCGAGCAGCAGGCAGTTCGCGCCCTCGAGCATCAGCAAAAGGAGCTGCAGGCGTGTCCACTCTCCGCCCGACAATGAGTCGAGCGGCCGCCGCACCTGCTCGTAGTTGAACAGGAACTTCATCAGCCGCGACACGGCCTCGCCCTCGGAGATCGGCACCGCGCGGCGAACAAGCTCGAGCGGAGTCGCCTTGGGATCGTCGGGACGACGGTCCTGCGCGAGTCGGCCGAAGCGAATCGACGGCCCCGCCTTGCGCTCGCCTTCGGTCGGATCAAGGTCGCCGGCGAGCACGCGAAGCAGCACCGACTTGCCCGCGCCGTTGTCACCGACGACTCCAACGCGCTCGCCGCGGAGCACGGTCAGGTCCACGTCGACGAGGATCGGACGGTCGCCGAGCTCGACACCGACCGACGCGAGCTCTACGACGCGTTCGCCGCCGCGCGCGTGCGGCCGCAGCTCGAGTGCGATCTTGCGACGCTCGAGAACGGGACGGTCAATCTTGTCCATGCGGTCGATCTGGCGCTGCTTGTTGCGCGCCTGCTTGATGTGCCGTTCGTCGACGACGCGGCTCGCCCAGTCCTTGAAGCGTCGGATCGCTTCCTCGAGCCGTGCGATCTCTTTCTGCTGCGCGACGTACTGCTGCTGTTGCCGCTGCAGCTCGAGCTCGCGCGCGACCGTATACGCGGAGTAGTTCCCTGGCCACATGCGAACCTTGCCGCCGGCGAGCTCAGCGATCTCGGCGACGGTCTCGTCGAGCAAGTAGCGATCGTGCGAGACGGCGACGACCGCGCCGTCGAAGGAGCGCATCAGAAGCTCCATCCGCTCGCGCGCCTCGACATCGAGGTGTGCTTCCGGCTCGTCGAGCAGCAGCACGTCGGGGTCGCGTAGCAGGCACGCGGCGAGGCCGACCAGCTTGCGCTGGCCGCCCGACAGCACACGTGTCGGCTTCGCGAGGTCGTTGTCCTCGAGACCGACGTCGACCACGAGCGCGCGTGCGCGCCCTTCGAAGCCGGGTCCTCCGGCCGCTGTCCAGCGCTCGAGCAATCCTTCCTGCCGCTTGAGCAGCTTCGTCAGCCGGTCGAAGTCCTCGCCCGCCCCGCCGAGGGCGCGCTCGACCGTCGCGAGCTCGTGCTCGAGCTCGTCGAGGTCGGGGCGTGCTGCACGCAACGTCTCGAGCGCATGACGTGTGTCGCCTTCGAGCTGCTGCGGTAGGAACGCGACGATCAGCCCGCGCCGCTGGGTTACGTCTCCGGCGTCTGCGAACTCCTCGCCGGCAAGGATCCGGAGCAGCGTCGACTTCCCGCCCCCGTTTGCGCCGATCACGCCCATGCGGACGCCGGGCTCGATGTCGAAGTCGAGCCCGTCGAGGATCAGCCGCGAGCCGAAGCTCTTGGCAAGACCGCGTGCCTGCAACAGGGACATGCGCCCACCGTAACGCGGGTTACACGCGCTGTCGTCGTACGCGAGGACGATTTACGAGCGGAGCACGAAGTACTGCTTCGCCGACTGCGCGAGCACGGTCGTCAAGTCGGACGCATAGAGCGTGAGTCGCACGTAATAGGTGCCAGCGGTTTGGCCGGCGGTCGCCAGGTTGTAGATGTACTGGTAGTCCGGCGAGGCCGTCCAACGGAACGCGAGGCCGGCATCTGCGGGCGAGGTGATGAGCGTTGCCGTGTCGCTCGAGTTCGTCGTGGTGTCCGCCTTGCCGAAGCTCAGCTTCGCGACCGACCCGGTGGGCGGCGTCGTCATCAGCATTGTCTTCGCCGTATTCAGGTACAGCTGGAATTTCACCGGGATGGTGCTCTTGATCTTGAAGACCTGCAGGTCGGTGGCGGTCGCGAGTCCCTGGTCGCCGCTCGGCGCGGTGATCGGCGGCAGGACGTCGCCGCTGGTGAACCCGACGAAGTAGGTCAAGGTGCTGGTGCTGGTCCGGCCCGCGTTGTCTGTCGCGGTCGCGGTCAGCGTGTGGGAGCCAAAGGCACTGCTGTAACCGGTGACGACGCAGCTCTGGAGGCCCGACACCACATCGCTTGACGCGCAGGCGATCGCGCTTTGCGCGGGCAGGTTCAGTGGATAGGCCTGGGCCGAGATTCCCGTGATTGTTGGCACGGCAGGATCGGAGAGATCGACCTTGAGTCCGCTTACCGAGTCGTGGGCTGCGTTCCCGGCGTTGTCGGTCGCACTCGCCGCCACCAACTGCGCGGCCGGCGACTCGCCCAGCGTCACGTGATCTGTCGCAGGCGAGCTTCCGTCGATGGCGCAACCGCCGGAGACGACACCGGAGACGTCGTCGAAGCACGTGAAGGACACCGTCGGTGCGGTCTTGTACCAGCCGTTCTTCCCGTTCGGCGACGCAGGCGCCAAGATGTGCGTGATCGTCGGCCCACGGCTGTCGATCAGGAAGACGCCCACCGCCTCGGAGCCGTCGGAACCGCGCGCAGCGACGATGTGGCTTCCGTCGCCGCTCAACGTGATCGCACCGGCTGCGGGCGCAAACGCGCTGCCGTCGACGCTGACCGAGACTGCAGTGGTGTTGCCGGTCGTCGCAGCCATGACCGAAAGAGGCGCCGTGTACCAGGAGCCCGTATCGGGGGTGCGGCTCGGCGTCAGCGTGATCGGGCCGGTAGACGCCGGCAGCGGTTGCGCGTCGAAGTAGCGGCCCTTGTTCGAGCTGAAGCCGCAGTTGCCGGCGACGTCGCAGGCTTCCACGAAGTACTGGACTTGCGTCCCACTGAACGTGGTGCCGCCCGACCAGGCGCCACTGACAGGGTCGCGCTGCAACGGCAGGGAGCGCCACGTGCTGGTGTTGTCGACGTCGTAGACGACCTGCGCCACCGCCACCGTGCCAAGGGCACCGGTCTCGGTCAGGTCGCTGAAGCGACCGGAGAAGGTCACTGTTCCGCCGGAGAGGAACGCATCGATCGAATCGACCGTCGGCGAAACGAAGTCAGTGCTCGACGAGTACGTCACGCGGCCGGCGATGTGCGTCCATTGTCGTTCCACACCTGCGTGCGTCGCGTCGTCCGTGAAGAACTGGCCGGTGGTGAGGTTCAGGTTCTGGCGCAGCCCATTCGTGTCGTTCAGCGAAACGAGCGTCGGCACCTTCGTCGGCCACGCCTGTTCGGCGAACTGCGGCTCCGGCTCGTTCGCCGAGAGATCGAGCGTCGGGCGGACGTTGTCCGGGTTGAACGGCGTGAGGTCACTGCTCGTCAGTCCGTCGACCAGCACACCGTGCGCCATGGCGCCTGTTCTGGTTGCCGGCAGCGACACGAACGGCTGCAGGGGGCGATAGTTCGGCGCCTGAACCTGCCCGGCGTTCGTGAGGTACTGGCCGTGCGTGCCCGTCCGCGGCGTGAAGGTCGGGACGACGTCGAACGATGCGACCTGCGCGCTCGTCGACGGAAGCGCAGTCAGCGTGCCCTGGCTCGGGCTCGTCGAACTGGAGGCGCCAAGGACCGGGTCGGGCGAGGCGGCCGGGGGCGTGGCGGTCGGCGCGCCGACCGGCGGCGGAGCGACGCCGACGCCGTACATCGGCAGTCCGTACAGCTCGGCCTCGGACAGGGTCTTCTCGTCGTACGAGCTGAACGCGGTGCGCCCGAGGTAGTAGGCCTGCTTCGCGTTGGCCAGAGCCTGGCCGATCGAGACGGATCCGTCGAGGTTCCCGGCGAAGCCGGCCATCAGCTCCTCGGAGAACGCCACGCTGTCGGTGTTGCCGAGCCCGAACCCGGTGTTGCCGACGAACGACGTGCCGGTGCCGGCGAAGTACTCCGACCAGTCGAGCGCGTCGGGCGACGTGGCGCCGACGACAGCATCGGTGGTCTGGAAGCCGGCGTGGCAGCCCATGGTGAAGAAGATCCCGCCCGAAAGCGCGAAGGCGCCGTTCAGGTCGGCGGTGGTGATCAAGTTCGAACGGTCGCCGTTCGCAGCGAGAGCCTGGTGGTTGTCGTAGTGGCCGTTCCAGTCGTTGATCGCCGCCGGTAGACCGCCGGTGGGAAACGCGGCCGTAAGCAGGTCGCTCTTCGACCACGTGTCGTTGATCAGCGTCCGGGCCGGGCTCGCGAGGAACGTGTTGAGGCGCGACTGCACGAGCGCGCTGCCGTCGCTCACGAAGTCGTAGCCCGACACGAAAGCCGACGAGCGCGCGAGGATGCCGTGTGAGCTCTCGAAGCTGATGACGGCAGAGGCGATCTGCGACGGCTTCTCGACGAGCCGTCCCCCGACCAGGTCTGGCACGAACAGTTGCCGGCCGCTCGCGGGGATCGGCCGGGTGTCGAGGTACGGGTTGTCGGTGAGCAGGTCGCCGCTTGCAAGAGCGCCGTAGTACTCGTTGCGGTCGAAGGAGCTCGCGAACCCGCTCTCGTTCGCGATGCGCGAGAGGTCGGGGATCCGGAAGAACGGGATCTGGTCGTCACCGCCGGCAAAGACGACGTACTTGAGGCTGGGACGAGCGACCTTGATCAGGGCAATCTTGTCGGCGATCGCATTGGCAACGGCATTGGCCGCGTTCACGTCGCACGGGTTGTGATCCCACGTGTCGTACTGCGATTGCGCGAGGCCTTCGACCGGGATCACCGCGCCGCTGACTCCGAGCGTGCGGTCGCCCGCAAGGTGCGTGAGTGCCGACACGACATTCGCCTCGGCCGTTGCGCCGTACGTGTCGCCGATCCGCTTCTCGTTCACGAGGACGAGCGTCGTCAGATCGCTGGGGATCGCCGTCATGTCCGGGACGGTTCCCGGCGTTCCAGCGCCTGCGTTCGTGAAGCTGCGCGCCGTGCACATGAGACTGGGAGGCGCCTGCGTCGTCACGCGCAGGCTGTAGGCCTTCGGGCCTGAAGCGCCGTTGTAACCGAACACAGCGATCAGCGCGTAGCCCGATCCGCCCGGCGAGACCATGCCGACATCCTCGTCGTCGGTGCCGCGATTCGCGGAGACCTGCACCATCGGAAGACCCGGATCCGGGACGTCCTGGAGAGCGGTCGGCGCGAGCTGCGCGTTCACACCGCCCTGGGTGTTGATCGACTCGTCGGCGATCGTGCCGCCCTGCAGCGGCGCCCCGGTGGATGCGCCGGTTCGCACCGACGTCGTCTGCGTCGCGTAGAGCGCGAGGTCGTAGTCGGCCGGCAGGTTTGTGAGATGCACGAGCAGGCGCGTCCCGGCCGGCGGCAGCGGAACCTTGTAGTAGTCGACGTCGCCGCGGCTCGCGATCGTCGACTGCTGTACGGCCGCGTCGGGGGTGATCACCGGGAGCCCTTCGGCGGAGGCGTTGTCGTTCGGTTCGAAGCTGTCGAGCACGCTGAAGGACGTGGATCTCGTGCTCGTCGTCCCGCCTGCGGAAACCGTGACGCTTGCCTGCGCCGGCCCCACGTCGGTCCCCGAGAATGCTGAAAGGTGGAAAGTGTAGAAGCCGCCCAGCGTCACCGACGGGATGTTCCATGTCGCAAGGTCGCCGTCCACGGCGGGATCGCCCAGTGTCGATGGCTCGCTGCTCCCGGCCGTCCCGAATGTCGCCGTGCCGGGCGCAGGGTCGAAGCCGGGCGGCAACTTCACCCGCACGGACACGGTTCCCACACCGGTGCCGCCGGCGTTGAACGACGTCGTCAGGTGCAGCCGCGGGCGCGAGGTGTCGAACACCGAGAGCAGCCGCGGGCTGAGGGTCTCCCACGGGACGTCCGCGCGCTTGACAAGCAGGCCGATCAGGTCGCCGAGAGTGGCGTTCGTTCCGACGAGGCTCTGCTCGAGATCGCCAATCGTGAGTGTCCCGTAGAAGTGGAGATCGCCCAGCGTCAGCGACGCAAGTGCGGTCGCGCCGATATCAGTGAGCAGGGCCGTGCTCTTGATCGCGCCGGCGGCCGCAGCGTCCGCGAGCGTTCCGGTGACGCAGTTGACCACGGTGCAGTCCGTGATCACGTTGGCGCGAACCGCGAGGTCGGCGATCCTGACCCCCCGGAACGGAGACGGAGAGCCATCGGGCGCGTGCGCGGCGAGGATGTTGATCAGCGACAGTCCGTTGATCGGCGTCCCGGAGAGGGTCAGACCGTTGATCGGCAGGCTGTTGATCGGCGATGCAGAAACGTCGAGGCCGTTGATCGGCAACCCATTGATCGGCAGCCCATTGATCGGGAGACCATTGATGGGCAAGCCGTTGATCGGAAGGCCGTTGATCGGTGCTCCGGCGAGCCCGAGCGCGAAGAGACTCTGGTTGCCGATCGCGGCGAGGGCGCAGTTCGTCGACGGATCGGTCGTGACGACGCTCATGCACCAGGCCTGCAACGAGGCGAGCGCGCCGGCGGGCAGGCTGAGCCCGTTGATCGGCGTTGACCCAAGCGCGAGCGCGCCGATCGTCATCCGGCCGAGAGTGCTGTTCGACAGGTCGAGCTGCCCGAGCGTCAGGTGCGCGATCGCCGCCGGCTGCGGGAGCGGCAGGGCGAGCACTTGCTGCAACGTGACCGTCTGCAGCGGGAGGCCCGCGAGCGACGTCCCCGCGAGCGCCGCCGCCCAGCCGCCGGGCGTCGTCAGGGGAAGCCCGTTGATCGGCAAACCGTTGATCGGCAAACCGTTGATCGGGAGGCCGTTGATCGGCAAACCATTGATCGGGAGGCCGTTGATCGGCAAACCATTGATCGGGAGGCCGTTGATCGGAAGGCCGTTGATCGGCAAACCGTTGATCGGAAGGCCGTTGATCGGAAGGCCGTTGATCGGAAGCCCATTGATCGGGGCCGGCGTCGTTCCCGACGGGACGGGCTCGAATGCGCGCAGAGGGAGGTCGGCTAGCCGGTCGTTCGACCCGGACATGCCGACGGAAGCATCCGTGGAGAGGGTCGCGTCAGTGGCGTCGGAGGACAGCGCGACGGCATACACGGCCGCGTTGTCGCAGCGGAATGCCGAGCAGTTATCGACGGTCTCCACCCACTGGACGTGCAGCGTCTGGCCGCGCGTCGCCGCGGCGTAGTGGATCGTGTAGACCCCGGTTCGCGTGTCTCCTGCGAGCGGCAGCGTGTTGACGTAGTTGGGTGCGGAGCCGTCGCTCAACGACGCGGTCAGCCAGCCGCTCGCCCGATTCGTCGAAACGTAGACCGTCAGGGTGCGAGGTGCTGTGCTCGCAGGGACGTCGAACGCGAATCCCTTGCCGAGGGCCGACACACCCGTAGCCGCGCCGTCGTGCTGGATGCCGGCAGGCACGCTGGCGCCCGCCGGTTGAATTCCACCGTCGAGCCAGCTGAACAGGAAGGGCGGCGACGCTGGGAGCGGCCCCAGGGCGCGGAGCGGCGCGCTCGGTGCCGGGTCGATGTTCGTCAGGTCGCTGATCGCCGACCCGCCGCTCTTGCGAACGTCAGGGCGCAGGGAGTTGGTCGCGCTGCCCCAGATCGCCCAGTCGATGTTCCCCGCCGCGGTCAGGTCGACCGAGGTCGGAGTGCCGATCGGGTCGGGGCTGGCGACGACCGAGCCGGTGAGGACGGCAGTGACGTTGTGCACCCCCACGCCGTTCCCCACCGTTGTCGTATTCCCCGCGGCGTCGCGCGCCGTCGCGTAAATCGTCGCTCCGAGCGGGACGGTGTTCGGGACGGTCGTCGAGTCGAACGTCGCCGTGTATGGAGCAACCGTGTCGGTGCCCAGGTCGTAGTACGTCGGCGGGTCGTAGTACTGGAAGTGGACGCTCGTCACACCGACGTTGTCGCTCGCCTTGGCGGCGACCGGGACGATGCCGCTCAGCGTCGAGCCCGCGCTTGGCTGCGTCACCGAAACGACGGGCGCGACGACATCACCCGCGGCGAGCTGCAGATCGCCCCAGGTGACACTCGGGTCGAACGTGTTCGGGCCCGGCGCGTCGAAGAACACGCCAGGGGCGGTGCCCGGCTCGTACTGGAAGTCGACACCCAACGTCTGCCCGGTTGTCGCGCACAGATCGTGGGCCGTGTCGGCCGAGCAGAGCGGGTGCCTGATCTCGAACGTGACCGCGCCCGAGGCGCTGGTCCCGGCGGCAACCGTGTCGTTCGAGCCTCCGGAGTCGATGAGATCGTTGTAGTGACTCGGCCCGCCCGGGGGGTACCCGGTCGGGCTGTAGAAGAAGTCCTCGCCCGCGGAGCCTGCGAAGTCGAGCCAGACGTCGTCGCCGAGATTCTTGCTGCCGTCATGGTTGTTGTCGAAGTAGACGCTGAGCGACGGCGTCACCCCGGGCGCGAGGTCTTGCACCACGACACCGACGTAGAGATCGGTAGCGGTGCGCTCGAACCGGACCTTGGCCGGGATCGAGCCGAACGTGAGGCTGTAGGCGGTGGCGTCAGCCCATTCTGCGGGCGTCAGCGTTCCATCGATCGTTGGCGGAGTCGCGGTCACGCCGGCCTGGTAGGCCGGGCCGCCACTTCCCAAAGCAAGACCGGGCAGCACTAGGGCAGCCAGCAGCGCGACGGCGAGCGCCACCCGCCGCAGCGGAAGCGTGCTCACCCCGCGCGCCGATGGATCGACGCGCTCAATTACCGTTCGTCCTGCTGCCGCAGTTGCTGCTGCCACGCTCCACCCCTTGACCCCGTTGGCTCTTCCCGATCTGACCATACGCTCTTTTACGCGTTTTTCAACACAAACTCTTGTGCCTTTCGACTAATGTCTTTCGCGGGGCAACGAGTTGACCGGCCAAGACACGACGACGGCGACCGGGGCAATCTTCCGTCCCTACTTGCCGCGGCTCGCGGCGGACTGGGAGCGCACGGCAGGTGCCGCGACCGCCCGGGTCCTCGACGGCTCGCTGCTCGGCCTCGACATCACCGGCTTCACGGCGCTCTCCGAGCGGCTCGGCGCGAAGGGCAAGCTCGGAGCCGAGGAGCTGATCACGCTGATCAGCCGAACGTATTCCGACCTGATCGACACTGCCGGGCGGTACGGCGGCGACGTCCTGAAGTTCCGTGGTGACGCCCTCCTCTTGTTCTTCGACGGCGCCGACCACGAACTACGGACCGCGAGCGCGGCCGCTGCGATGCAGGCGCGCATCGACGAGGCTGCGAGCACCGAATCGTCGGTCGGCCCGGTGCGGCTCGCGATGGCGGCGGGCGCGGTCTCCGGCGACTGTCACTTCTTCCTCGTCGGTTCGCAACACCGGGAGCTCGTCGTGTGCGGACCGTCTGCGTCAGCCACGCTCGGGCTCGAGGACGCGGCCGAGGCGGGAGAGATCCTCGTCTCGCAGCGCACAGCCGACGCGCTGCCCCCGGGGCTTGTCGCCGGCGAGCGGGACGGTGCGTTTCTCTTGCGCCGCGACGCGTTCGACGGAGACGTCCCGCCGGAACCGGAGAGCGTGACGGAGGCCGGCGGCATCGAGCACCTGATCCCTCCCCCGCTGCGCCGCCCGATCGAGATGGACGCAGTCGAGGCGGAGCATCGCCATGCCACCGCTGCCTTCATCAAGTTCAGCGGCACAGACGAGCTCGTGCACGATCTCGGCGCTGCCACGACATCGCTCCAGCAGCTCGCTGAGGTGACCTCGTCGTTGACCTCGGAGCTCGACGTCACGTGGCTCGAGTCCGACATCGATCGCGACGGCGGCAAGCTCTATCTCGTCGCGGGCGCACCCTCGAGCCCCGGCGGTGACGAGGAACGGATGCTGCGTGCCGTGCGCGGCATCGTCGAGGCGGGCGTCGGCCCACCTATCTCGGTCGGCGTGAACCGCGGGCCGGTGTTCGCCGGCGCGATCGGTTCGCGCCGCCGGCGCACCTACGCCGTCATGGGCGACACCGTCAACCTCGCGGCTCGGCTTGCTTCCCGCGCAGCGAAGGGCGAGATCCTCGCGACCGGCGACGTGCTACAGCGTTCGCGCGCGCGCTTCGACGTTCAGCCGCGGCAGTTCCTGATGAAGGGAAAGGAGAAGCCGGTCACCGGCTACTCCGTCGGCCGGCTGCTCGAGGTGACCGCCGCAACCGAGCGCGAGCGGCTCGGGCTTGTCGACCGCCAGGCGGAGCTGCCGCAGCTGGTCGCCGCAATCGACGCGGCGCGCACGCGCCAAAGCCGCGCCGTCGAGCTCGTGGGCGAGCCGGGTATCGGCAAGTCGCGGCTGGTCGAGGAGCTGCAGACGCTCGCGGTCGGTTTCCAGCAGCTCGAGGTGCGGTGCGAGCAGTACGCAGCGTCGACGCCCTTCTATCCGCTGCGCTCGATGCTCCGGCCGCTCGTCGGGATCCTGCTTGAGGACGCGTCCGAGCCCGCGGGGCAGAAGCTTGCCGCGTTCGTCTCGTCGGTGATGCCCGACCTTGCACCTTGGCTGCCGCTGATCGCACTTCCGTTCGACGCGGACGCGGAGGCGACTACCGAGGTGGACGAGATCGACCCTGCGTTCCGGCGCGACAAGCTGCACGAGGTGCTGGAGCAGATGTTGATGAGGCTGCTGCTGATGCCGACCACGCTTCTCGTCGAGGACGCGCACTGGCTGGACGACGCCTCGCAACTCCTGATCCGCCGCCTCGCGCAACCCGCGGCGCGCCCGTGGCTCCTGTGCGTGACACGGCGGCCGGGCGGCCCGGCGATCATCGGCGACGGCGACGGCGCAACCCTCCTCGAGCTCCAGCCCCTGCCGGATGAGGATTCCCGCTCACTCGCCCTGGCGGCGGCGGGCGACCAGGCGCTCTCCGAGAAAGAGCTCGCCGAACTGACGGAACGTGCGGGAGGCAATCCGCTCTTCATGCGCGAGCTCGTCGCGTCTCCGCGGGGCGACGAATCCGTGCCGGAGACGATCGAGACGCTGCTGACCGCACGCATCGACACGCTCGCGCCGGACGACCGCCTGCTCCTCCGGCACGCGGCGGTGATCGGACGCACGTTCGAGCTCGACCTGCTGGCCGCGATCCTGCCCGAGGAAGGAAGCGCCGACCCGGAGCGGTGGCGGCGGCTCGCGGATTTCGTCGACTGGCAAGGCGAAGGGACGCTGCGTTTCAACCACGACCTCGTGCGTTCAGCCGCCTACGAGGGGCTCTCGTTCGCAGTGCGCCGGGAGATCCACGGCCGCGTCGGCGAAGCGCTGGAAAGCCGAGTCGGCGACGCGGAGGATCTGGCCGCCCTGCTCTCGCTGCACTTCTTCGAAGCGGGCGTGTTCGACAAGGCCTGGGGCTACTCGGTCGCAGCAGGGGACGCCGCGCGCGCGAAGCACGCGAACATCGACGCAGCCACGTTCTACGAGCGGGCGCTCGCTGCGGCAGCGGAGCTCGCGCCGGACCCAATCGCGGTGGCCGGCATCAGCGAGTCGCTCGGCGACGTGCGCGAGCTCGCGGCACGGTACGACGAAGCGGACGCCGCGTACCAGCAAAGCCTCGAGCTCGCGCCGTCACCGCGCCTCGTGCGCAAGCGTGCGATCGTCGGCGAGCGGCGGGGGCGCTACGACGACGCACTCGCGCTGGTCGACGATGCGTGCGCGGCACCCGGCCTCGAGGCGACCGAACGCGTCGCGCTCGAGCTGCAGCGCGCGATCCTGCTCTATCGGCAGGGCAAGATCGACGAGTGCGCGACGTGGGCGGAGCGCGCCGCGGAGGGCGCCGTCGCTGCGAGCGACCGGAGCGCGCTCGGCGATGCGTATTACATCCGCGCTGCAGCCGAGGGCGACCGCGGCGGGCCTGCGCGCGAGTACCTCGACCGTGCGTTGCCGATCTTCGAGGAGCTTGGCCTGCTGCAGCGGCAGGCGACGGTGCTGAACAACATGGGCGTGCGCGCCTACTACGAAGGCGCGTGGGACAAGGCTGCCGAGCACTACCGCCGTGCGGAAGAGGCCGCACTGCGCGCGGGTGACGTGCTCACCGGCGCACACGCGACGAACAACCGGGCCGAGATCCTCCTTGACCAGGGCCACCTCGCGGAAGCTGCGCAGGACTTCGACTCGGCGCTGCGCACCTACCGCGCGGCGAAGTTCACCGTCGGCGAAGCCCTCGTCGGTGTCAACCTCGGTCGGCTCGCTGCCGCCGAGGGGCGCTTTGCAGACGCGCGCGAGCACTTCGCCGCCTCGGCGCAGTGCTTCACTGACCTCGGCTCGCGGTCGATGTCACTCGAAGCCGACGCACGGTGCGCCGAGGCGTTCGTGCTCGAGGGCAGACATGTCGAGGCTGCGAAGCTCGCGCGTACCACGCTCGCGGGAATGACAGAAACGGGGGAGATCGGGACACGCACCGCGCTTCTCGAACGACTGCTGGCGCTGGCGTCTGTGCAGGGCCGAAGTCCGGAAGATGCGCCGGCTCATTTCGACGAAAGCCTCCGCGTCGCGCGTGAGCTCGGCGCCGAGTACGAAATCGCGCGAACGCTGCGCGCGCGCGCAGACACCGGCCTCGGCCCGGACGAGAACGCGCAGGCAATCTTCGACCGCCTCGGCGTCGTCCGGCTACCCGCAGTGCCCCTTCCCTAGGGGAGACGAAAGGCGAGCTCGCCGAGCCGGCGGTAGCCGGCGACCGACGGATGGTCACCGTCGTCGTGCGTCCACTCGTCCCGCATGCGGCCGGGGCGCTCCGGGTCTTCGAGCGTGTCGTGGAAAGGGAGCAGCGGTACGCCAAAGCCGGCGATGCGCTCGTTCAGCTCGCGAATCGCCGACTCTTTGGCGGGCCAGCCGTTGTTCCACGGCAGCACGTCGCACACGGCAACCGGCAGTCCGAGCGCGAGGCTGCGTTCGACGAGCGCGCCGAGATTGCGCGCCGCGTCGTCGATCGAGCGGCCTTGCGCGATGTCGTTGATCCCGCCCTGGACGATCAGCACGTCGGCGCCGGCAACGGCCTCGTCGAACCTCGCTGCGATCTCGTCGGTGCGCTCACCCCAGATCCCGAAGTTGCGCAGTTCGAGCTCGGGATGCAGCAGTCCCGCCCAGTGCTCCCACTGGCCTTCGGGGTTCCCGGTGCGTTTGCGCGAGTCCCAGTACGGCGAGCCCTCGGTGATCGAATCTCCGAGGCAGGCGACGACGGTCATCGCGGCAGCGTAATCGCACCGCCCTTGTAGTACGCGCGCGCTTGCGCTTTGAAGTACCCGCCGTCGTCGTCGGCGGAGAGCGACGGTCGGGTGTTGCCGTTGAGCGGAGCGGGGTTCGTGGCACCGTCCTTCGCCGCGTCGCAAGCGCATGTCGCGCCGTCCGCGCCGCGACCGAACAGGAAGCCGGCGAAGCCCGCCGCGGCGTACGCGCGCAGATGCGCGCGACCGGCGGGGCCGAGCAGCCACTGCACGCGGTTGTCCTGAAAGTGATCCCACGTGTTGTTCATGGCGCGCATCACGGTGTTGCCGAGCGGGATCTGCCACGCGACCATGCGTATGCCGGCGAGCTTCACGAACGTCTGCGCGTAGAGGAGATGCCGATGGAAGTCGGCCGGTGTCATCCACGTGTTCGGATTGCCGTTGATCTTCGCGTAGAAGCCCGCGTCACGATCGGAGAAGTCCTCGAACGCGATATCGAACCTCGCGTGCAGCGATCGGTAGAACGCCGCGCTCTGCGTCGCGTAGCTGCGCACGGCCGCGTCCGCGGGGTCCTCGAAAACGATGTCGTGCTTCGTGCCCCAGCCGCTCATGTGGTAGGCGAGGATCACGTTCGGCGCGAGCGTGTCGCGCAGTGCGATCCATTTCTGCGCGAAGGACGACGCGAGCGCGTTCGCGCCCGCTTGCTCCAGGTAACCCCAGAGATCGGGCTCGACGTGAACGACCACTGGCTTCGCACCCTTGACGCGCGCGAACAACAGCCGTACGTCGTCCCAGTACGCCGCCATCGTCTGTGCGTTCCCAAGGTTCGCGAGATCGGCATGCGCCTCGTCTCCGCCGCCCGGCTTCGACTGCAGGAGCATGTAGTACGTCAGCACCGGCAACACTCCGTGCGCCCACGACTCGCGGACATACATCGAGGCAAACGTCCCGCCGGGGTTCCAGGTCACCCAGCCCGCGCCGGTGTTCACGCCGCCCGCGAGATACTGGTAGCGGAAGCCGAAGGGTGCCACCTCGCGCAGCGCCGCTGCGCCGTTCGGATCGTCGGCTACACCGAGCTGCAGGGCATGCGGCCACTTCGCCGGCAGGGGAGGCAACTGTGCGGAGCCCGCCGATCCGGCGAGCACCAGTGTGATCAGCGCGGTTGCGCTACCGGAGCGCAAGCGGGGCGCACGACTGTGCGCTCTTGTTTCCGGCGCGATCGACTGCAGTGACACAGAACCAGTAGTTCCCCTTCGCAGCGTGCGCCGGAACATGCCACCCGACGTAGTAGGTGCTGCCGGAGGCCACCGGGCCGTAGCCCGTGTTCGCGGTACCGACGACGGTCGAGCCACGCTTCACCGATGTGACCGCCTTGGCGACGCCCTGGTCGTCGTAGATCTTGAAGCGAAGCTTTGCAACGGCGCCGCGCTTCGCCGGGGTGTAGAGGGCCTCTGCCGTCGGCTTCCGCTTGTCCTGCGTCTTCGTCGGCGTGCCGTCGCCGTTAAGTCCGGTCGGCGACTTGTCAGCGCCAGGCGTCCCACCTGCGACCGGCGTCGACGCAGTGTTCAGCGCGAGCGACAGCGTGTTGTCCGCCGCGTTGAACTCACCCTGACTCGCGGATGCCGTGCCGGAGAACGTCTGGCCGGTTGTCGCAATGACTTTCGCCGTGATCTGCAAGGTGGCCGTCGTGACGTCGCTCGACAACCAGTCCAGGAAGCAGCTGAGCTGGCTCGAGCTGACCACTGCGCAGCCACTGCCGCGGTCGCTCGTCGAAGTGACGAACTGCAGGCCGCTTCCCAGCGCGACCGTCAGGTAGAGCTGCTGGGCGGGCTTCAAGTTCTTGTCCGTCACCGTGACGAGGAAGGTGACGTTGTCGCCTACGAGCGGTGACGCGTTGCTCGAGAAGCCGGTCACGGCCAGATCGGGCGAGCCGGCTCCGCCGCCGCCCCCGCCGCCACTTCCGCCGCCACCACCGGCAGGCGCTGCCGTAACGACGCTGGTCGCCGATGTGGTGAACACTGTGCCGCCGCCGCTGTTCGTAGCGGTCACCGAGGCGCGAAGCGTCTTGCCGATGTCACCGTTGTTCACGGCATACGTGTTGCTGGTTTGCCCGCTGATCGAACCGCAGCTCGCGCCCGTTGAACTGCACGACACCCACTGGTAGCTGTAGGCGATCGGCTGGGCTCCGGTCCACGTGCCCTGCGAAATCGACAGCGTCTGGCCGGACTGCGCAGTCCCGCTGATTGCCGGCGCCACCGTGTTCGCGGGCGCGGGCGGAAGCGTTACGACTCCCGTCTGCACCGAGTACGCGAGCGTCGTGCCGCCAATCGAATGGGCCGTGACGCCGATGCGTACGGTTGCGCCGGCGTCGGCGGCCGCGAGGACATACGTCGAACCGGTCGCGCTCGGGATCGAACCGCACGAGACGAAGCAGCGCTCCCACTGGTAAGTGAAGGTCGTGGCCGTGGACGGATAGCTCGACCAGGTCCCGGTCGTGGACGAAAGGGTCTGCGCAACGCGCGCCGTGCCGGTGACCACCGGAACGGCACTGTTCGACGGCGCGAGCGGGAGAATCGTCCCGGTTGCTGCCGACACGGCGGTCGAAGTGAGACCACCGACGTTCGCAGTGGCGGTGACTTTGACACGCACGTGCAGACCTGCGTCCGCTGCGCGAAGCACATACGTGGTCGCGGTCTGGCCGGCGATGTCGGCGCAGGAAACCGCGTTGACGTCGCAGCGGCGCCACTGGTAGGTGAATGTCGACGCGGGCGACCATGTTCCGGATGTCGCCGTCAGGGTCTGTCCCTCGCGCAGCGTCCCGGACACCGTCGGCGAAACCGAGTAGGTCGGGCCGCTCGAGGTCACGCAGCTCGGGAAGCGGAACGAGCTGATCCGTGTCTCCCACGCGTTCGCGCTGGACACCGGATAGAACTCGCCCGTGTACCAAAACGTGCAGTCGTCCGAAGGGTCGACTGTCATCTGGCTGTAGTCGCCCCAACGGGACGTCCCGGTTTGCGAACCGCCGCCGCCCGCAAACGTCGACTCGCCCTGCATCTGTGAAAGCGAGTCGCTGACGAGCCGGCCCGTGTACCGAATCGACGGAGCGGACCCGGCGTCGCCGGCCGAATAGCCGAGCGCCATGTCTCCGGCGCCGTCCATCGCGACGCTGCCGACCCAACGGTTCAACGCGTCCGGCGCGAACGTCGAGTCTTGGTTCACGCCCCACGAGCCTGCGACCTTGCGGAGCTCCCACCAGTGCGGCGCGAGACCGCCGCTGCCGTTGTTCACCGAAAGGTTGGTGACGAGCGTCTCGAAGCCTCCGAAGTTGCGGTACTGAAGCCGGTTCATCAGTCGGTTGTCGGCGAGGCCGTCGAGTTGCGGCGAAGGAACTCCGAGCACTGCGGGCTGCGGCACCGACAGCTGGGAGTTGCCGTCGTAGGCAGCGACATGCAGCGCCTGCGGGTTCGTGAAGGTCGAGTTGGCGGGGACCGCCCAGTCGGCATGGAACGCCCAGATCCCGACCTGGTCGTTCACGTCCGTCGGGTCGTCGACCGCCGCTGCGTAGTAATCCGGTGCGCCGCCCGGGGGCGCCGTCGAACCATCTGCGTCCGACGGAAGAATCCCGCCGGAGAGCAGCCCAGCGGAACCGCGCAGGTCGACGAACACCGACTGCGCGCTCGCACCGCCCAGCATCTGGCTCCGTTCGACCACCATGGCGCCGGCGCCGACAAAGCTGTGCGGGGATGCGCTGTTGAAATCGTTGAACGACAGGTAGTACCCGTCGGGCCACACGCCGAGCTTTGGGTAGTCCGTCAAGACACCGCTTCCGACTGCGAAGACGTAGCGGTACCAGCTGTCCGTCGCGTCGCCGGTGGACGACACTGCGATGCACATGTAGGACGGGCCCCACGGCGTCGTCGACGTGTCGTACGACAGCTCCGAGTAGACCCAGCGATCGGCGAACTGGTCGTAGTTCACCGTCGGATCGGTCAGACCGCGCGTGACTGTGGGCTGGCAGCCGGAAAGCCCATTCCAGAACGAGCTGTCGTTGATCGGCCCGGTCAGGTTCTGGCCGTCCTTGCTGAAGACGGCAAGTCCGCCGTTGACCGCCTGCATGTACTGCGTCGGGCCGACGTCGCCGACTGTGTCGGGCGGGACGTAACCGGTGCTGAGGTCGGTCCGCTTCAACCCGTTGAACGTGCCGAGCGAAGCCGGGACCGAGACGCTCGGGGCGGCGACCTGGCGTACCGGGTCGTGCGTCTGCGTATTGACCGTCGCAGGAAGGAGGCGCTCCAGCTCGGGCAGCACGCGGTTCGGGTCATTTGCGACCACGGGCGTGTCCGTGAGCGGCACGGACGTGTCGTGCGCCACGTTCACGGCCGTCGAGATCAGAGGCGCAGAGGCGCTCGTCTTGCCAACTTTCGAGGTGCCAAGCGCGCCCGTGGCGAGGAGGCCAAGGGCGAGCGCCTGAAGCGCGAGCACGACGAGAACACGCGGTCTGCGGAAGAACCTCACATAGAGGCTTGTCGGCAGCCCCTGGCGAGAACTTTAGTTTCGAATCAGAAGAAGAACTGGCGCCAGGCGGTCCACCAGTCGTCCGCCTGCGACGAGATCTGGCGCGAGCCGGTGATCTCCACGCCCGCGCGGTAGCGGTACTTCTCGACGTGATCCGAGGTGTTGAAGTCGACGAGGATCTCGCAGGGCGCGCCCGGGTCGTACGGACGTACGGCCGCTCGGTTCTCGACGCCGCGCCGGGCTGCGTCCTCGATCAACTCGCGGGCGCGGGCCGCCGGAAACTGCCGCGCGCTGAAGCGGCCGAGCCCCTTCTTGACCGCAGCGGTCGTCACGCCGTCCCCGAGCAGCTTCCGGCCCTCGCGACAGGCTGCCTCATCGCCGGTCACGAGGACGACCGGACAACTCCAGGCACCGCACAGCGCGGCGTTGATGCCGGTCTCGCCGACCTCGACGCCGTTGAAGCGGAGCCGCCACCACGACGACCCGCTCACCGTGTGCGCGAGGACGCCGTCGCGCGTGCCTGCCATCGCGTGCATCCCGACGAAGAGCGCCGCGTCAACCCCGTCCTCGAGGTACTCGGTGTATTCCGTCCACTCGTTCTGCACGACGTACTCGCAGCCGGGATCGAGCTCTTCCGGCAGCAGCGAGTTGAACGTCCACCCTTCGCCCGCCCCGTGACAGTCCATGACGACGATCTCGGTCGCGCCCGCCGCCCGCGCGCCGCGCACGGCCGCGTTGATCTCGCCCGTGTAGAGACGCCGTCCTTCCTCGTACATCGCGTGGCCGCCGGTCACCTGTTGCCACTTGACGATGCCGGCAACTCCCTCCATGTCGCTGATGATGAAAACCTTCACGTCGCCAAGGTTATTGCGCCGACGGTTTCGCCGAGACTGTTCGTCAGCGGTGTCTCGGCGAGCTCGTCGACCCCGAGCACGAGCGCGAGCGCGGGGCCGATCGCGCGATAGGCGCCGTCCTCCGCTTTCAGTGCGATGCCGCGGCCGTCCGCGTGCGCTGCACAGAAGAGCCCTTCGGCGCCGCCCTTGGCAATCCACCCGTCGCGCAGCCGCATCAAATCGGTGTCGACCGAGCCTCGCTCGCCGCCAACGAGCTCGGGGCGCGCGCGCATCGCCTCGCGGATGCGCTGGGGCGTACGCGTGAGAAGCGCCGCCGCGCCGGCGAGATTCGTGGAGAACGTCGGCACCCCGCAGCCGTCGACCGCGACGTCGTTGCCGCCGAGGAGCTCCGCGATGCGCTGCTGCAGCGGGTGCG
The DNA here is from genome assembly GCA_031393705.1 of Thermoleophilia bacterium. GTDB lineage: Bacteria > Actinomycetota > Thermoleophilia > Gaiellales > Gaiellaceae > PALSA-600. The sequence continues at coordinate 4,297 of JANMWB010000194.1, read as the reverse complement.
CTCGATCGCGATATGGATGCAACGGCCAGCCGTGCGCGCGGCACGCGGCGAGCATGCCGGCGTGCTTGCCGGAGCAGTTGTGGCCGACCTTTCCCTCCGGCCGCCCTTCCTGGAGGCCGCACTCCAGGTCGTCGGAGGTGACACCGGCGCGCGCGAGCACCTTTCGCACAGCCGCGAGCTGCGCCGGCTCGGCGCGGTGAGACGCGCAGGCGATCGCGATCTCGTCGTCGTCCAAATCGTCGTAGCCCTCGACGAACGGGATCGCCTGGATCGGCTTCGACGAGGAGCGGAAGTAGAAAGCCAGCTCCGGGTCGCCCCAGCTCTGCCCGTCCGTCGTTACCGCGTGGACCCGGTGCACCGCTTCGACGACGTTTCCGCGCCTCACCTCGACAGTGATCGTGTGCATCGCAGAAACTTAGTCCCATGGAGATGCCGGAGACGCAGTACACCCGCAGCGGCGACGTGAACATCGCCTACCAGATCCTCGGCGAGGGCTCGGTCGATCTCCTCTGGATTCCCGGGTTTGCGCAGCACTTGGAACTCGCCTGGGAGGAGCCGTACCGCCGGGCCTGGCTCGAAGCCCTCGGCGCGGAGTACCGGGTGATCGTCTTCGACAAGCGCGGCACCGGTCTCTCGGACCGTGTCGAGGGCGCCCCCGGCATCGACGAGCGGATGGACGACTGCCGGGCCGTGCTGGACGCGGCCGGCTCCCGACGGGCGGCTGTCCTGACCGCCGGTGACGCCTCCGACCTCGCGCTCGTGTTCGCAGCGACATACCCCGAGCGCGTCCACGCGCTTACGCTCTGGCAGGGGCACTACCGGGGAACGTGGGCGCCGGACTACCCGTGGGCGCCGCCGCGCGAGACAGCGCTGCGCGGAATCGATGCACTCGAGCGGAACTGGCCGGCCTCGCTTATCGATCTTCTCGAGTACGGGGCGCCGAGCCTCGACGACGCCGAGCGGCGGGCCTTCGCACGGGTGATCCGGCTGAGCGTCAGCCCGGGGGCGGCCGCCGCCTTCCAGCGGATGATCCTCGACGTGGACGTGCGCGGCGTGCTGCCGTCCGTGCGCGTGCCGACGCTCATCCTTCATCGCGCGAACGATCCGGCAGAAGACGCGAGCCGGCTCGTCGCCTCGCTACTTCCGGCGGGGGAGTTCGTGGCGATCGACCGCCCCGACCGCATCCCGCCCGTCGGCGACACCGCCCCGATTCTCGACGAGCTGCGGCGATTCGTCGCACGCGCGGTGAGTAGCCCGCCTGTCGTCCCGGATCGTGTACTCGCGACGGTGCTGTTCACCGATCTCGTCGGCTCCACGGCCCGCGCCGCAGAGCTCGGTGACAGTGCATGGCGCTCGATCCTCGAGCGGCACCACGCAATCGTCCGCGACCAGCTCCAGCGCTTTCGCGGCACCGAGCACGACACGGCGGGCGACGGTTTCTTTGCCTCGTTCGACGGCCCGGCCCGCGCAATCCGTTGTGCCACCGCGATTCGCGAGGGGCTCGAGCCGCTCGACCTGGAGGTACGCGCAGGGCTGCACACCGGCGAGTGCGAGGTGCTGGACGGGAAGGTCTCGGGCATCGCCGTCGCGACGGGCGCGCGCGTCGCCGCCCACGCGGCGCCGGGCGAGGTGCTCGTCTCCCAGACCGTGAAGGATCTCGTCGCCGGCTCGGGCATCGCGTTCGAGGACCGCGGCGCGCGGGAGCTCAAGGGCGTGCCCGGCGAATGGCACCTCTACGCCGTCGCTGGCTAGATGGTTGATGCCACGCGGCGTGGGCGTAAGCGTGGCATCAACCATCTAACCTGGGCTTGTGCCGGAGCTGCCCGAGGTCGAAGCGTGGCGCCGCCAGCTCGATCCTCTCGTGCGGGTGGCGCCGATCGAGCGGGCCGGGCCGACGCACATCGCCACGCTGAAGACGTTCGACCCGCCGATCTCGGCGCTCGACGGCAAAGGGTTCAAGGGCGTTGAACGGCGGGCCAAGCGCTTCCTCCTGCCGACCGACGACGACAAGCTCGTCGTGATGGTGCACCTGATGAGCGCCGGCCGGCTGAAATACGTGCCGCCGAGCAGCAAGGGGGCGAAGACGCCGATGTTCCGCGTCCGCTTCACCGACGGCGGCGAGCTGCAGCTGACCGAGGCCGGCTCCAAGAAGCGCGCCGGGGTGTGGCTACTGCGCCCGGATGCGCTGGCGGCCGAGCTCGCCCACCTCGGCCCCGAGGCCGACCAGCTGACGACCGAGGACGTCGCGCGAATCCTCGCGTCGGACTCGCGGCGCCTGCACTCGCTGCTCCGCGACCAGCGGCTGATCGCCGGCATCGGGCGTGCGTGGGCGAACGAGATCCTCTGGGCGGCAAAGCTGTCGCCGTACCAGCTCTCGACGCAGGTCGACGACGCGGAGACCGAGCGCCTGGCGGTCGCAATCCACGCCGAGCTCGCGCGTGGGCTCGAGCTGCGGCTCGCGGGAGCAAACGACGACAAGACCTACCGCGTCCACAACAAGCTCGGAGTACCGTGCGAGCGCTGCGGTACGCCGCTCGCCCGCGTCGACTTCGAGGAGCACACGATCTACTACTGCCCGACCTGCCAGACCGGCGGCCGCACGCTGAAGGACCGTCGCCTGTCCCGGCTGCTCAAGTGAGGCTCGCTCTGCTGCTGATGCTGATGGTGGCGGTCGTGGTCGGGTGCGACGGCCACAACGCGAGCGCCCAGGCGCGCGCGAACGCAACGCTGCTCGACCGGGCGCCTGTCTACCCGGGCGCGACCGGGGCGAAGACGACGCCCGGCGATACGTTCGCCGCGCGCGACTGGACGCTCCCTCCGCGCGCGCGCGCCGAACAGGTGATCGACTGGTACGTCGCAACGTTGCAGGCCCGAGGCTGGAAGGTGACCGGCAAGAGCTTCAACACCATTCGGGCAACGTTCGGACAGTCGTCGCTCTCGGTAGGCGTTCGGGCACGCACGCTCGAAGTGGTCGCCGCGGGATGAGGATCGAACGCGTCAGCGAAGCCGACAGCGCTCTGGCCGAGGCGGTTGCGCGGCTCGTGCCGCAGCTGTCTCCGAAGCGGCAACCGGCCGGGATCGTCGAGCTCGTGGAGCTGGTGGCAACGCCGGGGACGAGCCTGCTCGTCGCGCGCGACGGCGACACCGTGATCGGGATGCTCACGCTGATCGTCTGCCGCGTTCCGACCGGCATCAGGGCCTGGATCCACGACGTCGTCGTCGACGAGGCGGCACGGGGCCGCGGGGTCGGAGAGGCGCTCACGCGCGAAGCACTGCATCAGGCCGAAGGTGCAGGTGCGATCTCCGTCGAGCTGACGACGCGGCAGGAGCGAGAGCCCGCGAACCGCCTCTACCACCGCCTCGGCTTCGAGCAGCGCGAGACGAACGTATACGTCTGGCGCACGGGTTAACGTACTCACGTGATCAGAACGCAGCCACACGCCGGAGGCTGGCTCGAGGTCGTCTGCGGGCCGATGTTCTGCGGCAAGAGCGAGGAGCTCATCCGCAGGCTTCGCCGCGCGGAGATTGCCGGGCAGCGCGCGCTCGTCGTGAAGCCTCTGATCGACGACCGCTACGACGTCGGCCACGTCGTCTCTCACGCGGGCGCCAAGATGCGCGCGGTCACGGCGACGTCGAGCGAAGAAGTACGCCGGCTCGCGAAGGGCTACAACGCGGTCGGCATCGACGAGGTGCAGTTCTTCGACCTCGGCATCGTCGACGCGATCAGCGCCCTGATCGAGGACGGCGCGCGGGTGGTCGCAGCCGGGCTCGCCCAGGATTTCCGTGGACAGCCGTTCGGCGCCATGCCGACACTGCTTTGCGTGGCGGAGTTCGTCGACAAGCTCGAGGCCGTGTGTCACCGCTGCGGTGGGCCTGCGACGATGACACAGCGGCTCGTCGACGGCGATCCCGCGCCGTTCGGCGGCGAGACGATCCAGGTCGGCGCGCTCGACTCGTACGAAGCGCGCTGCCGCGCGTGCTTCCAGCCCGGCGTCGACGCCGCGCGGCTAGCCCACACGGGCTAAGCAGCGATACGCTGGGCCTCATCACCGCTGCCCCCTTTTGACCGAAAGGCAATGACGACATGCGCAAGCGCCTCATCCTGCTCCTGACGCCGATCGCTGCACTGGCTGCGATTGCCGTCAGCGCCTCCGTTGCCGCGTCTCCGAACGCGTCAATCGCCGCGGCCGCGTCGTGCGCGACCGTGACCAGCGGCCAGCTCACGATCGGCACCGACAATCCGGCGTATCCGCCGTGGTTCGCGGGCGGCTCGAAGAGCTCGTGGAAGATCAACGAC
>JANMWB010000221.1:0-1845 GCA_031393705.1 Thermoleophilia bacterium | reverse complement strand
GCGACGACGGAGCACCTGGATCCAGAGCTGCCCAATCGCCCCCGCACCCACGACCAGCACGCGCCCGCGCCGCACCGACTCCGCGGCGCGCAACACGCACGCGAGCGGCTCGACCCAGATCCCATCGTGCTCGGCGATCGTGTCCGGCAGCGGGACGCAATGCGTCGCGCGCAACTGCTCCGCGAAGCCTCCAGGCGCGATCCTCAACTCGCGAAACTCGCCGCAGGTCGACTGGTGGCCGGCGCGACAGCGCTCGCACGTTCCGCACGGAACGCGGTGCATGACAGTGACGCGCGCGCCGTTCTCGAGCACGCCTGCGATCTCGTGGCCGAGCACGGTCCCGCGCGCGGCGCGGCCGAGCTTCTCGACGTCGGAGCCACAGAGACCGCATGCGACCACGCGGACGAGCAGGCCGGCGCCCGAGGGCTCCGGCAGATCGGCGAGCTCGGGGAGCCCGTCAGCGTCGAGTACGACCGCACGCACCGCCGTATCGTAGGGCGGTGCGGGCGGTCGGAAGGACGAGCCGTTTACAGATGAACCGGGAACGACACGAGCCGGCTGCCCGTGACGCCACCGAGCGGGCTCTCGCCCGACTTCCGTGCGCGCGAGAACACGGCAAGGATCTGCTGCCGCGGCGAGGCGGGGAAGCCCGCCATGCGCTGGAGGGTCAGCGTGGCCCAACCAGTCGCGTCGGTCGACACCTCGGCCGGCGTCGAGAACTGCTGGAACGGAATCGCGGCCGCATACACGAGCGCGTTCCCGATCGAGCGGCCGTTACAGGCCGAGACGTGGAACCGGAGTTGCAGGGTGGTGACCGCGCGGGTGATCGGCGACGGTGTAGCGACCTGACCGTCGATCACGAGCCGTGCCGGCGGTGCGATCTGCGCCACGTCGAGCGGACCGGTGCCGGTCGCAGGGCAACCGTTGACGAGCGCCGGAGGCGGCGGCGTGGAGCCCTTCGGCTGCACGAGCGCGGTCGGGTCGGACTCGGCGACGGCGTTGCCGGCGCCGTTCGTCGCAGTGACGTTGAGGCGCAGCTTCGTACCGACGTCGACGTTCTTCAGGACGTAGGCCTGCGACGTCGCACTGGAGATGTTCGCGCACTTCTGACCGAACGCATTACAACGCTTCCAGCGCCACTTGTATGAGATCGGCTGGTCGCCGCTCCACTGACCTGCGTGGCCGGTGAGGGTCTGCCCCTGCTCCGCCGTGCCGGAAATTGTCGGCAGCGACGTGTTCTTGGGCGGCGTGCCCGCGGCTCCGGCAAGACCTGCGACGGCAAGAACCGCCACGAGCCCGGCCGCGAGCAACGGCAGGATCGATTTGAACTTCATGTGGTGCCCCTTTCAGAGGTTTCCCTGTTCCTTCCCGCGAACGGAGATGCCCCTGTGATGCCTACGTGAGGCTTGCGTAAAACCGGCGGCGCTACACTGAGAGCCGCCCAGGGGCCATAGCTCAGCTGGGAGAGCGCCTGGATCGCACCCAGGAGGTCGGCGGTTCGAGCCCGCCTGGCTCCACTCCAAAGCCCCCGCCCCGGCGGGGGCTTTTCTTTGCGTCTCAGCCCGCGATCGTCACGGGCGTGCCGGGCCCGATTCGCGCGGCGAGCCAACGCATCACGTTGTCGGCGAGCCGGATGCAACCGTGCGACGCAGCGGTGCCAGGGACGCCCCCGACGTTCGACAGCCCGTGCAGCGCGATCTGGCCCGGGCCACCGTCGAATTCCTGTAGTACCTCGGATCTGGCGCTCAGCGCGAGCGCGAACGGCGCCCCCACGTCGTACGACCGCAGCGCGATCGATTCCTCGACGAAGAACTCACCTCCGGGCGTCGGCGTCGAAGGCTTCCC
>JANMWB010000056.1:0-2025 GCA_031393705.1 Thermoleophilia bacterium | reverse complement strand
TCCGTGCGCGGGTTCGAGGACCTCGCGTTCATGTTCTCGTCGAACCAGCTGAACCACGGCGTCGCATCGCTGCAGATCGACGAGGCGGCGCTGCTCTTCCGGCTGGCGCGTGACATCGAGAACGGGCCGGTCGCCGAGATCGGGCGCTTCAAGGGCGGAAGCACCATCGTCTTCGCTTCGGCGCTGCCGGCCGGGGTGGAGCTTTGGTCGTACGACTTCCACGTTGCGCTGCGGGCCGACATGCCGGGCGCGGAACTCGACGAGGAGTTGCGGGCCGCGCTCGCGCGCTTCGGGCTCGACGGGAAGGTGCACCTGCTCGTCGCCGACTCGCGCACCGCCGAGCCGCCGCCCGGTGAGCTCGCGCTGCTCTTCATCGACGGCGATCACTCCTACGAAGGCGCGAAAGCGGACTTCGACCGCTGGAGCACGTTCGTGCGCCCCGGCGGTCACGTGCTGCTTCACGACGCGGTCGACACCGGCGGCTACGGCAACGTCTACCCCGGCGTCGCGCGGCTTGTCAGCGAGATCGGCGCCGGCTGGGAGCGCCGGCCGGGCGCGGGCTCGATCGCGCACTTCGTCAAGCGCTGATGGACCTCTACGCGGTCGTCCTCAACTGGAACGGCGGCGAGGACACGCTCGCGGCGCTCGCGTCGCTCAAGGGGATCCCGACGATCTGCGTCGACAACGGCTCGACCGACGGGTCGGACACCCTCGTCGAGGAGCGCTTTCCGAACGTCGAGCTGATTCGCACGGGCGCGAACCTTGGCTTTGCCGGCGGCAACAACATCGGGATTCGGCGGGCCCAGGGTCTCGGTGCCGACTGGATGCTTCTCCTGAACAACGACGCGGTGGCGGAGGCCGGTCTCGCGGCCGCGCTCGACCGCGCCGCCCGGGCGCGACCGGATGCAGGGTTGCTCGCGTGCAAGGTGCTGTCCGAAGATGGACAGACCGTGCAGTACGCAGGCGCACGGTTCAACAAGTGGCTCGGCTACTCAGGCCGCGTGCGTACCGAGGGGCCCGACGAACTTCGCGACGTTGCGCGCGCGGACGGCGCGGCGATGGCCGTCTCATGGGCGGCGATTGAGCGGGCGGGTCTGCTCGACCTCGAGCTCTTCGCGTATGTCGAGGACGTCGACTGGTCCTTGCGCATCCGTCGCGCCGGTTTCGCCGTCGTGTTCGTACCGGATGCGCGCGCGCGGCACAAAGGCTCGGCCGCTACCGGTGGTCGCGCGTCGACGACGAATCTCTACTACAGCACGCGCAACACGATCGTCGTCTCGGAGCGGCACGCGCCGCTGCCGCCGGGCTTGCGTGCCTTGCGCCGGGCCGTCGTCGTCGGCGCCCATCTGGCCCAGGCAGCGACGCATCCCGCACGCGGCGAAGCGGCGCGCGCGGTGCTCGCCGGCTGGCGCGATGCACGCGCCGGCAGGCTCGGTCAGAGAAGTTCGGCGTAAACCGCATCGGTCGCGCGCGCGGTCTCGTCCCACGAGAACTGCGCGGCGCGTGCGAGGCCGCGCTCGACCCATGGCTGCGGGTCGTCGAGCACCTCGCGCACCGCTTCGGCGATCGCGTCCGGGTCGCGCGGATTGAAGAGGCGGGCAGCGTCGCCGACCACTTCCGGCAGCGAAGCTGCGTTCGACGACGCGACGGGGCAGCCGCAGGCCATCGCCTCGAGCGGCGGCAGCCCGAACCCTTCGTAGAGCGACGGGAACACGAGGGCCGACGCGCGCTGCATCAGCGACACGACCTCGGCGCGCGGCACGTGACCCAGCGCCTCGACGCCGTCCGGCATGCCGGAAAAGTCGCCGCCGCCCGTGAGGATGAGCCGCAGTTCGGGGCGTTCACGGCGCAGAACTGCAAACGCCTCGAACAGGCGCTCGTGGTTCTTGTGCGGCCAGCGCCGTGCCGGGTAGAGCAGGAAGGGCTCACGTTCGGCCGTCCCCGGCTGCAGCTCGTCGTGGTCGAGGCCGAGCGGAATCGCGCGCAGCCGCGCGGGGTCGAGCCGGAGCTGCTCGATGGCGCGTT
>JANMWB010000269.1:0-3156 GCA_031393705.1 Thermoleophilia bacterium | reverse complement strand
CGTCTCCGGTAGACGCGGGCCGAGTGCGACGCAGTACCAGTTGTCGGCGTACCAGACGCCAAGCCCTCGTTCGCCGAGGTGACGTGCCGCGCGCTCCGCCGGTACGCCGTCGACGTTGAAGAGGAACGTCGGGACGCGGCCCTCCATCGACTGCGGGCCGTACAGCGTCACGTTGTCCGGCAGGCTCTCGATCAGATAGCGCCCTAGGTCGCGCTCGTAGTCGCGCAGCACGGCGAGGCCGCCGAGCGAGTCGAGGTACGCGATCGTCGCGCTGAAGCCGGCCAGCAGCTCGTACGGCAGCGTCCCGGTCTCGAAGCGACGACCGACCGGCGTCGCAGACGACGGCCGCGCCTTGTACGGCCGCCACGTCTCCGCGAGCTCCTGCCTCACATAGGCCACGCCGAGATGCGGGCCACAGAACTTGTACGGCGAGCAAATCAACACATCGCAACCGAGCTCACGCACGTCGATCGGTTCGTGCGCCGCGTAGTGGACCGCGTCGATCCACGAGATTGCGCCCGCCTCACGCGCCAGCGCGCAGAGGCGCTTGGCGTCGGCGACCGTGCCCGTGGCGTTCGATGCGAGCGCAAACGCGACGACACGCGTGCGGTCGTTCAGCTGCCGCTCGAGGTCGTCGTAGTCGACCGTGAGCTCGTCGGTCGCCTGCGCGACGCGGACGTGCATCCCTTTGTCGGCTGCCAGCTCCACCCACGGCGCAACACCACCGTCATGGTCGAGCTGCGTCGTGATCACTTCGTCGCCTGCAACGAAGTCGCGACCGGCCGCGCGCGAGAGCGCGAAGTCGAGCGTCGTCATGTTCATCCCGAACGAGATCTCGTCGGCGCTGCAACCGAAGAAGCGCGCGGCGTCGTCCTTTGCACGAGCGAGGATCCCTTCGACCGCGTGCCCGGTGGCATACGGAGCGCCGAGATTGCCGGACGCATCGCGCAGCGCGGCGGCGATCGCGTCGCCCACTTCGTCCGGCACCTGTGTGCCACCGGGCGCGTCGAAGAACGCGAATCCGCCGCGGAGCGACGAGAACCTCGCACGTGCGGCGTCGACTGAGAACTGGGTTGTTGTCATGGCTGCTCTCCGATGAGGATTCGACTGAGGACGACGGGATCGATGTTCCCGCCCGAAACGATGCAGACGACCTTCTTCGCGCCGTCGAGGTGCCCGCCCAGGGCCGCAGCAGCAGCAAGTGCGCCTGCACCTTCGGCAATCACGCGCGCGCGCTCGGCGATCACGCGCACTGCGGCGGCGACGTCGGCGATCGGCATCGCGACGGCGCCGTCCAACAGCTGCGATGCCTGTTCCCAGACGCGCGGGATCAATTCGCGGCTGCCGGAGCCGTCGACAAACGACGGTGTGTACTCGACCGCGGTGGGTGTGCCGGCGCGCAGCGTCGCAGTGGCGGGCGCGCCCGTCTCCGGCTCGATTGCGAAGAACTTGACCTCGGGGCGCGCCTGCTTGACGGCGCTCGCGATCCCGGTCAGCAGCCCACCGCCGCCGTACGGAACGGCGACCGTGTCGAAGTCCGAAAGCTGTTCCAGCAGTTCGAGCCCGATCGTCCCATTGCCCGCCATCACGCGCTCGTTATCGACCGGGTGGATGAACAGGCCGTCGACACCCTCGTAGCGGCCGGTAACGAGCACCTGCCACCACTCCTCATACGGCACCTTGATCACACGGCCGCCGTAGCGCTCGATCGAATCGATCTTCGTCTGCGGCGCGTGCTCCGGCGCGACGATCGTCGCGGGCACGCCACGCAGGCGCGCAGCGTAGGCGACTCCCTGCGCCATGTTGCCGGCGCTCGCCGTCAGGACGCCGCCGGCGAGCTCGGCGTCGGTCGCCTGGAGGATCGCGTTGCCGGCGCCGCGGATCTTGAACGAGCGGACCGGCTGGAGCAGCTCAAGCTTGAGCCAGATCTCGGTGTCCGAGTCGACATCGAGCCGCACGAGCGGCGTGCGGATCGCGGTGCCCTCGAGCACCTCGCGCGCACGGCGGATCTCAGCGATCCCGATCACAGCGACACGATCGTGCCGACGTTCTCCGCCTCAGCGCGCCGCAGCACGTGCTCCGCTGCTGCGAGATCCTCGACGGCGAGCCCGAGCGACTTGAAGACCGTCAGCTCGTCGTCGGAGCGACGTCCCTCCGCCGCTCCGATCAACAGCTCGCCGATCTCGGCGCGGATGTGGTCCGGCCCGATCGCTCCCTCGCGCTGCGGGAAGAGAAAGTCGCCGGCTTCGTTGACCGTCGATTCGCGCCGGTCGACGAACAGCGCAGCATCGGCCATCGTCTGCGTATCGAGCTCGCGCGTCGTCGGAATGCTCGAACCGACGGCGTTGACGTGTGCGCCAGCCTTCAACCACTCCCGGCGCAGGATCGGCTCCGGCGCCGACGTTGCGGTGACGACGACGTCGGCGTCGCGCACCGCCTCCTCCACCGTCGCGACCTCTTCCACGCCGTCCAACTCCGCGGCGGCGCGTCCCGGCGTGCGGCTCCACGCAAGCACGCGGTCGAAGTCGCGCACCGCGCGCATCGCCTCGAGGTTCGCCTTGCCCTGGATACCCGCACCGAGGATCGCGAGCGTCCTCGAGCCCTCGCGCGCGAGGAGACGCGTCGCGACCCCGGTCACTGCCGCTGTTCGCACAGCGGTGATCCCGCCCGCGTTCATGATCGCGCGCGTCTCGCCGGTCTCGCCGTCGAAGAGCGCAACGAAGCCCTGGTGCAGATCGAGCCCGCGCGCCGCATTCGCGGGGGCGATCACGACCGACTTGAGGCCCCACAGAGGCGTCTCGCCACCACGGTAAGACGGCATCAGACCCATCAGGCTCGGCGCATCGGGCGGCCGGACGACGAAACGCAGCGGGTTGTGCACCTCGCCTCGCGCGAGCGCCGCGAGCGCTTCGGCCATCACCTCGATGCACTCGCTCATCGGCAAGAGCCGGCGAACATCGTGCTCGTCGATCACGCGAATACTCATGCGAAGAACCTCCCAATGCGGTCGACGTCGTCGTTGGAAAGCTGGAGCTCGCGCGCAGCAAAGATCGGGTCGAGTTGCTCCGCGCGGTTCGGCCCGCAGACCGCACCATCGACGCGTGCCAGCACCCAGGCAAAGGCGAGCGTCGGCAAGTCGACGCTGCGCGCGTCCGC
>JANMWB010000237.1:0-6021 GCA_031393705.1 Thermoleophilia bacterium | reverse complement strand
CGAGCGCGGCGCACTTGCGATGGCGAACGCAGGCCCGAACACCAACGGCTCGCAGTTCTTCATCGTCACTGCCGAGGCGACACCTTGGCTGGACGGGAAACACACCGTCTTCGGCAAGGTCACGTCGGGGATGGAGGTCGTCGACACGATCGAGCAGACCGAGACCGACTCCCGCGACAAGCCGGTCGAAGAGATGCGCATCGAGTCGATCAGCATCGCCTGAGATCACATCGCCTTAGATCACACAGGTAGCCTGATCCCGATGGCCGAAGAGACCACGGCGGGGCAGCCGACTGAGATCAAGTGCCCGCACTGTAGGAAGATGTTCAGCGCAGATCTGATGGCCGGATCCGCTGAGCGCTACCGCGGTTTCAAGTGCCCCCACTGCCGGCTCTTCGTGCCGGCAGCCCGAATCAAGACCTGAGCGATCCCTGCCGATAGGCAGTGGGTGGCACTCGAAGCCGTTCTGCCGGCGGTCTCCCGCCCGTTCGCTCTTGCGCACGGGCTGACGGCCCGCGTCGCGCTGACCTTGATCGTCGCCGGCTCGTTCACCGTGCGCCTGGTTGCCTCCGCCGCGCACCCCGCCCCGCGCTACTTCCCTGACGAATATCTCTATACCGCGATCGCGCGGGCGCTCGGAGCCGGACAGGCGCCGAATGTCCGCGGCACCACTGCGAACTTCCCTGCGCTGCTCGAACCGATCCTTGCCGCGCCGTTCCACGCGCTGTTCTCGCCTGAGTTGGCCTACCGGCTGACGCAGGCCGAGAACGCACTACTGATGTCGCTGGCGGCGGTCCCGGTCTACCTGCTCGCGCGGCGTCTTTCACTCTCGGCCCGCTACGCGCTCTGCTGCGCCGTGTTCGCGATCGCGATCCCCGATCTCGTGTTCGCGTCGTACACGCTGGCCGACCCCGTCGCTTATCCGTTCGCCATGGCCGCGCTCGCCGCCGGTGTCGCAGCGCTCGAACGGCCGACACGGCGGACGCAACTGCTGTTTCTCACCTTCGCGTTCCTCGCGACGTTCGCACGTGTGCAGTACGTCGTCCTCCCCGCCGCGTTCGTCGTCGCTGCACTTGTCGTCGACCGTCGGCGCGCACTGAAGACACAGCGGCTGCCGCTGGTGCTGATGGCGCTGCCGCTCGCCGCCGCCGTCGCACTTGGCCCGTTGCGCGTGTTCGGCTACTACTCGAACGTCACCAACCTGCACGTCGGCGGCCAGCTTCTGCGCTGGGCCGCGATCGACCTGTTCCTGCTCGCGTTCTCCACCGGGATCGTGCTCGTGCCCGGCGCACTTGTCGCGCTCGCACGTCCGCGTGGACGGACGGAGACCGCATTTGCAGCGCTGGCCGCCGTCTTCGGCGCCGGTCTCGTGTGCGAAGCGGCGCTCTATGCATCGAACGGCTCGGCGCGCTTCCAGGAGCGCTACCTGTTCGCAGTGCTTCCGCTCGTGCCGATCACGTTCGGCCTGTACGTGAAGCACGGTCGGCCGGCGCGCGTGCCCGTCGCGCTGCTCTCACTGCTTTTCTTTGCGCTGTCTGCGCGGTTCCCGCTCTCCGGTTACGCAGGAGCCCTCGGGAAGACCGACTCGCCGTTCCTCGCCGCCGTCTTCCGGCTCGAGAAATCGCTCGGCACCGCCAACGGATCGTTCGTGCTCGCCGGGCTCGCTGCGGCCGGAGCCGCCGGGGCGGTCTTCGTCTCGCGTCGCGGCGGCGCTCGCTTCGCGCTCGGCGCCACCCTTGCCTTCGTCTTTGTCGCGTCCTTCGGTGCGTTGATCGCCGACTCTGCGAACGCGCGCCAGGTGCGCCACGAGTTCCTGCCTGCGGACCCGTCCTGGGTCGATGCCACCGGCCTGCGTGACGTCACGCTGCTGCAAACCGCCGGCGCCCCCGCCGCAGGAGCGGTCGAGCAGCTCTATTGGAACCGGTCGATCACCCACCTCGCGCTCGTAGGGGAGGCGATGCCGACGGACGTCTATGCCGCACCGCGCATCCGCGTCGCGCGCGACGGGACACTGCTCGGCGTCGGCCCGAACGTCCTCGTGCAGGACTACGCCGCCACCGCGCAGTTCGCGAACGCACGGCTCGTCGGCACCGCAGGCACGTTCTCTCTCTGGTCGGCCGACGCGGCGCCGCGTCTCTCGCTTCTCGAGCGCGGCCGCTTCTCCGATGGCTGGCTGGCACGCACCGGGAAGCTCAGCGTCTGGCCCGACGCGGCGGGGCAGACGCGCGGGACGTTGACCTTCACGCTGTCGCTTCCAGCTGCCGCAACTGCGACGACGGTCAACTTCGGCAAAGCGCACTACGACATCCACCCGGGCGAGAAGACGACCGTGATCTACACCCTCGATGCGCGCGGCCCCTGGTCGCTGCCGTTCTCAATGGGCACGGGCGGCAACGCGCCGGACCTGCGCTTCACGAGCGTGCTCTCGACACCGCCGGTGTTCACGCGCATCGGCCAGCCGGCCGTGCGCGAGAGTTCGATCGCCTAGTTAGAGGCTTAGACGCAATCCCGAAGCGCTTGCGCCTCGGGAAGTGACTCGAGCTTCTTCAGCGTGTTGTTCTCGATCTGGCGGATGCGCTCGCGGGTGACGCCGAACGCCTTGCCGACTTCCTCGAGGGTGCACGGCTGACCGCCGGTGAGTCCGAAGCGAAGCTCGATCACCTGACGCTCCCGCTCGGGGAGCGACGCAAGCGCGACCTCGATATCGGAGCGGCGCAACGTCAGCGACGCAGCCTCGTCCGGTGTCTCGGTGTTCTCGTCCTCGACGAAGTCGCCGAGCTCAGAATCTTCTTCCTCGCCGATGGGCTTCTCGAGCGAGACAGGGTGCTGCGCCATGCGGAGGATCTCGCGCACCTCGTCGGTCGTCATCTCGAGCTCTTCGGCAATCTCCTCGGGCTTCGGCTCGCGGCCGAGGCGCTGCACGAGCTGGCGCTCGATGTGCACGACTTTGTTCAGCTTCTCGACCATGTGCACCGGGATGCGAATCGTGCGCGCCTTGTCGGCGATCGCGCGGGTGACCGCCTGGCGGATCCACCACGTCGCGTACGTCGAGAACTTGTAGCCCTTGCGGTAGTCGAACTTCTCGACGGCGCGGATCAGACCCAGCGAGCCTTCCTGGATCAGGTCGAGGAACGAGAGGCCGCGGCCGAGGTAACCCTTGGCGATCGAGACGACGAGGCGCAGGTTCGCCTCCGTCATCTGTGTCTTTGCTGCCATGTCACCGCGCTCGATCCGCTTCGCCAGATACACCTCCTGGTCGGCGGTGAGCAGCGGGACCTTGCCGATCTCGCGGAGATACAGCCGCAGAGAATCGAGCGAAGGCTCGACGGTCAGGTCGAGCTTCGGCGCCGTCTTCGCCTCGTCCTCGATCAGCGGCTGCTCGTGCGGAAGGCGCTTGTGCTCCTCGCCTTCGACGAGCTCGACACCGTGATCGATCAGATACGTCGTGAAATCTTCGACTTGCTCTTTGGTGAGCTCGACTTCCTCGATTCCCTTGACGATGTCGTCGTAGGTGAGGAATCCCTTTTCTTGTCCCGTGGCGACGAGCTTGTGCAGTTCCTCGACGTCGGGAAGAGCAATATCGACAGTGAGCACCTGAGTACGACCTCCGGCTACTACGCGGTTGACGGGGGGACCAACAGCAACGCAGGAGCCGGACCCTCCTCCTCTTTCCCTCACCCGGCTCACCCTCTGACGTTCGCTGACAATACATCAGGATTCACGGTTCGGGATCATTTTTTTTCGACACTCGGCGACGCCGAAAATGTGTGCTAGGGACCGCGGATCCGGTGGCGGTTTCGCACGCCGACGGGCGCGCGCAGGACGCGGCCGCGTCCTGGCCGAGACGTAAGCTCGGGTGATGCTCGCGCTCGCCACATTGCTCCTCGTCGCCGCAGCTCCGCCGGCGGCGTATGTCGACACCGGGAGTGCGCACGTTCCGCTCGCGATCACGTCCTGGTGCTGGGATGCGCGCTGCGGCGCGCCGCTCGGGAGCACCGGCAAACGCGTTCTCGTTTCGCGGGGCGCGCCTGTGCGCGTCGAGCTGAAGTTCGAGCCGGTCGAGGCGACCGTCCATGTCGGTAGCGGTGCCGC
This sequence comes from Thermoleophilia bacterium, assembly GCA_031393705.1. Lineage (GTDB taxonomy): Bacteria > Actinomycetota > Thermoleophilia > Gaiellales > Gaiellaceae > PALSA-600. The sequence goes on along the minus strand of JANMWB010000237.1, from coordinate 1,929 downwards.
CAAACCGACGACCCGCGGACGAGAGGTCAGCTGGACCGCGACACGCGCCGGCGGATTGACCGTCTACGTGAAGTACCGGCGCGGCTGGGTCATCTACTCGGGCCGCCTCGCACTGCGTTAGAGGCTTGATGTGAAACGCACGCGCACCCGTGGCTGGTGGCTCAGACGCGGCGCATCTCGCCCGGTTCGGGCTTGAACGTAGGCCCCGCTATGCCCTGCGCCCGACCCGTGCGACCTGCTTGGTCTGAGCCATCCCCACGGGCACGCAGTTCCCCATCAAGCCTCTCGGAACGAAAGCGGCCGGCTTGCGCCGGCCGCTCACCTCGCCGCAGGAAAGATTGCCGTCAGTCCCGGGGAGGATCTCTTCGCAGGTATCGGCAGACGGAGACAACCCTTGAACGTGAAGACGGCGCCGCCGCCGACGCCGTCTTCTGATCGAGTGTCCCGTCCCCGCATTACGGGGCCCCCGCCGCAACGGGGCCCGCGCAGGTGACAGTCGAAGTCTCTGCGCCGGGCCGCGGTTGATCCATCACCCGTTCCGTAGTTGACCGCCCCACTTGACTACTTTGTCCCGGTGACGAGCTCTTTCGAGTCCCGGCTCCGCGAAGGGCCGCCGATCGTTGCCGACGGCGGGCTCGGCGTCGTCCTGTCCGCCGCCGTGCCGGGCCTGCGGGCGCCCGAGGAGGCGAATCTCCGCGCACCGGACGCGGTCACCGCCGTCCACGTCAGCTTCATCAACGCGGGCGCCGATCTGATCGAGACGAACACGTTCGGCGCGAACCGCCGCAAGCTCGCACAGCACTTCCTGGAGGACGAGTTCGAGCGGATCAACTCGACAGCGGTCAAGCTCGCGCGCGACGCCCGCGAGATCTCCGGGCGCGAGGTGTTCATCGGCGGCTCGATCGGGCCCGTCGGCCAGGACGGCGGCGAGCTCGTCGCCGAGCAGGCGCGGATCCTCGAGGGGCGCGGCGCCGACGTCTTCATGCTCGAGACGTTCTACGACCTGGACGAGCTCGCCGAGGCGATCGCGGCGGTGAAGTCCGTCTCCGCGCTCCCGATCGTCGCGTTGCTGAGTTTCGACAGCGACGCGGTGACGATGGCGGGCGTGACGGCACGCGACGCTGCGGCGCGCCTGCGCGGGCTCGACGTCGCCGCCTTCGGCGCAAACCACGGACGCGGCCCGGCGGCGGCGCTCACCGCGCTGGCAGAGATGTCGGGTGACGACACGGTGCTCGCCGCACTACCGAACGTCGGGCTCGCGACGATGACGGGCGCGCGGATTTCGTTCCCGCATGCGACGCCCGAGTACTTCGGCGACTTCGCCGCAAGCGCGCGCGCTTTGGGCGCACGCGTGATCGGTGGTTGCTGCGGCACGACGCCGGCGCAGATCGCGGCGATCCGGCAGGCGGTCGACGAGGACCGCCCCGCGCGCGCTGCCTCTCCGCTGCGCGGCCGCGCAACGGTGGCCGCGCCGGTGTCTGACGAAGAGCCGACGCAGCTCGAACAGCTCTTCAACGCAGGTGAGTTCGTTGTCTCGGTGCAGCTCGACCCGCCGCTCGGCGGAAGCGTCAGCGGTCTGATCGAGGCGGCGCGCACGATTCGCGCGTCCGGGAAAGCGCACGTCGTCGACGTGAACGACAACCCGCGAGCGCGCGCCCGCATGAGCGGCATGATCGCGTCCGCGGCGATCCAGCGCGAGGCCGGGATCGAAGTGATCCCCCACCTCACGCCGCGCGATTCGACGATCGCCGGGCTCGAGTCGCTTCTGCTCGGGTCACATGCCGAGGGACTGCGGAACGTGCTCGCGGTAACGGGTGACGCGCCTGAGGCGGGCGACTACCCCGGCACCGGCTCCGTGTACGACGTCGACGCGATCGGTCTCGTCGAGCTGATCACGCGCCTGAACGAGGGCACCGACTTCCACGGCCG
>JANMWB010000198.1:0-3434 GCA_031393705.1 Thermoleophilia bacterium | reverse complement strand
CGGACGACGTGGCTGCTCGCACTCGGTTGGGGATTTGCCGCAGCGCTCGGCGCAGTCAGCGGGATGATGATCGCCCCGACCGCGTTCCTCGAGCCGAGCATGATGCAGGCGATCCTGATCTACGCCTTCGCCGCCGCAGTGCTCGGCGGGCTCGAGAGCCCCGTGGGCGCGGTGGTGGGCGGCCTCATCCTGGGTGTCTCGCTGAACCTCCTCGGCACCTACGTCCACGCCGTCACACCTGAGTTGCGCCTGCCGGTAGCGCTCGCGGTGCTGCTCGTGGTCCTCATCGTCCGGCCCGCGGGCATCCTCGGTCGCGTGGTCGTGAGGCGCGTGTGAGGGCGCGGCGGAGGTCGCTCGCCGGCACGATCGGCTTCGTGGGCCTCGTCGCCTGCGTCGTCGTCGCGCCGTTTCTCTTTACGCATTACCGGACCTATCAGCTCGCGTTCGTCGGCATCTATCTGTGCGCCCTCGTCGGCCTGAACATCCTCACCGGCTTGACGGGCCAGATCTCTCTAGGCCACGGAGCCTTCATGGGCGTGGGCGCGTACACGACGACGATCCTCGTCGTCGATCACGGCTGGCGGAACCTCTGGACGATTCCGCTTGCCGGACTGTGCGCAGGCCTCGTCGGCCTCGCATTCGGCCTTCCGGCCACCCGCTTTGCGGGCCCCTATCTCGCACTCGCGACGTTCGCCGTTCCGCTGTCCTTCATCGGTGTGGTCAAGCGCTTCCCGCATTTCACGGGAGGCTCGATCGGCAAGAGCCTGCCGCAGCTCAAGTCGGAGCTCGGACTGCACACGAACCCGTCGCTCTGGCTCTACATCCTGTCGTGGACGGTCGCGCTCTCGATGTTCGTCGTCGCCTGGGTGATCACGCGAGGCCGTTTTGGTCGCACGCTGCGCGCAGTGCGTGACAGCCCGATCGCGTCCACGGCCAACGGTATCTCGACCGCTTCCACGAAGACACTGGCGTTCGGGCTCTCGGCGTTCTACTGCGGGATCGCCGGATCGCTGTATGCAATCGGCATCGCCTACGTCAACCCGGACACCTTCCCGATCGACCTCTCGATCCTGCTGCTCACGGGGATCGTGATCGGGGGCGCCGGCTCGCTCGGCGGGATGGTGTTCGGTGCGCTCTTCGTCGAGTTCATCCGCATCAGTTGGGGTCCGGCGCTCGTGCACGCATTCAGCCGGGTGACCACCGTTCAGGTCGACACGCACGCGCCCGGGTCACCCCTCGTGATCTACGGCATCCTCCTTCTGCTCGTGCTGTTCGCCGCCCCGGCCGGCACCGCCGGCCTGGTACGCCGACTGCTGAGCGGAAGGTCAGCGATCGCCGCCTGGGCGGCGACGCGAAAGACGACACCGTCCGACCCGGCGGCCGGTGCCGACCAGCCCTGAATCGGGGCTTTGCTTCCCGCTCGAAAGCCGTATAGTCCTCCGAAGACCACCCCCCCAGGTCATCTCCTAAGGAGAAGAAAACGGATGAAGAGGACACTTCTGCTCCTCGTTGCGGCACTCGCGGCCTCGGCTGTAGTGGTTGTGACGGCGGGCGCGACGCCGGCGGGGACGCCGGGCGTCACAGATCGGACGATCTTGCTCGAAGGCACGTTCCCGCTTAGCGGCCCGGCGTCGGGCTACGCACCGATCGCAGCCGGGATGAAAGCGTATTTCTCGTACGCGAATGCTCAGCGCACTCCGACCGGACGCGGTGCGAACGGGCGGCAGATCATCTTCAAGTACTCGGATGACGGCTACAACCCGGCGAACACCGTCCAGCTCACCCACCAGTTCGTCGAGCAGGATCATGCGTTTGCCCTCGTGGGTGGCCTGGGCACAGAGCCGCAACTGGCGGTTCGCGACTACCTGAACCAGCAGAAGGTGCCTCAGCTCTTCGTCTCGACCGGGGCGACGACGTTCGACCGGGACTTCGGTCAATACCCCTGGACGCTCGGCTGGCAGCCTGACTACGAAGCCGAAGGCGCGATCTACGGCAAGTACGTCCTGAAGAACCTCAAGACCGCAAAGCTCGGGGTCATCTACCAGAACGACGACTACGGCAACGACTATCTGCGCGGCCTCAAGGCCGGTCTCGGCCCGCTCGGCCGCACGCAGATCGTCAGCGCCCAGCCGTTCGACGTGACCTCGCCCAGCCCGGCGGTGCAGATCGCAACGCTCAAGGCATCCGGTGCGGACACGTTCGTGATCTTCGTGACCCCGAAGGGGACGATCCAGTCGTACGTGATCGCCACGAAGCTCGGCTGGCATCCGACGGCGGTCATCACGAACTCGGTGTCGGCGACGGACACGTTCCTGACGCTCGCTGCGAAGAGCGGCTCCGACCTGACCGAGGGCACGATCACGACGAGTTACGTTGCCGATCCGCAGAACGCGAAGTACCAGCGGGCCGGAGGCCTGGCGCTCTACAAGAAGATCATGGCCAAGTACTACCCGTCAGGCGACGTGAACAATGGGCTGTACACCTACGGGATGGCCAAGGCGTGGACGACGGTCGAGACCCTCAAGGCGGCAGGCAAGAACCTGACGCGCGACAGTCTGATGAAGGCGGCGCGGAGCATGAACTTCGGAGGCAATCCGTTCCTGCTGCCCGGCGTCGTGATCCACACGAAGGGCAACTACCAGTTCCCGATCGCACAGGTGACGCTCGTGAAATACACGAACAACACCTTCCAGCCGTTCGGGTCCCTGATCAACGGCCGCGGCGCCTGATCCCGCGACCAGCCGCAGTTCGGGAAAGGGCCGGCCAAGCGCCGGCCCTTTTCTTTGCGGCAAGATGCGCCTATGCCAGAAGCCGTGATCGTCTCAACTGCGCGCACGCCGATCGGCCGTGCCGCCAAGGGCTCGCTCGTCGATGCCCGTCCCGATGACCTCGCCGCATTCGCGATCCGCGCGGCACTCGACAAGGTTCCGGAGCTCCCGCGCGAGGAGATCGTCGACGTGATGATCGGCTGCGGGTTCCCGCAGGAGCGGCAGGGGATGAACCTTGGCCGCCGGGCCGCGCTGCTCGCGGAGCTGCCCCAGAGCGTCCCCGGCACGACGGTCAACCGCTTTTGTGCCTCGTCGCTCCAGACGATTCGCATGGCGTTCCATGCAATCAAGGCCGGCGAGGGCGACACGTTCGTCGCCGGCGGCGTCGAATCGACCTCGCAGGTGAGCGGCTACCCGAAGTCGGAGGAGGAGCTCCACCCCGCGCTCTTCGGCGACGACGCGCCGATCGCGAACGTCTACATCCCCATGGGCCTGACTGCGGAGAACGTCGCCGAGCAGTGGGATGTCTCCCGTGAGGAGATGGACCGCTTCGCACAGCAGTCGCAGGAGCGCGCGGTCGCCGCACAGGGCTCCGGGTTCTTCGCGCGCGAGATCACGCCGTGGAACGGCGTCGAGGCCGACGACGGCCCGCGCGCCAGCTCCACC
>JANMWB010000203.1:0-1690 GCA_031393705.1 Thermoleophilia bacterium | reverse complement strand
CGCGACGGCGGGACGGTGGTCGCGCACCGAGCGGCTGTTCTCCGGCGGGACGGATCGCCGCGCGCTCGCCGAGCTCCTGCTCGAGCGTCAGGGCATCGTCACGCGCGACGGCGTGCGCGGGGAAGGGATACCCGGCGGCTATGGGGCCGTCTACGCGGAGCTGCGCGCACTCGAGACGCTCGGCCTCTGTCGGCGTGGCTACTTCGTCGAGGGCCTCGGCGGCGCACAGTTCGCGCTCGGTGGCGCCGTCGAACGCATTCGCGAGCTACGCGAGCGCGGGGAGGATGCGGACGCCCTCGTGCTCGCAGCGGCCGACCCTGCACAGCCGTACGGCGCTGCGCTCCCTTGGCCGAAACGCGCCGGTGCACGTGCCGCGCGTGTCGCGGGTGCGTACGTGGTTTCGCTCGGCGGTGAGCCTGTGCTCTTTGTCGAGCGCGGCGGACGGTCGCTCGTGCCGCTGCGCGATCCCGATCAGGACTGGCTGCGCCCGGCGCTTGCGGCGCTCGTCGCGCATGTGCGCGGTGGTGGAGCGAAGCGGCTCGCCGTCGAGCGGTTCGACGGCGAGCCGGTCGCCGAGAGTGATGCGATGCCGTTGCTCGTCGAGGCCGGGTTCCTCGCCGGACCGCGGCGCGCAGTGCTCCGTCCCTAGCCCGACGCCGTCCAGTCGTCCTCGAACGACTTCTTGGCAATCAGGTGCTCGATCGAGATCCTCCGGAACGTGAATTGGATCTTCTCGAGCTCCATCGCTCCGCCCTCTGATGTCGTGTCGTTGAGGCCGGCGCACTTCGCGTCGGTCAGCGTCACGGCCAGCTGATCGGCCGACGCTCCCGGCGGATGGAACACGAACTTCACCGTTGGCAGGACCTCGTTCGTCGCGCACGCCTGGAACAGCCGCGGCGTTGACGCGTCGACCCGTTTCACGATCGTGATCGGGTTGTACTGGCGCTTGCCGGACGCCTGCCCCGACGCGAGGTCACGCGGCGAAACGATGCCCTGCTCGAACTTCAGCACGTCCATCGTCGTGTGCGTGCCGTCGTCACCGCCCATAATCGGACTGCCGTCGTGCGCTTGCATCGCGACGTTGCCGATGACGGTGAGCGTATTGCCGCTCGCGCCGGCCGGCCCTTGGTCGCCCTTTGCTCCCTGCGGGCCTGCCGGTCCCTGCGGTCCCTGGACTGCCCACGAGACCGTCGTCTCTTTGTCCTTGCAAGCGGCCCCCGCCGCGACGATGTGCGGCGTGCCGTCCTTCTGCACGCAGGCGGTGATCGTGCCGGCGTCGTTGGTGGCCGCATAGGCGAGTGCGGCCCCCAGGCCGCCCGCCACGGCGAAGCCTGCCACGATGGCAGCGATCTTCCTTCTGGTCATCCTGCTCCCCTCTCTGGACCCCGAACGCTGATCGTAGGGCGGCGGTGCAGGCGTTACTAGGGGCGCAACAGGTTCACGATCTCTCCCGCCGGACGTTCCTCGACACGCGCGAAGTTGACGCCGGCCCAGAGGTTGAACCCGTCGGCGTCGCCCGCAGCACGTGCGACCGAGCGCAGCGGGGCAGTCAGGTGGTGGATGTGGGGGTAGGCCGACGGCGCGTTCGGATGCTCGACCATGAAGCGGTTGACGATCCCGCGCGCGGAACGGCCGGTGAACGCGCGGGTGAATGCCGTCTCGTCGCCGTTCCGCAGCGCGCTCCGCAGCG
>JANMWB010000178.1:0-4736 GCA_031393705.1 Thermoleophilia bacterium | reverse complement strand
GTCGATGACGCCGACGTGCTTGTCCTCCTGGCCGATCGGCAGCTGAATCGGAATCGGGTTCGCGCCGAGGCGGTCGATCATCGACTGGACGGACTTGAAGAAGTCGGCGCCGGTGCGGTCCATCTTGTTGATGAACGCGATGCGCGGGACCCGGTATTTGTCAGCCTGGCGCCAGACGGTCTCGGACTGGGGCTGGACACCGGCGACCGAGTCGAAGACGGCGACGGCGCCGTCGAGCACGCGCAGGCTGCGCTCGACCTCGGCCGTGAAGTCCACGTGCCCGGGCGTATCGATGATGTTGATCCGATGGTCGCGCCACGTCGCCGTGGTCGCAGCCGACGTGATCGTGATGCCGCGCTCCTGCTCCTGCGCCATCCAGTCCATCGTCGCCGCGCCCTCGTGCACCTCACCCATCTTGTGGGTGCGGCCCGTGTAGTAAAGGATCCGCTCGGTCGTCGTGGTCTTGCCCGCATCGATGTGGGCCATGATCCCGATGTTCCGGACGCGGTCCAGCGCCACCCGTTGTTCCGTTGTTGCCAAGTCTCTCCCGTCCCCTTACCAGCGGTAGTGCGCGAATGCCTTGTTGGCCTGTGCCATGCGATACATGTCGTCCTTGCGCTTGTACGCGTTCCCCTGCTGCTCGAGCGCGTCGAGAATCTCGCCGGCGAGCTTGTCGCTCATGTGCTTCTCGCGGCGGTCGCGGGAGAACGTGACGATCCAGCGCAGCGCGAGCGTGCGCCCACGACGCTGGGGAACCTCGACTGGCACCTGGTAGTTCGCGCCACCGACACGGCGCGACTTCACCTCGAGCACCGGCGTGACGGTCTTCACGGCCTGCTCCAGCACCTCGACCGGCGGCCGGCCCGTCTTCTCGCCCACCTTGTCCAGAGCGGTGTAGACGATCGACTCGGCGGTCGACTTCTTGCCGTCCCGCATGACGCGGTTCATCAGCTGGGTGACCAGGGTCGAGTCGTAGACCGGGTCGGCGATGACCGGGCGCGGGGTGATTTCTGCGCGGCGGGGCATTAGCTCGAGCTCTTCTTGGCGCCGTACTTCGAGCGACCCTGTTTGCGGTCGGCGACGCCGGAGGCGTCGAGCGCAGCACGGATCACCTTGTACCGGAAGCCCGGCAGGTCCTTGACGCGGCCGCCGCGGATCAGCACGACCGAATGCTCCTGGAGGTTGTGGCCCTCGCCCGGAATGTAGGTACCGACCTCGATGCCGTTCGTCAGACGGACACGGGCGATCTTCCGCAGCGCCGAGTTCGGCTTCTTCGGCGTCGTCGTGGAGACGCGCGTGCAGACACCGCGCTTCTGCGGAGCTCCCGCGAGCGCAGGCGTCTTGATCTTGGCCTTTTTGGAGGTCCGGCCCTTACGGATGAGCTGATTGACGGTCGGCATGCTGAGGCTGAGGGTTCTCTTTCTGGTCGTATAGACGCGGATGGACGGGGGAGCACGCGGCTCCCACCGAACCGGCTGGGCATGGTAGCGAACCCGCGAGGGCGCTGCAAACGGTTGAGCCGGCCGTGAAGCTGCGAATTTCCCCGCTTCAGGCCATAGATTCCGGCGCACTCGTCACCTATGGTGAGGAGCTTGCGGTGACCCTCATCGTACTTACCTGCGCGCTTGGGGTCGCGATCTTGACTGCTGCCGCCTCGGCCGTTGCAGTCTGGCGCGTCCGAAATTCCGCCGACCAGCGGGTCGCCGACGCGGTCCAGAAGCTGGCAGCTGGGATGCAGGAGACGATGCGGGACATCGCCCAGGCGGTCGAAACGGCCCAGGTCTCGCGGGCTGACCTCCATGCCGGCGAGCTTGCGGCCTCGCTCGACCTGGACGAGGTGACCGCGCGAACGCTCGAGGCGGTTTCGACGATTCACGGCGTCGAGGCGGCGCTGCTCGACGCGGAGGCCCCGGAGGGCGCCCGGGTGAACGCGACGGTCGGGATGCCGGTCGAAGAGGCGGCGAAGGCGGCCGTCCAGCTCCCGGAGAACGACAATCTGCGCGCGGTCGAGATCACCTATCGCTACCGGATCGACGACGTCGAGGGCTCGTCGGCGTCACACGTCCGCTCCGGCGTCGTCCTCCCGCTGCGCTCGGACGGAACGACCGTCGGCAGCATCAGCGCCTTCAGCCGCTCGGCTGGGCAGAAGCTCGGCGAGGCGCAGATCGACGAGCTCGAGCGGCTCGCGTTCCGCGCGGGGCCTGCGCTCGAGAACGCGCGCAAGTACGCGGAGGCCCGGGCGCTGGCCGACCTGGACGCCCTGACGGGCCTGCACAACCGACGCTACTTCCACGAGACACTTGCCCGCGAGGTCGCCCGCGCGCAGCGCTATCAGCGGCGGCTCTCGTTGATCGTCCTCGACCTCGACGACTTCAAGGCGATCAACGATCGCGTCGGTCACCTGGCCGGCGATGCGGTGCTGGCCGAGGCCGCAGAACGGCTGCTCTCCGTCGTGCGCTCGGCCGACATCGCCTGCCGCGTGGGCGGCGACGAGTTCGCGGTCGTGCTGCCCGAGTCGAACGGCGAGGAGGCCGAGCTGCTTGCGGGCCGCATCGCGCGAGCGATCAGCGCACGGCCGATCACCCCCGCAGGGATCGTCAACCTGTCGGCCGGCGTCGCCGAGCTCCGGCCGTCGGACCGCCCGACCGATCTCTTCGAGCGCTCCGACGAGGCGCTCTACCGCGCGAAAGAGCTCGGCAAAGCGCAGACGCACGTCGCGGACAGCGCCTAACCGAGGCTCAAGTACGGCAGCCAGTCGGTCAGGTCGACCGCCTCGGGCTGCGGCTGCTGGTCGTGCTGGCAGGTCAGGCTGCCGAGCGACTGGTTCTGACGGCGGCGGCTCCACGTCGCGAAGGCGCCGCTCTTCACCTGGTCGACGAACGCCTTGCGAACGGCCGGCGCGGCCTGCGCGAACGGGAACGACCCGAGCGGCGCGGGCTCGCCGAGCGCGGTCACGCCGACGCCGTCGATTGTCACCTTCGCTCCTGCAGCGAGTGCGAGCAGGCGACCCGGCGCGACGCCCTGGATCGCGAGACCGCTCTTCGCGTTGCCAAGCCACGGCACTTGCTTCGAGGTGCGGACCGGCCGCGTGAGCGTCGCATCGTAAGTCGCATACCACGCCCGCAACTGGGTACCGGTCGGTGGGGGCGTCCGCAGCGTGGCCTCGACGGCCCGGCGGCGCAGCTCGTCGGCGAGGATCAGCCGCGCGAGCGCCGGCGTCGCCTTCGCGCGGGCAAGCGCGGTGTTGTACGCGGCCCGGCTGCCGCCGAAGTGGTCGAGGATCGCGTTGCGCTCGACGCGCGTGATCTCCTTCGGGTCGATCGACTTTGCCTCCACGAGCACGGCGTGCTGGAACTCCGCCGAGAAGGCGAGGTCGCGGTCACCGGTCAGCCGTGACAGCGCAGCAACGTCGTTTGCGAGCAGTCGCGTCTTCCCGAGCAGGCACATCGTTCCCGCGGCGAGCGTCGCGCCGACGTCGAGCGACGGATCGAGCTCCTTGCCCGCGAGTGCGGGCGCGTCGCAGAGCGTGTGGTCGCGCGTCCACAGCCACGTGCACGCGACGGTCGGCTTGTCGGGATCGTTGCCCTTGGGATTGAAGGCGGCCCAGCCCCACGACCAGACCGTTGCGATGTCGAGGTCGGTCGCGATCTGCTTCGCGGCGAGCGACTCCCACTTCACGACGTCGAGCCACTTCCCGAGCGGCTGCAGGTTCTCGCGGCCGCCGGCCGCGGGCGTCGAGCTGAACGTGAGCATCATCCCGATCCGGTTCGTGGGGATCCCAATCTGGATCAGATCCTCCAGGCGCGTGCGCATCGTCGCACGCAGGCGGCGGCTGCCTGCGACCGCTCCCTGGTTCGAGACGGACGGGCCAGAGAAGTAGACCTCCGGAACGATGTCGGCGACCTTCGCGACCTCGCGCCACCAATCGTCGGAGGCCTGGTCGTGCGTGTACGGGCGATTCGAGAGCAGGAGGAACGGCCGCGCGCCGCGTTCGGCGAGGCGCTGCAGGAACACGAGTACGTTCGCGCGGTACTGCGCGGTCGTCGGCGTCCACGGCGTGGGTACCTGCGCGCCGAAGAGCTCGTTCTCGGCCATCAGCGGGTGGTCGCAGCCGGCGGACGTGACAGCGACGTCGAAGATCTTGTCCGCGCGCGCCTCGATCACCGACGGGTCGGCGGGCTTCGACGGCGTGCCGACGCGGTTGTTCAGGTACAGGTCGAAGTAGACGGTCTGCGCGCCTTTCGCCCGCAGCTGCGGCGGGACGATGAAGTTCGAGGCGGCGCCGACGACGCCCGGACGCGCGAAGATCGTCGACCAGAACGGGACGCTGCCGTCCGCAAAGTCGATCCAGAGCGGCTGCACCTGCGGCAGCCCGCACGGCAGCGGCAGCTGCGCCGGCGCACCACCGCGGGCAACACCGACCCCAACCGCGAGCAGCGCAAAACCGAGAACGAGGATCCGTCTCACGCGGCACGTTGTAGCCCATGTCCATGGCGGACAGGCCAGGGGTCAGACCCAGGTGATGGCCGAAACGAACGAGGCCCGGCGGATGCCGGGCCTCGCGATGGTGCTCAGTTCGGTTCGACTCAGTCGTCGAGCGGGCTGTCGACCTCGGGGGTCTCCGTTGCCTCGCCGGCTTCGTGCGACGTCGCCGACTCTGCGCCCGGCTCGCCGCCGAAGCTCAGGTCGAGCGTGCCGAAGTCGATCGCGGCACCGCCGTCCTGGCCGATCTCCTC
>JANMWB010000167.1:0-6806 GCA_031393705.1 Thermoleophilia bacterium | reverse complement strand
ACGAAGTGGTCGGATCTGATCGTCTTCTCGATCCTGATCGCATTCATGATCTTCCGGCCGCAGGGGCTCCTCGGCCGCGCCGACATTCGGAAAGTTTGATGACAGATTCCACCCCCCACGGCTCGCACACTCCCGCCGCCGGCCCGGCGGTCGGGCAGGACGAGTGGGTCGCGCGCCACGCCGAGCGGCGGATCATCCCCGGCGGCCCGCTCGGGACGATCGAGGACCGCATTCGCAGCGTCCCGTGGTGGGCGTGGCTGATCCTCTTCCTCGCAGCCGCCTCGACGGTGCCGGCGTTCGAAAGCAGCGGCTACGTACGCTACGTCGCGTTCACCACGGTGCTCTACATGCTGCTCGCGCTCGGCTTGAATGTGGTCGTCGGCTGGGGCGGGCTGCTCGACCTCGGGTACGTCGCGTTCTACGGGATCGGCGCCTACGCATACGCGATCCTCGACTCCGACAAGTTCGGGATCCACCTTCCGACGATCGTCTCGGTGCCGCTGATCGTCGTGATCGGTGCCGTCGTCGGCTTCCTGCTCGGTTTGCCGTCGCGACGCCTCACCGGCGACTACCTGGCCATCGTGACGCTGTTCTTCCTCCAGCTGTTCCAGACGATCACGACGAACGGTGACGCCGCGTTCGGCCACAACATCACCGGCGGTCCCAACGGGATCTTGCGGATCGACCCGTTCCACCTCGGCAAGCACGACCTCGTCGTGCAGCACCAGGGGATCTTCGCCGTCTCGTACTTCTATGTCGCGCTGGCCGTGTTCGCGGTTGTCTTCGTCGCGCTGCGGTTTGTCAACCAGTCACGGACCGGCCGCGCTTGGCGCTCGCAGCGTGAGGACCCGCTCGCCGCCGAGGCGATGGGCATGCCCGTCAACTGGCTGAAGCTGATGAGCTTCTCGTTCGGTGCGGCCGTCGCGGCGCTCACCGGCACGCTCTTCGCCGCACAGTCCGCGAGCGTCTTCCCGCTGACGTTCTACTTCGTGCTCTTGATCATCGTCTACACGATGGTGATCCTCGGCGGCTCGGGCAGCCAGGCAGGCGTCGTTGCAGGCGCGTTGATCGTCAGCCCGCTGCTCGAGCTTCTGCGCGACCCGGGCAAGTCGCGCGTGATCTTCTTCGCCGGGTTGGTGGGGGGACTCCTGCTGATGTCGCGTCGTTCGCGCGCGCTTGGGATCGTGGCGATCGCATCGCTCGCGTTCGGCTTCGCCGTGCACGAGACTCTCGGCGCGATCGACAAGTCGTGGATCGCCGGGGAGCATCAGGGCGGCTTCGCAGGCGTCGTCGATCACTGGGTTGCCGCGCCGGCACACATGGCCCGCTGGATCGCGCCGACGTCGTATATCGGGCTGATTGCGGTCGTGCTGCTCGTGACGCTGGTGCGTGGCCGCGTACGGCTCGTCCTCCTCGTTCCGACGCTTTACCTCGCGGCGTTCGTCTGGGAGAACGTGATGCTTGCGAAGCCCGAGCCGGCCCGCTACATCGTGCTCGGAGTCATCTTGATCGCGCTGATGATCCTGCGGCCGAATGGGCTGCTCGGCGAGCGTCGCGTGGAGATCGTATGAGCATCCTCGAGCTCAAGGGTGTGTCGCTGTCGTTCGGCGGCCTGCGAGTCGTCGACAGTCTGGACCTACACGTCAACGAGGGCGAGATCGTCTCCGTGATCGGCCCGAACGGCGCCGGTAAGACGACCCTCTTCAATCTGATCACCGGCATCTACCGGCCCGACGAGGGCGAGATCGCGCTCGACGGCCAGAGCATCGTCGGTCTCCAGCCGCACGTGATCAGCCAGCGAGGGGTGTCGCGCACGTTCCAGACGTTGCGCCTGTTCTTGAACATGTCGGTCAAGGAGAACGTGATGGCCGCCGCATACGGCCACACCCGCGCCGGCGTCTTCCGCTCGATGCTGCGTACGCCGGGGATGCGACGCGAGGAACGCGAGATCGAGCAGCTCGCGCAAGAGCGTCTCGCGTTCTTCGGGAAGCGGCTGATGGGCTACCGCTGGGATCAGCCCGCATACTCGCTCTCATACGCGAACCGGCGCCGGCTCGAGATCGCACGCGCGACCGCGACGAACCCGCGCATCCTGCTCCTCGACGAACCGGCAGCCGGCATGAACCCTTCCGAGACGCACGAGATGACCGAACTGATCGGCGAGCTTCGCACCGAGGGCGGCTACACGATCCTCGTGATCGAGCACGACATGCACGTCGTCGAGGGGATCTCCGACCGCGTTGTCGCGCTCGACCACGGCGTCAAGATTGCGGAGGGCTCGTTCGACGCGGTCGCGACGAACGACAAGGTGGTCGAGGCCTACCTCGGCCTGCAGACGGCGGCGACCAAATGACCGACGTAGGCTTGACGGAGTCGGCAAAAGGACCTCTGCTTGAGCTGGACCGAGTCGACACCTACTACGGGCAGATCCACATCCTGCAGGGGTTGTCGATCCGCATCGAGCCGGGCGAGCTCGTCTGCCTGCTCGGCGGCAACGCGTCGGGCAAGTCGACGACGCTGAAGACGATCCTCGGGATCGTCCGTCCGCGCAACGGCTTCGTGCGAGTCGACGGCGAGGACGTGACGAAGCGGCCGACGAGCTATCGCATCGGACGCGGGCTCGCGATCGTGCCCGAGAACCGCCGCCTGTTCGCGCCCATGACGGTGCTCGAGAACTTGGAGATGGGCGCGTACCTGCGCGGCGGCGGTTCGAAGGAAGACTTCGAGCGCGTCTACGAATTGTTCCCGCTGCTCCATGACCGTCGCTCCCAGCTCGCGGGCACACTCTCGGGTGGCGAGCAGCAGATGGTCGCGATGGGCCGCGCGCTCATGTCGCGCCCGAAGCTGCTGCTGATGGACGAGCCCTCGATGGGCCTTGCGCCGATCCTCGTTGAGAAGAACTTCGAGATCATCAAGCAGGTACATGAGTCGGGCGTCGCGATGTTGATCGTCGAGCAGAACGCGAACGTCTCGCTCTCGATCGCCGACCGCGGGTACGTCCTCTCGACGGGGCGGCTCGTGCTAGAAGGCCCGGCGGCGATGCTGCGCGAGAACGAAGAGCTGCGGAAGGCGTACCTTGGCCGTTAGAGCCGACGTTTCCGCGTGTCGGGCGCGCTTTCCGATCTTCGAGCGGCTCGTCTACATCAACTCGTGCTCGCAGGGCGCCCTTTCCGACTCGGTGCGTGCCGCCTACGACGAGTACCTCACCGGTTGGGACGAGCGCGGCGCGCCCTGGGACTACTGGGTCGAGCGCACCGAAGCTGCGCGTGGCGCGTTCGCGCGCCTCGTGAACGCCCAGCCCGATGATGTCGCCGTCACGACGTCGCTGTCTGCGGGTGTCAGTGCGCTCGCGAGCGCGATCGACTTCAGCAAGCGGCCGAAAGTCGTGATCAGCGACTACGAGTTTCCGACGATCGGCCAGATCTGGCACGCGCAGCAGCTGCGCGGGGCGGAGGTGCACGTCGTCGCGCCCGAGCACGTCGAGGAGGCAATCGACGAGCGCACTGCGATCGTCTCGATCACCGGTGTCTGTTACCGGAACGGCGCGCGCCTTCCCGTCCAGGAGATCGCGCAGGTCGCTCGCGAGCGCGGTGCCCTGGTGGTGCTCGATGCCTACCAGGCGGCGGGCACGTATCCGCTCGACGTGACCGAGCTCGGCGTCGACATTCTCGCCTCCGGAGTGCTCAAGTACCTCCTCGGCTCCGCGGGGCTGGGCTTCATGTGGGTCCGCCCGGGGCTCTCCACCGAGCTCGTCCCGACGGAGACCGGGTGGTTTGCCGACCGTGACATCTTCGAGATGAACCACACGCGCTACGCACCGTCTCCGACCGCGCGGCGCTTCCAGTCCGGCACTCCGCCGGTGCCGGCGATCTACGCCGGGATCGCCGGGATCGAGCTGATGCTCGAGATCGGGGTGGCCGAGACGCGCGAGCACGTGAGCGCGCTCAACGACCACCTGATCGCGGGTGTCGACGATCTGGGTGGCACGGTCGTCACCCCGCGCGACCCCGAGCAGCGTGGCGCGCTCGTTTGCATCGCCTCCACCGACGCGCCAGGATTGGTCGCTGAGCTGGGGAAAGACGGGATCGTCACCTCGGACCGCGACGGCAACCTCCGGGTCTCCGCCCACGCCTACAACACGGTCGAGGACATCGACGCCGTCCTCAGCGCCCTGGCCCGCCACCGGACGTTTTTGCGGTAGCGACTTGCATTTTGCCCCTCTGACATTTTATAAGATGCACTGAGATGCTTCTCCGTGAGGTCGGATATGCGCGGCCGGGATCGCTTGGAGAAGCGATGGAGCTGCTGCGCTCCGACGACGGCGCCCGCGCGCTTGCAGGGGGTCAGACCCTGATCAACGTGATGAAGGCGCGGGCCGGCTCGCCGGACGGGCTTGTCGACCTGAGCCGGATCGAAGAGCTCAAGGGGATCGAGCTCGGTGGCGACGGGATCCTCGAGATCGGTGCGATGGCCACCTATACGGAGATCGTCGAGTCCGGCGAGGCGCGCGCGCGGCCGATCCTCGGCGCGGTGTGCGCGCAGATCGCGGACGTGCAGGTGCGAAACCGCGGAACGATCGGCGGCAACGTCTGCACGAACGACCCGACGAACCACTTGCCGCCGCTCCTCGCAGCGCTCGACGCGCAGTTCGTGATCGCCGGCGAGAAGGGCACGCGCACCGTCTCTGCGGAGGAGTTCTTCCTCGGCGTCTACATGACGGCGGTGCAGATCGGCGAGCTACTGACCACAATCCGCATCCCGGCCGGGCGCGCCGACGGGTTCTCTGCCGTCACGCTCGGCGCCGAGGGCACGTGCATCGTCAGCGCCGCCGCGTCGTTGAACGGCGGGCTGCGCATCGCACTCGGCTGCGTCGACGCCGTGCCGGTCGTGCTGCAGCCCGCTTCGGCGGACGCCGATGCGGTGCGCGCAGCGGTCGCAGGCGCGAACCTCGATCCACCTTCTGACGTGCACGCCTCGAGCGAGTACCGGGCGCACCTCGCCCAGGTCGTCGCCGTGCGCGCGGTCAACCAGGCCTCCGAAAACAGGAGCTGAAATCAACGTGGAAGCCGGCACCTTCTCGAAAGAGCGCACGATTACCGTCACTGTCAACGGCACGACCTACGAGCGCGAGGTGGAAGCGCGCAAGCTGCTCATCCACTTCATCCGCGACGATCTCGACCTGACCGGGAGCCACATCGGCTGCGATACCGGCAACTGCGGTGCGTGCTCGGTGATCGTGGACGGCACCCTCACGAAGAGTTGCATGATGCTCGCTGTCCAAGCCGACGGCTCGAGCATCGAGACAGTCGAGGGGCTTGCCGACGGCGACGAGCTGAACAAGCTCCAGCAGTCGTTCAAGGATCACCACGCGCTGCAGTGCGGTTACTGCACGCCCGGGATGCTGATGAGCGCGACCGCGCTGCTCCGGCAGAACCCGCATCCGAGCGAGGACGAGATCAAGAAGGGGCTGCAGGGCAACATCTGCCGCTGCACCGGCTACTGGAACATCTTCGACGCGGTCAAGGCGGCGTCCGAATGAGCACGACCACTACCGCTCCCGAGAAGGTCGAGGTCGAAGCCCCGGCCGAGACCTACAAGGGCCAGAGCGTCCCGCGCAAGGAGGACCGCCGCCTCGTGCAGGGGCAGGGCGTCTTCGTCGACGACGTCAAGCGGCACGGGATGGGATACATCCATTTCGTGCGCTCGCCCTACGCGCACGCGCACATCACGTCACTCGACGTCTCGAAGGCGGAGGCCGCGCCGGGCGTCTACGGGACGCTGACGGGGGAAGAGGTTGCGTCGCTCACCGATCCGTTCTTCCAGATCTCGTCGGTGCCGGGCGGCAACATCAAGGACTACGCGCTCGCGGTCGGGAAGGTGCGCTACGTCGGCGAGGCGATCGTTGCCGTCGTCGCGGAGACGCGCGAGCTCGCGCGCGACGCCTCAGAGCTCGTCGAGATCGAGTACGAGCCGATCGCCGCGATCACCGATGCGCGCCATGCGCGCGGCGAGGGCGTGCCGACGATTCACGAGGACGCGGGCGGCAACCTGATGTGGGAAGGCGTCTACGAGTGGGGCGACCTCGACGCAGCGTTCGCCGAGGCGGACAAGATCGTGAAGATCGACGAGCTGCACTTCCACCGTTTCAACTCGACGCCGCTCGAAACGAACGGCGCGGTGGTCGAGTTCAACCGCGGCGTCGGTCAGTGGACGATCCACACGAACAACCAGTTTCCCGGCTTCGCCGCGATCATGATGGGGCCGGCGATGCGGACGGGCATCGACAAGCTCCGCTTTGTCACGCAGGACATCGGCGGCGGTTTCGGCAACAAGATCACGACGCATCCGCAGCTCGTCGCGTGCTGCCTGCTCGCACGCAAGCTCGGCCGCGCTGTCAACTGGACGGAGTGGCGCACCGACTTCCACTCGTCGATGTCGCACGGCAACGAGCGCTGGTTCCAGGACACCGAGGTCGCGGTCAAGAACGACGGCACGCTGCTCGGCTTCCGCACGAAGGCACTCGACGACGCGGGCGCCTGGCTGCGCTACGAGCCGCTTGGGGGCGTGATCTGGGCCCAGGTGACGCCCGGGATGTACAAGTGGCGCAACATTCGGCTCGAGTTCACGCAGGTCGCGACCAACAAGGCGCCTGTCTCGCCGAACCGCGGCTACTCGCGGATGCAGCACCTGTGGTTCACGGAGCGCATCATCGACATCGTCGCGCAGGAGCTCGAACTCGACCCGGTCGAGATCCGGAAGAAGAACTACATCCGCAAGGAAGACATGCCGTACGAGACGCCCAACGG
>JANMWB010000163.1:0-26006 GCA_031393705.1 Thermoleophilia bacterium | reverse complement strand
CTCGGCGTTCCCGGCCAGGACCGCCGCGCGCGCTTCGTCCGGCAGCCCGATCTGGTCGATGCTCGCGAGCGTGTTCGGGATGAACGTCTGCCCGCTTCGGTCGTCCATCGGCGTGTCGGAGCCGAACAGGATCCGCTCGACGCCGAAGAACTCGATCGCCTGCTGCAGCACGAGCGGCTCGACGCCGAACGTCGCGGTGTCGCCGTAGAACAGCTTGAAGTGATCGATGTACGGCCGCGAGATCGACGTCTCCATCGGCAGCCCCGCGAGCGTCTCGAACGTGTCCCACCCGAGCTGCATCCGCGACGCGAAGAGCGGGATAAGCGCGCCGTGATGGTGGGTGATGATCTTGACGTCGGGGTAGCGCTCGAAGATGCCGGCAAAGACGATGCGCTCCATCGCGCTGCTCGTGTCGGCGAGCCACCCGAGGGTCTGCCAGTGCAGATACCGCGACGTCGTCTCGTCGTCGTAGTCCGGGCGAACGATTGGCCTCGACGGATGAAGCCAGATGCCGCTGCCAAGCTCCTCCGACCGCGCGAACAACTCCTCGAAGTCCGGATGGTCCAGTCGCTTGACCGTCGGCCCCACCGGGATCATCACGCCTGCGAACCCGAGCTCACCCACCGCATGCTCGAGCTCGGCAAGCAGTGCATCCGGTGTCGTCGTCGGTACGAGACCAACGCCGACGAACCGCGTGCGATGGCGCGCGATCTCCTCGGCCAACGCGTCGTTCGCGCGCCGCGCGATCTGTGGCGCGCGCGCGGGATCGGTCGCTGCCGCAGGGACTGTGTCGAGCCACGGCAACGGGACGAGCATGTTGACGTCGATGCCGAACTGATCGAGCAGCTCGACCCGCTGGTCGAGATCCACGAGCGTCGGCTTGTGACTGAACAGCGTCCGGAAGACGTGCGGCGTTCCGCTCACCTGCTCGAGGTCGTCGAGGAGACCCGGCGGCACGAAGTGCGTGTAGACGTCGATCACGCGAGCGCCGCGCCCAGTTCAAGCCCGGCGCGCGCGAGACGCTCACGCCACCAGTCGGCGCGCTCGTCATCAGCCGCGAACCGCTCGAGCAAGGTCGCGTCGGGCACAGGCGGCCGGCGCGGCACAGGCAGCATGCCGTCGACCGGGACGAACGACTCGGCGACGACATCCCCGGCGAGCAGGCCGATCGTGCCGAGGCCGCAGGCGTAGTCGAGCTGTGGGAGCGCACCGGCGAGCGCGAGCTCGGCGGCGAGGCCGATGCTCGTCTCGAGTGCCGACGAGACGACGCACGGGAGACCTGCCGCTTCCGCGACCTCGAGCGCGCGGCGCACACCGCCGAGCGGCGCGCACTTCAACACCGCGATGTCGGCGGCTTCGGCAACAGCGACGCGCATCGGATCTTCCGCCTGGCGGATCGATTCGTCCGCGGCGATCGGCACGTCGACCCGCTTGCGCACTGCGGCAAGCTCGTCGATCGTGCGGCACGGCTGCTCGACGTACTGGAGCCCACCGGCGGCCCGGTCGAGCGCCCGGATCGCAGTCACCGCCTCGTCGACCTGCCACAACCCGTTCGCGTCGCACCGCACGAAGCCGTCGGGGCCGAGGGCGTCGCGCACGGCCGCCAACCGGTCTGCGTCCTCGCCGAGCGAGTTCGGATGATCGGCCACCTTCACCTTCGCGGTCGTGCACCCGGACGTAGCGGCGATCTCGTACGCGCGCTCGGGACCGACCGCCGGCACCGTGCAGTTCACCGGGACGAGGTCGCGGACCGGTGCAGGCCAGCCGGTGGTGCTCGCCTCGATCGCCGTTGCGAGCCAAGCCGCCGCGACACGATCGTCGTACTCGAGGAACGGGCAGAACTCCCCCCAGCCCGCGTCGCCTTCGATCAGCACGCCTTCGCGCACGTCGATGCCACGGAACCGCATGCGCATCGGAACGGAGTAGACGTACAGCTCCATCAATAGAGGTAGGGGAAGGGAGACCAATCGGGCTGCCGCTTCTCGAGGAACGAGGTGCGGCCCTCCTGCGCCTCATCCGTCATGTAGAGCAACCGCGTCGCCTCGCCTGCGAACACCTGCTGGCCAACGAGCCCGTCGTCGATCAGATTCATCGAGAACTTGAGCATCCGCATCGCCGTTGGGCTCTTCCCGTTGACGAGGCGCCCCCATTCGAGCGCAACCGTCTCGAGCTCCTCGTGCGGAACGACCGCGTTGACCATGCCCATGCGGTACGCCGCTTCCGCGTCGTACTCCTGGCCGAGGAAGAAGATCTCGCGCGCGAACTTCTGCCCGACCTGCCGTGCGAGGTACGCGGAGCCATAGCCGCCGTCAAAGCTCGACACGTCGAGGTCGGTCTGCTTGAAGCGCGCGTGCTCGCGGCTCGCGAGTGTCAGGTCGCAGACAACGTGCAGGCTATGGCCGCCGCCCGCCGCCCAGCCGGGCACGACACAGATCACGACCTTCGGCATGAAGCGGATCAACCGCTGCACTTCGAGAATGTGGAGTCGTCCGGTGCGCGCGGGGTCGATCGTGTCGGCGGTCTCGCCTTCCGCGTAGCGGTAGCCGTCGCGGCCGCGGATGCGCTGGTCGCCGCCCGAGCAGAACGCCCACCCACCGTCACGCGCCGACGGGCCGTTCCCGGTGAGGAGGACGCACCCGACGTCGGAGCTCATGCGGGCGTGGTCGAGCGCGCGATAAAGCTCGTCGACCGTCTGCGGCCGGAACGCGTTGCGTACCTCGGGACGGTGGAAGGCGAGCCGAACCGTGCCGTGGTCGACCGCGCGGTGGTACGTGATGTCCTGGAACTGGAAACCGTCCACCGGCTCCCAGCGACTCGGGTCGAACAACTCGGAAACTGAGTTCTGGGCTCCCTCGACGGCCACTGTCACCTCTCCGATCCGGTTGGCATGGGCGCCGTGAGCTCCGCGAGCTCTTCGGCGATGCGTGCAAAGACACGTCGATGCTGCTCGGCCGCGCCGTGCGAGCTGACCTTCGCCTCGATGACCGTGCAGCCAGGCGCGCCGTACGCGTCGTCCATCAGCGATGCGAGGTCTGCAGGCGACGACGCCGCGCCGTAGCGGTGGCCGAAGAGCAGCGCGGCGTGCTCGAGCTGCGCGTCGTGCGGGGTCGTCACGTGCTCCATCACCGAAGGCGGCAGGCTGCCGACGCTCGCGAGCGGGAGTCCCTCGAAGATGCGGCCGCCGCCGTTGTTCACGACGACCACGACGACGGGCACGCCCGCACGGCCGGCGAGCGCGAGCCCCGTCAGGTCGTGCAGGAAGCTGACGTCGCCGATCAGCAGCGTCGCCGGCCCGTCTTGCGCCGACGCGCTTCCCGCCGCGCCGGAGACGATGCCGTCGATCCCGTTCGCGCCGCGCTGGCAGAGCACCTCGACGTCGACGTCGCCCGGCCGACAGAAGGTGTCGAACTCGCGCACCGAGAGGCTGTTGCCGAGCATCAGCAGCGAGCCGTGCGGCAGATGCTCGTACACCGTGCGCACGGCCGCGCCCTCGCTGAGCACGCCGTCACCGTTCGCGACGTCGTCGTCCACGACCGCCCACGCACGCCGCTCCGCCTCCTCGAACGCGTCGCTCCACTCGGACTTCGGCCGCGTCGTCGTCCCGAGCGCGCCGACGAGCCCTTCGAGCGCGAGCAGCGGATCGCCGAGGATTAGCTCTGTCGCCCTGCTGAACGGGTCCTGCCAGCCGTGCGGCGCGACGACGATGCTCGCAATGCCGCCGTGCGCGAGCACGTACTGCTCGTACGCGGCGGAGACAGGCGCGGCGCCGATCTGCACGACGACGTCGGGACGATGTCCCTCGCGGAACGCCGGCGCGCGGAGCACGGCGTCGAACGCATCGCAGCGCACCACCCCGTCGTCACCGCCGAGCCGGAGCTGGCTCGTCCACTCCGCGAGCACCGGGAAGCCCGTCGCGCGCGCGAGCCCGTCGACCGCGTCGCGCAGCCGGCGCTGGCGCAACGGCCCAGGGCCGCACACGATGAGGCCGCGCTCGGTCGACCGGCAGATCTCGGCGGTACGCTCGATCGCGCCTTGGTCCGGGCGCGACGCGGGCGCAGGTGCGGAAACGATCGGCCGCGCGAGGAGCTCCACGACGCGCTGCTCAAGCGCGTCTCCTGCCTCGCTCGCTGCGCCCGCCGGCTCGAGCGGTTTTCGCGCGCGCGCATTCAAGTGCACCGGACCCGGCGTCGGCCACTGTGTGTAGTGCACCGCCTGTGCGGCGAGCCGCCGCACGCCGTGCAGCGCGGAGGGCGCCGCATCCGGCGTCCCGAGCTCGTAGAAGCGGCGGACGAAGTCGCCGAGTAGTTTGATCTGGTCGACCGTCTGCGGCGCCGAGCAATCCTGCAGCTCGAGGGGCCGGTCGGCAGTGAGGACGAGCAGCGGCACGTACGACAGGCTCGCCTCGACGACAGCGGCGAGGTAGTGCGCGCCCGCGGTCCCCGACGTGCAGATGAGCAGCGAGGGACGACCCGTCACACGCGCTTGGCCGAGTGCGAAGAACGACGCCGCGCGTTCGTCGAGCGAATCATGGCAGCGCAATCGCGGCTCGAGCTCGGCGGCGACCATGAACGGCGTCGACCGCGAGCCCGGGCTCAGGACGACGTCGCGCACTCCGGCGTCCGCGAGGCTCGCGAACAGCAGACGCGACCATTCGGTGAGGAGATTCTCTTCGCTCATGCGACCACTCCGAGCGCGCGCAGGAACGGGCGCTGCTTCAGCGACGTCTCGTGGTACTCGGCGGACGGGTTCGAGTCGGCGACGATGCCTGCTCCGGTGTAGACGCGCGCGCCGCCGGAATCGACGACGCCGCACCTGAGCGCGACCCGGAAGGTTGCGTCGCCGGCAGTATCGATCCAGCCGATCGGGCCCGAGTACCAGCCGCGCGGCGACGCCTCATGCTCGACGATCCAGCCGATCGACTCGTGCCGCGGCACGCCGCCGACGGCAGGAGTCGGATGCAGCGCCTCGAGCAGGTCGATGGGGTGCGCTCCGTCGCGCAGCTCGGCGCGGATCGGCGTGCTCAGGTGGATGAGGTTGCGCACGTACACGACCTCCGGCTCCGCTGGATGCTCGATGGCCGTGCAGTGCTCGCCGAGGCCGGCGACGATCGCGCGCACGACGACGTTGTGCTCGCCGAGGTTCTTGCGGCTGTGCGTGAGGAGCGCCTCGCGGTTTCCGCCGCCGCCCTGCGCCTGCAGCGATCCGGCGAGCGCCTGGCTCTCGACGATCCGGCCGCGCGTCCTGAAGAGCATCTCCGGCGTCGCGCCCACGAACGCCCGCGGACCGCGGCGAAACAGAAACGCGGTGCAGTCGGGAAAGTCGTTCGCCATCCGTGCCACGACCGACAGCGCATCGAGACCCTCGGCGTCGACGTCGCAGCGCCGCGCGGCGACGAGCTTCACGAACGCGCCGCCGTCGAGCTCGCGTTGAATCGACCGTACGTGCTCGATCCAGTCGACCATCGGCATCTGGTGCAACGCGGCCTGGCCGGCGCCCGGCTCGGCCGCCGGGAAAAGCCGCTCGTCTGCAGCGGCTTCGAGCGCTGCGACGATCCGGTCGTAATCGTCGAGCAGTTGCGCCGCGCCGTCGTCGTTCAGCTCCGACGCGTCGACGACGAGCGTCAGCGTCGCGCCGTCTGCGCGCTCGTACGTCCAGCGGTGGAGGACGAAGCTGCCGTCGCCGAACCCTTCCCAGTACTCATCGGCCCACCCCGGCGCGAACGAGAGGCCGCCGACGAGCGCCGGTCGCACCGGCACGACATCGCAATCCGCGATCACCTGCAGGCGGCCGAGCAGCGATTCGATCCCGTCCCGCAACTGCCGCTGACGATCAACCCCCCGAACCTCGACCGCGCCCGCGACACCGACACCCGCGAACGAGCGGTCGTCGGCCCGATGCCACACCGACACGATGTCGTCCGGCACAGCTGCGGGGAGAACGGTGAGCGGTGCGTCGGGCGCGCGCAGCACGATCGCGGTCAAGCCGGGCTCACCAAGCGCGAGCGTGCGCTCGACGAACGCGCGCCCTGCCGCCTCGGTCGCCTGCACCGCCATCACGCCCTCAGCAGCGCGCCCAGCCTGAACGCGAGGTCGAGCGACTGGCGCACGTTGAGCCGCGGGTCGCAGGTCGTCGTGTAGTTCAATTCGAGGTCGTCCTCGACGAGGTCGTCGCCACCGCCAAGGCACTCGGTGACGTTCTCCCCGGTGAGCTCGAGGTGCACGCCACCCGGCCACGTCGCCTCGGCGGCACACGCGGCGAAGAAGCCTTCGATCTCTGCGAGGATCGCGTCGAAATGCCGCGTCTTCCGCCCGCCTGCGGTCGTCGAGGTGTTCGCGTGCATCGGGTCGCACGCCCACACGACCGGGTGCCCCGCCTCGCGCACGGCGGCGAGCAGCGGCGGCAACCGGTCCGTGACGTTCGTCGCGCCCATCCTGCTGATCAGCGTCAGACGTCCCGGAATCCGCTCCGGGTTGAGTCGCTCGCAAAGCTCGACGACGTCGTCCGGTGTTGCGGACGGGCCGATCTTCGAGGCCACCGGGTTCTGCACGCCCGACAGGAACTCGACGTGCGCGCCGTCGGGCTGTCGCGTGCGCTCGCCGATCCAGAGCAGGTGCGCAGAACAGTCGTACCACTCGCCCGTCGCGGAGTCTTTTCGGGTGAGTGCTTCCTCGTACGGTAGGAGCAGTGCCTCGTGACTCGTCCAAAAGCTCGCGCGGTCGACCGCGTCCAGCCCGACGCCAACCGCGCGCATCAAGGTGAGTGCACGCTGGATCTCGCCGGCGAGCTCTTCGTAGCGACGGCCCTCAGGGCTCGAGCGAACGAAGTCACGATTCCACGCATGCGCCTGGTGCAGGCTCGCAAAGCCACCCTCAACGAGGGCCCGGATCACGTTGAGCCGCGTCGCCGACTGGCCGTATGCCGTGAGCATGCGCTGCGGATCCGGCATTCGGCTCGCAGCGTCGGCGTGCTCCCCGTTGACGATGTCGCCGCGATAGGAAGGCAGCTCGACGTCGCCGACCTGCTCGAGCGGCGAAGAGCGCGGCTTTGCGAACTGCCCGGCCATCCGGCCGACCTTCACGACGGGAACGCCGGTGCTGTAGGTGAGAACGAGCGCCATCTGCAACATCAGGCGGAGCCGGTTGCGCATCACGTCGGCAGAGCTCTCGGCGAACGACTCGGCGCAGTCGCCCGCGTGTAGGAGGAATGCCCGACCCGCCGCCACTTCGGCGAGCGCATCCCGGAGCCGGCGCATCTCGCCGGGGAAGACGAGCGGTGGCTGCGTGGCGAGCTCCGCGGTCGCGCTGTCGACCGCTGCGGGGTCCGGGTACGCCGGCTGCTGCAGCGCCTCTCGCCCGCGCCAGCTGCTCGGGGTCCAGCCCGGATCGGCGATGCGCGTCGGCGAGGACGAGTACCACCGCCGCGGATCGCGCAGCCGTCGCGCCTCGGCCTGGAGCAGCCGGTAGCAGACCGCCGGATGCGTGTGCAGGAACGGCGCGACGTCCTCCGGCGGCAGCCGGATGTAGCGCACGGGCCCGAGCGCGACCACGTCTCCGGTCACCGGCGCGTCGAGGACAGCTGACAGCTCGCCGAAAAACTCGCCGCGCCCGAAGCGCGCCCGTTCCTCGCCGTCGATCCGCAATGCCGCCTGCCCTTCGAGGATCAGGCCGAGGCCGCCGCGATCGGAGCCCTGCACGAGGACGCGGTCGCCCTCGTCCGCGAAGAGCTCCTCGAACCGCTCGGCGATGCCGGCGAGGTCGGCGTCGGGCAGGTCCGCGAGCAGGGGCAACGACCGAAGCTCCAGAGCGAATTCGCTCACGGAGGCCTGCGCGCTGCTCACGCTAGTTGCCCGGTCCATCGAAGAATTCCACCCCACTCTCGGGAATGGCCGAGTCTACTCCGCGACTTTCGCGGTGCCTAGGAGGCGGGAGGCGTCAGGGCAGATGGTCGCGACGAACCTTGCCGAGTGGGGTCTTCGGCAGCACGTCGACCGCGACTACCTCACGCGGCGCCATGTATGCCGGGAGTTGTTCCTTCACCGCAGCCCGAAGCGCCTCGAGCGATGGAGGCTCCGCCCGGTCGCGCGGGACGACGTAGGCCACCACGCGCTGCCCCCAGTCCGCGTCCGTACGGCCGGCGACCGCAACGTCGGCCACCTCGGGGTGCTGCTGCAGCACGTGCTCGACGGGCGTCGGCCAGACCTTCTCGCCGCCCGTGACGATCATGTCTCCGGCGCGGCCGAACACCGTCAGCCGGCCGTCCACTTCGAGCGCGCCCACATCTCCCGTTTCGAGCCACCCTTCAGGCCCCTTCGGATCGGTGCCGTCACGGTAGGCGCGGAGAAGTGTCGGGCCGCGCAGCGAGATGTGGCCGTCGTCGGCGACGCGGACCTCGGCACCGTCCAGCGCGTGGCCGTCGTAGACGACACCGCCGCCGGTCTCCGTCATCCCGTAGGTGGCGATCACGTTCGCGGGCACTTCGGCAGGCGGCGCCTGGCCGCCCAGGAGCACCGCGCGAAACTCGGAGACGTCGAAGCGCAACACATGCGCCGGCACCAGCGACGCGAGCGTCGTACCAGTCGCGGCCTCGAAGCGATCGCGCACGACCACGGGCGTCCCGCTGAGTAAAGCCCGCACGACCACGCCGAGACCGCCGACGTGAGCGAGTGGGAGGCAGGCCAGCCAGCGGTCGTGCGCCGGGTCGACCGAGAGGCGGCGATTGGTCGCGCGCGCGCCGGACGCCAGCGCGTCGTGGGTGAGGACAGCGCCCTTCGGCTCGCCCGTCGTCCCGCTCGTCGCGACGACCAGCGCATCGCCCGGTTCCACATCCTCACCTGCACGGAGGGCAGCGAGCAGCGCTTCACGCGCGCTCGAGGGCAGGCGGGGATCGACGGGCAGAACCGCGTCGCCGGCATCCCACGCCGCGGTCAGAGCCGCGACGAACTCGTCGCCGGCGGCGCTAAGCGCGACGAGCTGTGGCATGGGCTGAGTATGGACCGCGGAGCGGAATCAGATGATGTTGTGCTCGGGACGGAGCCGGTCGGATGAGAACCGGTCGACCGCCAGCGGCGCGACGTCGACGAACGGCGTGCGCTCGAGCACCAGGTCGCGCACGATCTCACCGACGGCCGGCCCCTGGAGGAACCCATGGCCGGAGAAACCGGTCGCGTAGAAGAAGCGCGACACGCCGTCCCATTCGCCGATCAACGCGTTGTGATCGGGCGTCGCCTCGTAGAAGCCCGACCAGCCGCCTGCGATCCCGGCGTCGCAGAGCGCGGGCGCGCGGCGCTCCGCGACGGCAAACACCTTCTCGAGCCAGTCCGGGTCGCGTGGCACGTCGAGCCCCGGCTCCTGTGCACGGTCTGCCATCCCGAACAACAGGCCTTCTCCCTCCCCGTGGAAGTAGAAGCTCGTCGTGAAGTCGATCGTCAGCGGCGGTCGCCCCGCGCCCGGCAGCGGCTGCGTGAACCCAACCTCGCGCAAGTAGGGGATCACCGGGAGCGGCAGCCCGACCATCGCGCCGACCGCGGCTGACCAGACGCCTGCGGCGCACACGACCGTGGCGCACTCGACGCGCCCACCGCTCGTCTGCACGGCGCGGATCTCGCCGCTCTCGACCTCGATCCCGGTCAGCTCGCAGTTCGTCGCGATCACCGCACCGTGCTCGCGGGCACCCGCGGCGTACCCCTGGACGACGGCCTCCGGGCTCGCGTGCCCATCGATTGGACAGAAGGTCGCAGCGAGCACGCCGTCGACCCCGGCAAGCGGGGAAAGCCGCTTCGCCTCGGCCGGATCGACGAGCCGGCTCGGCACACCGTGCTCGTTCTGCAGTGCGACGCTCCGCTCGAAGACGCGCACGTCCTCCTCGCGGTCGAGCAAGAAGAGGTAGCCGACCTTGTGCAGGTCGATCTCCGCGCCAGGGCGGTCCTGGAAGCGATCGAACGCTTCGAGGCTGCGGAGCGCGATCGCAATGTTGAGCTCGTCCGAGAACTGCGCGCGCACACCGCCCGCGGCGCGACTCGTGGAGCCAGACGCCAGCGCGTCACGCTCGACGAGCAGCACCTCGCTCCCAGCCTCCGCGAGATGGAACGCGATGCTCGTGCCCATCACACCGCCTCCGACGACCACCACCTCTGCGCGCGCGGGGAGAATCACACGCTGATTGTCGCGGGAAGCTGCTCGAACTGCGCCGTGAAGTGGCGAAGCGATGCCGGCTCCCAGGCGATGCGCAGCCCGCGAATGGCGGAGGCGCGCGCTGCGACCTCCGCCCCGATCTCGATCACGTAGTCGATGTGGCTCTGCGTGTAGGTGCGGCGTGGCACGGCGAGGCGCACGAGATCCATCGCCCCGGGAGCTTCGCTCCCATCGGGCTGCCGCCCGAACATCACTGTGCCGATCTCGCAACCGCGGATCCCGCCGGCGAGATAGAGAGCGACCGCGAGCGCCTGTCCCGGGTACTGAAGCGGCGGGATGTGCGGCAGCAACGCACGCGCGTCCAGGTAGACCGCGTGCCCACCCGGCGGCTGCAGGACGGGGAGCCCGGCCTGTTCCAGGCCCTCGCTCAAGTAAGCGGTGGAACGGATCCGGTAGCGGAGGTAGTCGTGATCGACCGCCTCCTTCAGCCCCTGCGCGATCGCCTCCAGGTCGCGTCCGGCGAGCCCCCCGTAGGTCGGAAACCCTTCGGTGAGGATCTCTAGGTTGCGGCAGCGATCCGCGAGCTCGTCGTCGTTCAGCGCGAGCCAGCCGCCGATGTTCGCGAGCGGGTCCTTCTTCGCGCTCATCGTCATCCCGTCGGCGAGCGAGGCGATCTCGCGAACGATGTCGGCGACCGCGACGTCGGCGTAGCCGGGCTCCCGCTCGTGAATGAACCAGGCGTTCTCGGCGAAGCGGCAGGCGTCGAGAAACAGCGGCACGTCGTAGCGGTCGCAGATCGTGCGCACGCCGCGCAGGTTCTCGAGCGAGACCGGCTGGCCCCCGCCGGTGTTGTTGGTGATCGTCACCATCACGGCGGGGATCGCCTCGCGCCCCCGCTCGATGATGAATGCATCGAGCGCGTCCAGGTCCATGTTGCCCTTGAACGGATGCAGCGTCGCCGGGTCGCGGCCTTCGGGAATGACGAGGTCGACCGCCTCCGCACCGGAGTGCTCGATGTTCGCGCGCGTCGTGTCGAAATGCGTGTTGTTCGGGAACGCCTTGCCGGGCCCGCCGAGCACCGAGAAGAGGATGTGCTCGGCCGCGCGTCCCTGGTGGGTCGGGATCACATGCTTGAACGGGAACAACTCCTGCACTGCCTTGAGGAACACGGTCCAGGACGGTGAGCCTGCATAGCTCTCGTCGCCGTGCTGCACGGCCGCCCACTGGTCACGCGACATCGCGCCGGTGCCCGAGTCCGTCAAGAGGTCGATCAGCACATCGCGGGCCGGCACCTTGAAGAGGTTCAGGCCGGCGGCCTCGAGCGCCGTCTGCCGCTCGTCCTCACTCGTGATCCGCAGCGGCTCGACCGAATGGATCCGGAACGGCTCGAAGATCGTGCGCGACGTTGGCATCCGTAGAGGATCTCCGATCCCGGGAGGCGCTGGATCCGTAGAAAGGCACACGCTCGGAGACGCCGCGCCGGTCGTTCGGGCTCCGCGGTGCTCACCGATCGGCGTCAAGGCTCGTCGCGAGCGCGCCCGAGCGGACGAGCTCGCGAAGCGGATCGATGCTCGCCGGGATCGGGTCCGTCTCACGCTTGAACGGGATCCGCTCCCGGACGAGTGCGTGCGCCCGCTCGGTCCCCGCGCCGAGACGCTCGCCCCGCAGGTCGATCGCCTGGCAGGCGACAAGCAGCTCGATCGCAACGATCCGTTCGCCGAGCGATGTCATTTCGGCAAGGCGGCGCGCACCGAGGGGCGCCATCGTGGCCCGATCCTCGATCCCTTCCGCGTGCGCGGTGCTCGCGAGCTCGAACGACACCGGCTGCGCGAGCAACCGCGCCTCCGCGGTGATCGCCTGACCCGCTGGCCCGTACTCGCTGAGGGAGTCCTCGGCGCTTCCTGCGCGCTCCGACAACCCCTCCGGCAGGCCGCTCAGCGGCGCCTGCAAGAGCTTGACCATGCGCTCGTTCGCGCTCGTCAGGACCGGCGCAAGTGCAATGCGAAGGAAGTCGAGCGCCGCAGCAAGTGGCAGCGCGTCGAAGTTCCCGACAGAGATGATCCGCTTCGCCTCGAGGTCGACGAGCGGGTTTCCCTGCGCCGCGTTGAGCTCGGTCTCTAGCTGCGCGCGGGCGAAGCGCATCGCGTCCAGAGCGGCGCCGTGCACCTGCGGCAGACAACGAAACGTCAGCGGGTCCTGCAGGTTCCGCGCAGCGCCCGCTTCGAAGAGCGCGCTCCCGTGCAGCACACGCCGCAGCCCGGCGACCGCGTCGGCGATTCCCGCGTACGGCCGCTCGCGCGCAACGGCGAGATCGATGATCGAAAGGTTTGCGCCGAATCCCTCCAGGTCGAGCGCGCCCGCGACGAGCGACGCAGCGAGCAGCCGCTCGAGGTCGGCGACCGCGAGCGCCGCGATCCCGGCTGCGAACGCGTTGTTGTTGAGCAGCGCGAGCCCCTCGCCCGGCGCGAGCGGGAACGTGTCACCGAGCAGACCGCGAGCGAGGTCGGCCATCGGCGCGAGGTCGGCCTGCCCGAGCGAGCCGAGGATGCGGACCTTCGGATGACGGCGGTCGTTCAACGCGCCCACCACGCGCTGTGCGAGCTTCGGCCCGGCCGAGCTCGCGCCACGTGCGAAGACATTCGCGAGCACGACCATCGTCGCCCGGACGACGTCCTCTTCGGCGACGGGGCCCTGGCCGACGAGGTGGTTCAGAATCAGCCGCGAGTTGAACGCCGACTGCTCGGCATTCTCGACGCGCGCGCGCTTGCGGACGCCGACGCCCGTCGAGAGACCGTAGACCGGTGAATCGCCGCCGCGCGGGCCGTCGACGACCGCGCGCGCGCGCGCCATCCGCTCGAGCGCGCCCGGATCGAGCTCGACGCCCTCGTTCCCTCGCGCGACCGCGACGAGCTGCGCGAGCGTCAGCGCGGAGCCCGTGAGGACGACGGTCACCGCTCCACCGTCAGTCCGTCAGGACGCGGGCTCGAGCGAGGGAACGTCGGCCGCCATCTCGTCGGCGTAGGTGATCGACGTTCTGCGGAGACCGCCTTCGCCGGGCTCGTAGTAGCCCATGCGCCAGAGCGCCGGCGAGTACACGTGAACCGACGTGGCGGGCGGCCCGCCTACGTGTCGCATGCCGTGGATCGACGCGCCGTCGAAGTCGAACACGTCACCCGCCGGCCGCGTCCGCGTCCGCACGTCGATCCAGCCGTGCGCGTCGCGGTAGAAGTAGTCCTCGCAAAGCGTTCCCTCGCAGACGTAGACGGCGCCTGAGGAGAGGTCGTGATCGTGGTAGCCGGTGTCCTGCGCATCCAACCAGCAGATCAGCCACACATCGAGGTTGCCGTCGCGATAGAGCTGCTGGAAGTACCGCGTGTGCGGGTCGTGGCGCACGTGCTCCGCCCAGAACCTCGGCTCGCCGCCGACGGCCACCGCGAGCGCCGACAGTTGCTCCCGGGTCAGGTTCTCGCCCGGAGTGACACGGGCGTGGATCCAGTCGCGGAACTGTGTCATGTGAGAAGGGTCATGCGAGGAGACGGGCCGGGTTGTCCCGGCAGACAGCGTCGACCACAGCCTGCCCGAAACCACGCACCGCGCGCAAGGTCGGCGCGGCGTCGATCACGGGCCGGTCGCTGCCGTAGACGATCTGCCCGACGCCGTAGGTGGCGAGAGTCAGCTCGAGCGCGCGCTCGCCGTACGACGCCGTGTCCAGGTAGACGTTCTCGTAGAGAACCGCGCGCGTGTCGATGCCGCGCGAGGCCAACCGTTCGAGCTGAATCGGGGCACCCCCGGCGAGAATCGCGAAGAGGACGCGCAGGCCGGGCCAGGCTCCGGCGCCGCGCGCCAGCCACTGCGCGTAGGCGGCCTGCATCTGGGCCGTATAGCCGACGACCGACGGCCACCACGGAGGCGCGCCCGGGGGAACGGGCTCCGGTCCGGGGTGGACGAAGAGCAACTCGCCGCGCTGCTCCAGCTCGGCGAGCAGCGGGCCGAGAGCGTCCAGATCGGCCAGCGAGGCTGCCGGGATGCAGACACCGGCGAACCCGTCCCGCACCGCGCCGCACGCGAGAGCGCGCAGCCGGCCGCCCGACGCGGTCACCATCTCCAGCACGCCCTCGTGGTAGGCCTCGACCACCGCCTCGTCGAGCTCGAGCGTCGGCGGGCAGGAGATGACAGCGACGTCGATCTCGTCCTCGTCGAGTGCGCGAAGGCGAGCATCGAGCTCGTGTGCCTTCAGATCGACACGCCATTCACCGCTCGGCAGTTGCAGCATCCCGCCACGCAGCCGCGGCGGCGACTGCTGCCGCTGCAAGGCCTCGATCAGCCCCGGCGGCCAGAGATGCTGGTGCAGGTCGAACGAGCTCACGCCCTAGTCGCCCTCGGCGTACCGCGCATCGCGCCACGCAAGCGCGGCCTTGAGGCCGCTCTCGCCGACGATCCGGTCGAATTCCCGCTGTTCGGGGCTGTCGACGGCGTTGAGGATCGCCGAGAGGTCGAGGTTCGCGGCGACGGCGGCGCGCAGCCCCATCGCTTCGTACGCCCGGGTGAGCGCGAGCTTCGTCAGCCGCAGCGTCGCCAGCGGCGTCGGGGCGATCTTGCGCACGAGATCGCCGACCGCCTGCTCGAGCTCGGGCCCGGCGACGACACGGTTGACGAGGCCGACGCGGTGCGCCTCGGCGGCATCGATCGTGTCGCCGGTGAGCAGCAGCTCGTTCGTCTTCTTCTGCCCGAGCACGAACGGCATCAGCAGCGCAACCGGGCCGGAGCCGTAGCGGATCTCGGGCTCGCCGAAGCGCGCGTCCTCGGCGGCGACGATCAGGTCGCAGGCCATTGCGAGCTCACACGCCCCTCCCAGGCAGTGGCCGCGCACCGCCGCGATCGTGGGTTTGGGAAAGCTCCAGAGCTCCAGTGCAAGCTCGACGTCGTGCGCGAGCACGTTGCGCCATTCGTCCGCGCTCTGCAGGCCGTCCTCGATCTCCTCGCCGATGTCGTACCCCGCCGAGAACGCTCTGCCCGCGCCTGTCAGCACGAGGAGCCTCACCTCGTCATCGGCAAGCGCGCGCGCGAGGGCCTCGTGCAGGCCATCCACCATCGCGTGCGTGATCGCGTTCAGCTTCTCTGGACGGCTGAGTGTGATCCACGCTGCAGGACCTCGGCGCTCGTAGAGGATGTGCTCGCTCACGACGCCCTGCCCCGATCGACGACGACCAGAGCGTCGACCGCAACGGCGCCGTTCGTCGTCAGGATCATCGGATTGACGTCGATCTCGGCGATCTCGGGATGGTCGAGCGCGAGCCTTCCGAGGACGGCGAGCGTGCGCGCGACCTCGTCGCACCCGGTGACGATCCCGGCCTCCGCGACGAGCTCGGCCGCCGTCTCCCGGTCGACCGGCGCGAGCGTGACGACCGCGCCGAGCGACTCGACCGACGTTCCGCCCGGACCGACGGCGAGCACCGGCCCGTAGTGCGGGTCGCGCGTCATGCCGCAGAACGCCTCGGGGCCACCGGCGAGTTGCCGCGCGACGAGCACGCTACCGCCGAGCGACGACGCGGCCTCGGCGGCGGCCTGCGCGTTTTCGACGCCGAGCACGACGCCACCGGCGCGGCTCTTGTGCGCCGGCCCATCGAGTTTGACGACCACGGGGAAGCCGAGCTCGGCGGCGGCGTCTGCGGCTTCGGCCGGCGTCCCGGCTCGTCTCCGGTCCGCAAAGCGGACGCCGTAGCACTCGAGCACCAGGGCCGACTCGTGCTCGGCGAGGGCGCCGTCTGCCGCGAGCAGGCCGCCAAGCTCAACCGGCTCAGGTGATCCGGGAGCCGGGACCCGCGCCGGGCTCCAGTGCGCGACCCGCGCGAGCGCGCGCATCGCGCCTCCGGCACCGCGCAGGAGCGGCAGATCGAGCTCGCGCGCAAGCTGCTGGAACCGCGGCGGTGGGTCGGCGCTATGCACCGAAGCGACAACCGGGAACACCGTCGTCCCTGCTGTGGCCGCCGCGAGGGCACGGATGATCGCCTCGATCCAGACCTGCTCGGTCTCGCCCCGAAACTGCGAGAGGTCGACCTGGGCGATCAGGATGTCGAACGCGCCTGAGGCTGCGAGTAACTGCAGGGAGCGCGGGTAGACCTCCTCCGCCGCAGCGACCGCCCAGGCATCAAGGGGGTTGCCGGGCGCGCGGTAGTTCGGGAACTCGGCGACGAGCGCCAGCGCGAGCGGCTCGGGCAACGGCTCGAACGGCAACCCCGCTGCATCGCCGTGATCGGCGAGCAGCGCCGCCTCGCCGCCCGACTCCGAGATCGCACCCACCCGCGCGCCGCGCGGCCGGCGTGAGCAGCCGAGGACCTCGAGCGTCTCGACGAGCTCACCGAAATCGTCGACCTGGATCACGCCGTAGCGGCGTAAGAGGGCAGAGAACGCTCCCTCGGCGCCGACAATCGCGCCGGTGTGCGCCAACGCGGCGCGCGCGGCCGCCGGGGAGCGGCCGACCTTCAGGCAGACGACAGGCTTCTCGGCAAGGGCGCACCGGGCCAGCGCCTCCACGAAGGCGGCAGGCCGCCGCACCGTCTCGAGGAAGAGCGCAACGACGCGCGTGCCCGAGTCGCCGGCCAGGTACGACACGAGATCGGCCGTGTCGGTGACCGCCTCTCCACCCGAAGAGACGACGCACCGGAAGCCGACGCGACCGCCCAGGCCGAGAAGCGCTTCCGCGATCGAGCCCGACTGGCAGACCGCGGAGACGTGACCCGGAGCCACCGTTTCCGGAACGGTGCCAAGCCAGGCAGTCGGGCCGTTCGGCCGCGCGAAGCCCATGCAGTTCGGGCCGAGGAGCTGGGCACCGAGCGCCCGCGCCCGCGCTGCGAGCCGCGCCGTGACCGCAGGCGCCGCGGCGCCCGCCTCGCTGCCAAGACCGGGGACGACGAAGGCACGCACGCCCGCCGCGGCCGCCTCCTCGAATGCCTCCTCGAGGCGCTCGTGGTTGACGAGCAGGAGCGCGAGCTCCGGCGTTTCGGGCAGGCTCGCGACATCCGGGAAGCACGGCAGGCCGGCCACCTCCGTCCGGCCCGGGTTCACCCCCCACGCGCGCACGCCACTGCGCAGCACGTTGACGATCGCGGGTGCGCTGCGCGGCGACGCCCCGATCACGGCCAGCGATTGCGGCTCGAGCAGCGAGCCGACGCCTACCGGATCCCCGGTCACTCGCCGGGGCCGTAGAGCGGGACGAGGTGGAGCTCGTCGCCGTCGTAGGGGTGGCGCGCAGCGACGTCCTCATCGAGCTCGACGCCGAGCCCCGGCTCGGCCGACGGGATCACGTACCCGTCCTCCCACCGGATCGGCGTCTTGAGAATCTCCGCGTGGAACCCGTCCCAGCGCTCGATGCCCTCGAGGATGAGGAAGTTCGGGCTGCAGGTGCTGAGTTGGATGTTCGCTGCGCCGACGACCGGGCCGCAGTAGAGGTGCGGTGCGATCTGCGCGTAGAACGCCTCGGCCATGCCGGCGATCTTCTTCGCCTCGAGCAGGCCGCCGACGCGCCCGAGGTTCATCTGCAGGATCGACGCGGCGCCCGTCTGCAGCACGCGAACGAATTCGTACTTCGTCGTCAGCCGCTCGCCGGTCGCGATCGGGATGGACGTGGCGCGCGCGACGACGGCCATCTGCTCGGGAAGCTCCGGTGGCGTCGGCTCCTCGAACCAGAGCGGGTCGTACCGCTCCAGCCGGCGCGCGAGCCGGATCGCGCCTGAGGTGGTGAACTGGCCGTGCGTGCCGAAGAGCAGGTCGCAGCGATCGCCGACGGCCTCACGGATCCCGCGCACGTAACGCTCCGACCGGTCGAGCGACTCGAGGCTCGGCTGGCGCGGGTCGAACGTCGTGTAGCGCCCGACCGGGTCGAACTTGAGCGCCGTGAACCCGAGCTCCATGTAGGCGACGGCAGCTGCGGCCGCGAGGTCGGGGTCGGTGTAGACGTCGGCGTCGAGGCTCGCGTCGTCGGGTGCGTACAGGTACGTGTAGGTGCGGAGGCGCTCGTGGACGCGTCCGCCGAGCAACTCGTAGACGGGTTTCCCAAGTGCCTTGCCGACGATGTCCCAGCACGCAAGCTCGATGCCGCTGAGCACGGACACGAGCGAGATGTCGGGCCGCCCCGTGTAACCGCGGCCGTAGACGTTGCGCCAGAGCGCCTCGATGTGGAAGGGGTCGGCGCCGAGCACGTGCCGTTCGCACACGTCTTCGATCATCCGCGCCACGACGTGCGGGTCGAAGGTCGCCGAATAGACCTCCCCGATACCCTCGACGCCGTCGTCGGTGACGAGCTTGACGAACACGAAGTAGCGGCCCCCGAAATGCGGCGGGGGATTTCCAACGACGAACGTCCTGGCGTCGACGATCTTCAACGGGCGCTCCTCGCGGTGGGGTCGGCCGGGCTCGCGGACATCAGTCGAAGACGACGACGTTGCGCAGGGCGTCGCCCTGGAGGGAGGAGGCGACCGCGTCGTTGATCTCCTCGAGCGCATACCGGCCGGTGATCAGCTCGTCGAGCTTCAGTCGCCCCTGCCGGTAGAAGCCGAGCAGGTTCGGTATGTCGACCTGGATCCGCGCGGCGCCCATCTTGCTGCCGACGATCCGCTGGCCGTCGTCTGCAAGCCCGACCGGATCGAACTCGTTCAGCACGCCCGACGCCGGCATCCCGACGATCACGGTCGTGCCGCCGCGGCGCATCAGGACGAGGCCCTGCTCAATGGCGGCTTTGGCGCCCACCGTCACGAAGACGTAGTCGGCACGCCGGCCGTCCGTCACCGCGGCGACGGCCTCGGCCACGTCCTCGCGCAGCGAGTTGACCGTCCGGGTTGCGCCGAACGCGACGGCCGCGGCCAGCTTGGCGTCAGAGACATCGACCGCGAGGATCTCCCGTGCGCCGGAGATTGCGGCCCCCTGGACCGCGTTGAGACCGACACCCCCCGTGCCGATCACGACCACGCTCGAGCCCGCTTCGACGCCGGCGGTGTTCATCACCGCGCCCGCACCCGTGATCACGCCACAGGCGAGGAGCGAGGCCGCGTCGAGCGGGATGTCCTTGGGGATCGCGACCGCCTGCGACGCCTCGACGACGACTTCCTCGGCGAACGCGCCGCTGCGCAGCCCCTGTCGCACCGGCGACCCGTCGCGGTCGGTCAGCGGCCCGGCCTCGTCGAGGTGGAACGTCGCCTCGCAGAAAACCGGCTGGCCCGAGGTGCAGAAGACGCACGCCCCGCAGGACCGGATCAGCGTCACCACGACGTGGTCACCGGGCTCGAGGCGGGTGACGTGCGGCCCGACCTCCGCGACGACACCGGCGGCTTCGTGCCCGAACACGGCGGGCAGCGTGCCGCCCCACGCGCCCTGCATCAGGAGGATGTCGCTGTGGCAGATCGCACAGGCCTTGATCCGAACCCGGATCTCGCTTCCCTGGGGCGGCGCGAGGTCGAGCTCCTCGATCGTGAGCGGCTCGCCGAACGCGCGGCAGACGGCGGCTCTCACGCCCGGGCCGCGGTCCCAGCAGGCAGAGTGCAAGCGCGGGTCAGCGTCGAATCGTTCGTCATGTCCTGGCAGGCAGCCCGATCGGAGTGGGTCGAAAGAGTTGGGATGGTGTACCACATGCGGAAGGACCCCGACAACCGTTTTCCCGGCAGCCGGCGGGGCGGAAGCAGAGCCTGCGCAGCTGAGACTACTCCTGTCGTCTTGTCTTTGTGAACACCGGTCCAGAGGTGAGACAAAACTCTTGACCAGCACCTCCGGCATATGGGATAGTCCCTCTTTCGAGACCCGTCGATCCATGCAGGTGAAGAACGCGCGGCGGAACTGCCCCAGTCTCCCGCCCTGCGGTGCGACCTATCCAGTCCAGTCACTTCGAAAGAAGGCAAGGGAGGCGGAGGAGATGGACCGCGAAGAACACAGACTGATTGAGGAGTTCCGCCGTACGGAGGCCGGGCCGCTCGAGAACAACCTGATCGACGAGCTCGTGCAGGGAGAGCTCGATCGCAGCGAATTCCTGCGCCGCGGCGCGATGTTCGGGCTCTCGGCCGGGATTCTCGGCTCGCTGCTCGGTCTCGCCGACGGAGCACGCGCGGCGACCGGGCCGGCCGCACGGCTGGCCCACGCAAAGGCCGGAGGGACGATCCGCGTCGGCATCTCAGCCTTCGGCGGCGGGCTCGAGCCGTACCTGCTGAACGAGGGCGGGTCGCTCGCGTTCGCGGGCATCCCCGGCGAGTACCTGACGTTCACGAACAAGGACGGGAGTGTCGTGCCGTGGCTCGCGACGAGCTGGAAGCCGAACGCGGACGCCACCGTGTGGACCTTCCAGATCCGCAAGGGCGTCAAGTTCCACAACGGCCAGACACTGACTGCCAAGGACGTCGTTGCGAGCATGAAGCAGTACGTCGGCCTGAAGGGGTCGAACGCCGGCCTCAGCCCCTTCTTCGACGCATCGGGCGTCTCGGCGAAGGGCGACTACACCGTCGTCTTCCGGCTCAAGTCCCCGATCGGCGTGTTCCCGTACCTCGTCAGCCAGACGACGTACCAGGCGATCATCCAGCCGGCGTCGATCGCGGCGAAGCCCGGGACCTGGGTCGCGAGCGGGATGATCGGCACCGGCGCGTTCAAGGTGACGAAGTACGTCGACAAGAAGAGCGCCACGCTCGTGCGCCACGCCGCCTACTGGGGCGGCCACCCGCCGCTCGACGGCGTCAACATCACCTTCTACCAGGGGACGGCACCGATGGTCCTTGCGCTGCGGGCGGGGCAGATCGACCTCGCGATGCAGCTCTCGCCGCAGGAGGCCCTTCCCTTCGCGAACAGCTCGAAGTACACCCACTACGCGCTTCCGACCTCGGCGCACCGCCAGGTCTGCATGCGCACCGACGTCGGGGCACTCAAGGACCCGCGCGTGCGTCGCGCCCTGGCCCTCGTCATCAACAGGCCACAGCAGGTCTCGAAGATCATGCTCGGGGCCGCGGAGGTCGGGAACGACAACCCGTTCTGGCGTCATTTCGCGTCGACCGACCAGTCGATCCACCAGCGCAAGCAGGACCTACAGCTCGCGAAGTCGCTGCTGCAGGCGGCGGGCGCACAGAACCTGAAGTTCAACCTCACCACGTGGCAGTTCCTCGACCACACCGACCACGCGGCGTCCATTCAGGCCTACGCGCGGCAGGTGGGCGTCGAAATCGGCATCGAGGTGATGGACGCCTCCAAGTACTACGACTCGGAGCCGGCCGGTGCGGACTATGCGACCACGACGCCGTGGCTGAACCGCACCTGCACGCTCACCGAGTACGGCGCCCGCGGGGTCCCGAACATCTACCTCACGCGGTGCTACATGTCGACGGGCGACTGGAACGCGTCGCACTACAACAACCCCGAGTTCGACTCCGTCTCGAAGACGTACCTGGCGGCGTCGGAGATCTCGGCGCAGCGGAAGGCGACGAAGCGGATGGCAGGACTGCTGCTCCGAGACACGCCTGTGATCACCGACTACTTCATCAACTACACGACTGCGAGCTCGTCGAAGGTGAAGAACTACGTGCCCGAAGGGCTCTCGCACATCCGGCTCGCGAAGGTCAGCCTGGGCTAGCGAACACGTGCTGGGCGGGCGGTGGCCCCATGCCGCCGCCCGCCCGCCGCGATCGCCGTTCGCCCGATTCGACGCACTCGTGGCACGCTTCCTGCTCAAGCGCCTCGCCCTCGCGCTCGTCACGCTGTTCATGCTGAGCGTGATCGTCTTCTCGGTCTCGTCGGTGCTCCCGGGCAACGTCGGGCGCAGCGTCCTCGGCCCCTTCGCGACCCAGGCGTCGGTCGACGCGCTGAACAAGCAGCTCGGAGCGAACCGGCCGCTCCTCACCCAGTACACCGACTGGGCGGGCGGCCTGCTCCACGGCGACCTCGGCGTCTCGCTCACCAAGCAAGTGCCGGCGTGGCAGCTCCTCGGCCCCGCGCTCTCGAACTCGTTCAAGCTCGCGCTGGTCGCGTTCTTGATCTGCGTCCCGCTCTCGATTCTCGGCGGGATCGTCGCGGGCCTGCGTTACGGCAGACCGACGGACAAAGCAATCACGATCGCCGGGCTCTCGTTCGCGGCGATGCCCGAGTTCGTGTCCGGGATCTTCCTCATCCTCGCGTTCTCGATCTGGCTTCATTGGCTTCCGGTCACCGCGCAATGGAACCAGGGGGCCAACCTGTTGACGCAGTTGAAGTACCTCCTGCTGCCCGCGATCACACTCACCTTCGTCTTGTTCGGATACATCGCCCGGATCACGCGCGCGGGCATGATCGAGGCGCTCGACAGCGACTACGCGCGCACCGCCTACCTCAAAGGGCTCCCCGCCTCAGTCGTGATCCGCCGGCACGTGCTCCGCAACGCGCTCCTGCCGACGATCGCCGTCCTCGCTGTCCAGGTCGGGTATCTCGTGGGCGGCCTCGTCGTCGTCGAGGTGCTCTTCAACTATCAGGGGATCGGCAGCCTCATCTACGAGGCAGCCCGCCAGAAGGACCTGCCGCTCCTCACAGCAGGCGTCCTCGTCGTCGGCGTCACGTATCTCGTGGTGACGTTGATCGCCGACATCCTCTACGCCATGCTCAACCCCCGGATCAGGTTCGGGTCACTCGAGTGACTACCGTCGACGCGGCGCCGGCCGCACCAGCCCGTTCCGAGTCGAGAACAGCGCGCTCGGAGCGCCTGCAGTTGCTCGTGCACTCGCCGACCGTGATCGTGGGCGCGGTCGTGATGTGCTTCTGGGTCTTCTGCGCGCTCTTCCCGGGTCTCGTCACGCCCCACGACCCGATCTTCGACAACCAGTTCGTGACCAACTTGAAGCCGACGTGGGCGCACCCGTTCGGGACCGACACGAATGGCCGCGACATCTTCTCGCGTGTCCTCGCCGGCTCGCGCAACGTGCTCCTGATCGCGCCGGCGGCCACTTTTGTCGGCACGGTGCTCGGCACGATCCTCGGGCTCGTGACGGGATACTTCCGCGGTGTCGTAGACGACGTTGCGAGCCGCGTGATCGACGCCGTCCTCTCGCTGCCGCTGATCATCACGGCGATCCTGATCGTCACCGCGATCGGGAAATCCGGCACGTGGGTCGTCGTCCTCACCATCGGGCTGATCTTCAGCCCGGTGGTCTCGCGCACCGTGCGGGCCGCGGTCCTGACCGAGGGCGAGCTGGATTACATCAAGGCGGCGCGCCTCCGAGGCGAGCGAGCCCCCTACATCATGTTCTCGGAGATCCTGCCGAACGTCCTGTCACCGGTGGTGGTGGAGTTCACCGTGCGCCTCGGGTACGCGATCTTCACCGTCGCCTCCCTCACCTTCATCGGGTTCGGCGTCGCCGCGCCCTCCCCCGACTGGGCCGCGCAGATCAACCAGTACTGGACGCTGATCGATCCCTACTGGTGGATGACGCTCTTCCCGGCGCTCGCGATCGCGAGCCTCGTCGTCGCCGTCAACCTCGTCGCCGACGGCATTCGGGAGATCTACGAGCGATGAGCCCGGCCGCCGAGCATGCACTCGAGATCTCGGATCTCGAGCTCGTCTACCGCGTGCGCGGTATCGACCGGCCCGTTCTCCGCGGCGTCTCGTTCGCGATCGAGCGCGGCCGCTCGTACGGCCTTGTGGGCGAGTCCGGCTGCGGCAAGTCCACCGTCGCGCTCGGGATCGTGCGCTACCTACCGCGCAACGGACGTGTCTCCGGAGGCGCGGTCACGGTCGCAGGCCAGGACGTCCTCGGGCTCGGCAAGCGCGAACTGCGCGAATACCACGCGCGCACGGTGTCGATGGTGTACCAGAACCCCGCCGCGGCCCTGAACCCCGGCATGCGTGTCGGCGCACAGGTCGCCGAGGCATTCACCGTGCTCGGAACGTCGCGCAAGGACGCAGAGGAGCGCACGCGTGAGGCGCTCGTTCGCGTGCAGATTTCCGACCCTGCGAGCGTGATGAGTCGCTACCCGCACCAGCTCTCGGGCGGCATGCAGCAGCGCGTCGTGATCGCGATGGCCCTCGCGAAGGATCCGGCGCTCCTGATCCTCGACGAGCCGACGACCGGGCTCGATGCGACGGTCGAGGCCGAGGTGCTCGACCTAGTCGCAAAGCTGCAGGCTGAGCTCAACACGGCGGTTCTCTTCATCAGCCACAACCTCGGGGTGATCTCGAAGATGTGCGACCGCGTGGGCGTGCTCTACGCCGGCCGCCTCGTCGAAGAGGGGCCGGTCGAGACCGTCCTGCAGGACCCGCGCCACCCGTACACCGTCGGACTGCTGCGCTGTATTCCGCGCGGAGGTGTCCGCAAGGACCACGGGCGCCTGGACACGATCCCCGGCTTTCTGCCCAGTCTCGGCGCGCAGATCTCGGGCTGCGTCTTCGCCGACCGCTGCGCGCTCGCGGACGATCGCTGCGTCGCGGAGGAGCCCGCCGTCACCGACGTCGGGCCGGATCATCGCGCCCGCTGCTTCCACCACGATCGCGCCCGCGAGCTCCCGCGCGAGATGGTGGCCGACCTGACGCTGCCGCCTGTCGACCGCAGCGCCGAACCCGTCCTCCGATTCAACGATCTCGGCAAGGTCTTCCACCAGCGGGGCCACGACGTTCATGCGCTCTCCGGGGCGAGCGCGGCGATCTGGCCGGGAGAGACGCTCGGGCTCGTCG
Source organism: Thermoleophilia bacterium (assembly GCA_031393705.1). GTDB lineage: Bacteria > Actinomycetota > Thermoleophilia > Gaiellales > Gaiellaceae > PALSA-600. The sequence goes on along the minus strand of JANMWB010000163.1, from coordinate 1,217 downwards.
GCGAGTCGGGCAGCGGCAAGACGACGCTCGCCCGGACCCTGCTCGGGATCGTCGGGCCGAGCTCCGGCTCGGTCGAGCTCGAGGGCCGCCGCCTCGCCCCGCTCTTCCAGAAGCGTTCCCGCGCGGACCTCCGCGCGCTCCAGATCGTCTTCCAAAACCCCGACTCGGCGCTCAACCGGCGGCACTCGGTCGAGCGCATTCTGCTCCGTTCGCTCCGCAAGCTCTCGGGCATCGGCGGCGCGGAGGCCGAGCGGCGCGTGGCGGAGCTCGCCGGGCGCGTCCGGATCTCGGAGCGCACCCTCACGCAGAAGCCCGTCCAGCTCTCCGGTGGGCTCAAGCAGCGCGTCGCGATCGCGCGAGCGTTCGCCGGCGACCCCAAGCTCGTCCTCTGCGACGAGCCGACGAGCGCACTCGACGTGTCGGTCCAGGCAGCGATCCTCAACCTGCTCGTCGAGCTGCAAGCCGAGCGGGGCGTCTCCTACCTCTTCATCAGCCACGACCTCGCGGTCGTCCGCTACATCTCGGACCGCATCGCCGTTCTCTATCTCGGCCGCGTGATGGAACTCGGCCCGGCCGACGTCGTGTTCGACGGCCCGCACCATCCCTATACCGAGGCGCTGCTCTCAGCCGTGCCGACCGTCGACGGCGGCGGCCGCGACCGGATCCGGCTCGAAGGCGACATCCCGAGCGCCGCGAGCCCGCCGTCGGGCTGCGTGTTCCACACGCGGTGCCCACGAAAGCTCGGAGCGGTGTGCGAGCAGACGGAGCCCCCGCTCCTCGAGGCCGAGCCGGGGCACGAGCTGCGCTGTCACATCCCACTCGACGAGCTCCGCCGCTTGCAGCAGCCCACGGGCACACAGGCCACCACGTGAAGATCCGGGCTGCAGTCCTCGAGCACACGGGCGGGGAGCTCGAGGTGCAGGAGCTCGACCTCGCACCGCCCGGTCCGGGCGAGGTGCTCGTGCGTCTCCACGCAAGCGGCGTCTGCCACTCCGACTTCAACGCGATCGACGGGACATCCGAGACGCGGTGCCCGGCCGTGCTCGGCCACGAGGGCGCCGGTGTGGTCGAAGCCGTCGGCGCGGACGTCGCGCGCGTCGCCGTGGGCGACCACGTCGCGCTGTCCTGGGCGCCGTCGTGCGGCGAGTGCGCGGAGTGCCTGCGCGAGCTGACCCAGTTGTGCTCTCGGGCGTGGCCGGCGATGGGAACCGGCGGGT
>JANMWB010000151.1:0-2643 GCA_031393705.1 Thermoleophilia bacterium | reverse complement strand
TCGCTCCGGGAACATCGACCAGTTGCAGGTTCATCGCCGAGACATCAGGCGATGCCGCTGACGCGCTTGTCGTAACCGCGAGTGCGGCGACCAGAACGATCAATGCCTTCGTGCACGTGCCTGCCATCTGCCTAGACCCCCCTAGGTTGCGTGGTGCAGATTAGCGCCGACTCTTCAACGCCCGTTCCATCTGCCGTTTGGCGTCGCGATCCGCAACGTCGCGCCGCTTGTCATGTTGCTCCTTGCCGCGTGCCACCGCGAGCTCGACCTTCACACGGCTGTCCTTGAAATAAATCTTCGTCGGGACGATCGTCAACCCCTTTTCGCGGATCTTGCCGTAGAGCGAGTCGATCTCCCGGCGGTGCAGCAGGAGCTTGCGCGGCCGCACCGGCTCGTGATTCGCGCGGCCTCCCTGGTCGTAGATCGAGATCTCGAGGCCGTTGAGCCACGCCTCCCCGTCCCGGATGTCGGCGAAGGCCTGCGCCATCGTCGTGCGGCCGCCGCGCAGAGACTTCACCTCGGTGCCCGTGAGAACGATGCCCGCCTCCACCCGCTCCAGCAAGTCATAGTCGAACCGCGCGCGGCGGTTCTCTGCGATCAGCTTTTCGGCCATGGAAAGGCGAGAGTAGCGTTGAGGGTCGGACCAGGGTGTTGCCGGATAGCCACCGAAGCAACCTGCGGGCATTCTCGAAACATGAACACACACAGCACACACATCCCCCAGGTCAAGCGCCTCGAGCGCACCGTCTCGCCGCGGATCTTCGCCGGCGTCGCGGGCGGTCTCGCCAGGTACTTCGGCCTCAGCCCCGCCGTCTTCCGGCTCGGGCTCATCGTCCTTACGCTGCTCGGCGGCGCGGGGATCCTCGTCTACCTCGCCGCCGTGCTGGTCATCCCCGAAGAGGGGAGCGACCAGTCGTTCGCGGAGCGGGTGCTCTCGGAGAGGAACGAACGGCCCTGGCCCCTCATCGGCCTCGGCATCGTCGGCGTCGCGATCGCCGTCCTCCTGGCACACGCTGCGGCGGGCGCCGGTTGGGTGCTCGTCCTGATCGCCGGACTCGTCGTTCTCTGGATGAGCCGGCGCGAGAAGAAACGCCGCGGCATCGTCGTCGCAGTGTTCGCCTTCGCCGGCATCTTCGTCGCGGCAATCGCAACGGCGACGGTCATCGCGTTCGCCTGGTTCAACGTCAGCCTCAATGACGGCGTCGGAAATCACACCTATCAACCCGCCTCGATCTCGGACGTCAAGGCGAAGTACGACGTCGGCGTCGGCAACCTGCGCGTCGACCTCTCTCAGCTCGGCTCGGTAACGAAGGAGACGCACGTCAAGGCATCCGTCGGCGTCGGCGAACTGCGCATCATCGTCCCGCGCGACACGGCGGTCTCGGTGAACGCGCGTGCGAAGCTCGGCGAGATGTTCGTGCTTCGCCACCACGACAACGGCCGCGATGCCGCGGTTCGCTTCGGACACGGCCCGCTCGTGATCGACGCGAGCGTCGGGGCCGGCCGCATCGACGTGGTGCGCGCAGGATGAATCAACTCCCGGTGCTGCCGTTCGAGCGGAGCGGACACGGCCGCGTGATCGCGGGCGTTTGCGGAGGGCTCGCGTCGACACTCGGTGTCGACGCGACGCTCGTCCGCCTCGTGTTCGCAATCCTCTCGCTCGCAGGCGGCGCCGGCATCCTTCTGTACTTCGCCCTCTGGGCGTACGACGGCGGCCGCCACACCTGGCGCGCTGCAGCGTTGCTCGCCGCTGCCGCGTGCGCACTACTCATCGCACTCGGCCTTTCGAGCGGCGCGGTCCTAGGCGTCGGACTGATCGTCGCAAGCCTCGGCGTGATCGTCGTCCGCGGCGGCTCGATGCTGCAGGGAGGGTCACTGCCGAAACTCGCCATCGTCCTGATGGTGATCGGCGCGGCGACGCTGCTCGGTCACGTCGGCGCGTCGAACTCGTTCATCGGGCCTGGTGCCGTGGTCGGCACGCTCCTGCTCGTGCTCGGGCCGTGGATCTGGCAGCTGTGGCGCGAGCATCTCGAGCGGATTCGCCTCGAGGAGCGCGAAGAGGTCGCAGCGCGGATTCACGACTCTGTTCTCCAGACACTCGCGCTCATCCAGCGCCACGCGCAGGACGCCCCACGCGTTTCCTCAATTGCGCGGCGCCAAGAACGCGAGCTTCGCCGCTGGCTGTACGGCAGCGGCGCCGGAAGCGCCGTTACCCTGGCGGACGCGCTTGCCGAAGCAGCGACCGAGATCGAAGAGCTGCACGGCGTACGCGTCGAGCTCGCGAGCGCCGGCGATCTGCCACTGGACGACTCGCTCCAGCAGCTGGTGCTTGCAGCGCGTGAAGCGATGACAAACGCCGCCAAGTTTTCGACTGCAGATGAGATCTCGGTGTACCTCGAGGCGAGCGGTGACGAGGTCGCCGTGTTCGTCCGCGATCGTGGGATCGGCTTCGAGCGAACGGCGGTTCCCGCCGATCGCCGCGGCGTAGCCGAGTCGATCGAAGGTCGCATGCGCCGCGCCGGCGGCGCCGCCGCAGTCGTGTCAGCGCCCGGCACGGGCACCGAGGTCGAACTGACGCTGCCGAGGGCCGCCCAGTGATCCGCGTCGTGCTGGTCGACGATCACGAGCTGTTTCGCGCGGGCG
>JANMWB010000117.1:0-6026 GCA_031393705.1 Thermoleophilia bacterium | reverse complement strand
GTGGTCGGCTCCTCGACGCGGATCTGCTGGAAGCGCCGCTCCAGCGCCGAGTCGCGCTCGAGGTACTTGCGGTACTCGTCGAGCGTCGTCGCGCCGATCGTCTGCAGCTCGCCGCGCGCAAGCGCCGGCTTGAGGATCGATGCAGCGTCGATCGCGCCTTCGGCGGCACCTGCGCCGACGAGATTGTGCAGCTCGTCGATGAACAGGATGATGTCGCCGCGCTGGGTGATCTCCTTCATCACCTTCTTCAGGCGCTCCTCGAACTCACCGCGGTACTTCGAGCCCGCGACGAGTGCTGCGAGGTCGAGGCTGTAGATCTGCTTGCCCTTGAGCAGGTCGGGCACGTTGCCCGCCGAGATGCGCTGGGCGAGGCCTTCGACGACGGCGGTCTTGCCGACACCTGGCTCGCCGATCAGAACGGGGTTGTTTTTCGTGCGGCGCGAGAGGATCTGCATGATCCGCTCGATCTCGGTCTGGCGTCCGACGACCGGGTCGAGCTTTCCCTCCTGCGCAAGCTTGGTGAAGTTGCGGCCGAACTGGTCGAGCAGCTTCGAGCTCTTTCCCTTTTCGCTCGTGCTGCCCGCTGCCCCGCCCTGCCGTCGGCCGGGACCGGAGAGCATGCGGATGATCTCGTTGCGGATCTTCTCGGCGTCTGCGTCGAAGTCGAGCAGGATGCGCGCGGCGACGCCCTCGTTCTCGCGCACGAGCCCAAGCAGGATGTGCTCGGTGCCGATGTAGTTGTGGCCGAGCGACAGCGCTTCGCGCAGCGCGAGCTCGAGCACCTTCTTGGCGCGCGGAGTGAACGGGATCTGACCGGTTGTGACCTCGTCGCCCTGGCCGACGATGCGGGCGACCTGTGCGCGAACCTCTTCCACCGTGATGTCGAGCGACTCGAGCACGCGCGCGGCAAGACCTTCCTCTTCGCGCAGCAGACCGAGCAGGATGTGCTCCGTACCGATGTAGTTGTGCTTGAGCGCCCGCGCCTCGTCCTGCGCGAGCACTACGACCTGACGAGCCCTCTCGGTGAACCTTTCGAACAATTCCAGACCTCTCTCCCGCCTGAACGGCGGCGCAAACGATTGCCTTCTCTAGGAGAGAGCATGGTACTCCCCTTGCCGGGTGTGCCGCATCACCCGGATGCCGAAGGCGCCTGCGTTAAAGGACCTCTAGCGGGTCAGTACGAGGCCCGCGACGAGGAAACTGGCGAACGCCGGGACCGCGGCAACTCCAGGCGCGAGCAGCGCCAGGGCCGACTGGCCCGCGATCATCAAGAAGAGCGCATTCGTCCGTCTCACGCAGGGAGAACGCGCGAGCAGCCACGTTGGTTACGCGGGGTCGAGGAGCGGTGCGAAGGCTTCCCGAACGACGCCGTCGAGTGCGTAGGGCAGCAGGTCGTCGTCTGCCTGCGTCCGGAGCACCGCGATGTAGGCGCGCCAGTCCTCAATCCGGTCGGGATGGGTTGGGGCCGCCGCTTCGACCGCCGCCTCGAGAGCCGAGACCCGCCAGCGGCCACGCTCGCGAAGCCCGTGGCGGCGCGGACGCTTCCAGGCGATCCCGGCAGCGACGAGGCCCGCAAGTAGCCCGAGCCCGGCATCGCGGAAGATGTGCGGTGAGACGCGGCCCGTGTCGTGTGGCGGGTCGAAGACACTCGCCTGCGCTCCGCTGCCGCCGAAGCGGTTGACGACGGCCTGCGAGAAGTCGACCGCGATCTGCTGCGCGACCCGCGCGGCCTGGACGCGGCTCCCGGCGTCATAGGCGAGCTTGACGACGCCGTTCCCGGCGCGGACCTGCAGGCGATCGCGCTCGACCGTCACGCCGAGCTTCTCCGAAACGTTGCGCAGCACGATGTCGCTCGTTGCAAGCTCCGCGAACGAGCGCGCAAGCGACGCGTCGGCGGTGGCGGGCTTGCCGTTCCGCTCGATCACGAGCGTCACCTGCGAGCGGTAGAGCGTCGGCTCGGAGACGGCAACGATCAGACCAGCGACAACGCCGGCGGCGACGAGCAGCGGGGGCCAGGCGTTCCGCGTTTGCATTAGAGGCATGATGTGAAATTGGGTGCTTGCGGGGATGGCTCAGACCAAGCAGGTCGCACGGGTCGGGCGCAGGGCATAGCGGTGCCTACGTTCAAGCCCGAACCGGGCGAGATGCGCCGCGTCTGAGCCACCATCCGTGAGTGCCTGAATTTCACATCAAGCCTCTACTGGGCTTCGAAGATGCTGTCGACGAGTGCGGCGAACTGCGCCGGCAGGCGGCCGTCGGGCTCGGCGTGCTCGCGGAGCAGCGGCAAGTAGTAGGCCCACTCCTCGGCTTGCGGGTCACCGCGAAGCTGCGCGTCGTGCACGAGCCGCTCGAGGCGCTGCAGCGTGTACGCCGCCTCGCTGGCGTCCGGATCGACGGCGCGGGCACGCAGCGGCGACTCCTCTCCCGGCGCCGGCGCTGCGATCACGACGTCGCGCGGTGGCAGCTCCGCTTGCGGTTCCGGGCGCGCCTTCAGCTCAACGACGTGCTGCTCGAGCTCGCGGACGCGTCGCTCGGATTGCTCGGCGCGGCGAACTGCCTCGGCGAGCCGCTCCTCGCCCGCAGCCGCAGCCTTGGACGTCGCGCTCGCAAGCGCGCGCTCGCGCTCCTCCAGGTGCGTGCGCTGCTTCTCCACCGACTCGGTGATGCGGCGCAAGGCGACCTCGCGATGCGTCAGCTCGCCCAACCGCTGCGCGAGCACACCGTCGTCGGCCGTCGCCGGCGGAGCTTCCTCCGCCACGGTCTGATCTGGTTTCGAACGCCGCGACATGCGGCTCACCTTAACTGGCGCCGAGTCAGTCCTTCTGCCGCTGGGCCGGGAACAAGATCACGTCCCTGATCGAGTCCTTCCCCGCGAGCACCATCGTCAGGCGGTCGATACCCAGCCCGAGCCCGCCGGTCGGCGGCATGCCGTAGGCGAGCGCCTCGACGTAGTCGGGGTCGCCCTGCTCGGCCTCGACGTTGCCGCCCGCTCCCTCGTCGGCCTGCATCGCGAACCGTTGCGCTTGCTCCTCGGCGTCGTTCAGCTCCGTGAACGCATTGCCGAGCTCCATCCCACCGACGTAGAACTCGAAGCGCTCCACGATCTCCGGATCGTCGTCGGTGACGCGCGCGAACGGCGAGAGCTCGATCGGATAGTCGTAGAGGATCGTCGGCTCGATCAGGCGCGGCTCGACATAGGCCGTCACCGCCTTGTCGACGAGTTGCGACCACGTCTTGTCGTTCGACACGTCGACCCCGCGCGACTCGAGACGCTGCTTGAGGTCGTCGTAGTCCTTCGTCCAGAGGTCGAACTCCTGCAACTCGTCGACGAGCTTGACGCGCTTCCACGGTGCCTTGAGATCGATCTCATTTCCCTTGAACGTCGTCTTCGTAGTGCCGAGCGTCTCTTGGGCGACGAACTCGATCATGCTCTCGATGCGCCGCATCGTGTCCTGGTAGTCGGCGTAGGCCTCGTACCACTCGAGCATTGTGAACTCGGGATTGCGCTTGAAGTTGACGCCTTCGTTGCGGAAGTCCTTGCCGATCTCGTAGACGCGCTCGAGCCCACCGACGATCAGCCGCTTGAGATAGAGCTCGGTGGCGATGCGCAGGTAGAGATCCTGGTCGAGCTCGTTGTGGTGGGTCACGAACGGCTCGGCGAACGCGCCGCCGTAGCGCGGCTGCAGGATCGGCGTCTCGACCTCGATGAAGCCCTCGCCGTCGAGGTAACGCCGGATGGCGGTGACGATCCGCGCGCGCAGGACGAAGTCCGCGCGCACGTCCTCGTTCATCAGCAGGTCGAGGTAGCGGCGCCGATAGCGCTGCTCGATGTCGGTCAGCCCGTGGTGGGTGTCCGGCAGCGGCGAGCGGTTCCGCGAGAGGAGCACGAGCTCGTCGAGGATCAGCGACGGCTCACCTCGTCGGCTCTTCGTCGGCTTGCCGATCGCACCGACGACGTCACCGAGGTGCACGTCGATCTCACCGGTGCGCGCCTCCGGCGCGAGCAGCTGGATGCGCCCGCTGCGATCGACGAGGTCGAGGAACACGAGCTTCCCCATGTCGCGCCGCGCCATCACGCGCCCCGCGAGACGGCGCGTCTCCGAGCCCTCCTCGTTGGCCTCGAGCGCCTCCGCCTCCTCGTGCACGCGCGCGATCTCATCCCGGTTCGGGAACCTCTTTGGCGTCACTGTGTTTGACGACTCCGTCGAGCCTACGTCGGTCACGGCGCCTTGACCATAGCCCAGGCTTGAGGCCCGCCTTTCGGTGTCTCTTCCCGACCCACGACGAGGAAGCCGTGCCGTTCGTAGAACGGCAGGTTCGCCTCGTTGTTCGTGAGCAGCACGGCCGGCAGCGCGGCGCGCGCGGCGGCCGCGAGCCCGGGCTGGAGCAGAGCCGTGCCGATACCGCGGCGCTGCGCCGACGGGTCGACGCCGATCCCCGCGAGATACCAATGCGGGTCGGGCATCGCCTCGGCGCGTAGCGCCTCGACGGCGCGGCCGTAGGCGAGGAACGGGCCGATCGCGGAGCCGAGCCGGAACGGCGTCGTGACGAGCGCCCGCAGCGTCGGGCCGACACGCATCGGCGGGCGGCCCGGTGGCAGCCAGCGGGCTGCGCCACGGACGACCCCCGACGTCGTCCAGACGTCGGCGGCCGTGACGTCGAAGCCGACCCGGAAGAGCCACGGCAGCAGCCGCTTGCGCCGGTCTGCGTCCGGGATCAGCCAGACCCAGGCCGGGTCGCTCTGGAACGCGCGCGCCAGCACGTCGCTCGCTTCGCCGAGCCGGGAATCTTCCAGACGCACCACTTCCATGGTGCGCAAGCCTAGTGCTCCCGGTTTGCGGCGGACCGCTAGGCGGCCTTGATCTCGAGGATCTTGAACTTCAATGATCCACGAGGAGCGGAGACCTCGACCACGTCGCCCTTCTTGTGGCCGATGATCGCCTTGCCGACGGGCGACTCATTCGAGAGCTTGTTCTCCGCCGGGTTGGCCTCGGCCGAACCGACGATGTGGTACTCGAAGGTCTTGTTGGCCTGCATGTCGCGCAGGCGCACGTGCGCGCCAACCGAGACGGAATCCTTCGAAATCTCCTTCTTCGTGATCACGCGCGCGGACAGGAGCCGCTCTTCCAGCTGCGCGATCCGGTGCTCGAGCATCGCCTGCTCGTTCTTGGCGTCGTCGTACTCAGCGTTCTCTGCGATGTCGCCGAACTCGCGCGCGATCCGGATGCGCTCGGCAACCTCACGACGCTTGTCGTTGCGCAGGACATCGATCTCCCGCTGGAGTTTCTTGTACCCGTCTGCCGTGAGAATGACGTCCTTCAAGCAATACCCTCCTGACCGCCGTAAATGGGCGGGAATGGTAGCGGCGGCGTCAAGGGGTCCGCAAGCCTTCCCGGCTACGCTTTACGGGCTATGAACATCGATCTCCACGACACCTGGTTCCTCGGCGACGTCGAGATCCCGACCCGCCTCGTCCTCGCCCCGATGGCAGGGGTCAGTGTGCAGGCCTTTCGCCGCCAGGGCCGCCGCTACGGGGCCGGGCTCGTGTGCTCGGAGATGGTCTCCGTGGCCGGGATCCAGCACCGGAACGAGCGGACGCTCGGCTACCTGCGGGTCGGCTCGGACGAGCACCCGCTGGCGATCCAGATTTTCGGCTCCGACCCGGTGGCGATGGCCGAGGCGGCCCGGATGGTCGAGGCGGCCGGCGCCGACATCGTCGACATGAACTTCGGCTGCCCCGTGAAGAAGGTGACGAAAACAGGCGCCGGCGCGTCGTTGCTCGACGATCCCGATCATGCCTGCCGGCTCGTCGAGGCCGTCTCGACCGCCGTCTCCCTCCCAGTCAGCGTGAAGATGCGCCGCGGCGTCGAAAACGGCTCCCGCACGTGCCTCGACGTCGGTCCCAGGCTGGTCGCGGCCGGCGCGTCGTCGCTGACGCTGCACCCGCGCTCGGCGAAGCAGATGTACACCGGGACCGCCGACCACTCACTGACTGCCGAGCTCGTCTCGCTCGTCGACGTTCCCGT
>JANMWB010000099.1:0-16501 GCA_031393705.1 Thermoleophilia bacterium | reverse complement strand
GTCGCCGTCGGCCGCGGCGGCGGCTCGATCGTCGTTCGTCTCGATGGAGCTGAGATCGCCCGCCTTGTCGTGGCGGACACCGTGAAGCCGACGAGCGCCGAGGCGATCGCCGGACTGAAGCGGCTCGGGCTCACGCCGGTTCTGCTCACCGGCGACAACCGTGAGACTGCCGAGCGCATCGCACAGGCGGTCGGCATCGACCGTGTCCTCGCCGAGGTCTATCCGGACGGGAAGGCCGCGGAGGTCAGGCGGCTTCAGGAGCAAGGCGAGGTCGTCGCGATGGTCGGCGACGGCATCAACGATGCCCCGGCACTCGCGCAGGCCGATCTTGGTCTCTCGATCGGCACCGGAACCGACGTCGCAATCGAAGCTTCGGACATCACCCTGGTGTCAGGCGACCTGCGTGCGGCAACGGACGCGATCCGGCTTGCCCGCAAGACGCTGAAGACGATCAAGGGAAACCTCTTCTGGGCCTTCGCCTACAACGCGGCGGCGATACCGCTTGCCGTGGCGGGCCTGCTCAACCCGATCATCGCCGCCGCTGCAATGGCGTTCTCGAGTGTGTTCGTGGTCACGAACTCACTCCGGCTGCGCCGCTTCCACTCCGATCGTGAAGGAGCATGACCGTGAGCGACGTCGAGACGCAGACGCACGGGTACACCGCCGGCAAGGACGCGCTGATCAAGCGCTTGCACCGGATCGAGGGGCAGGTGCGCGGGATCGAGAAGATGGTCGAAGGCGATCGCTACTGCATCGACATCCTCACGCAGGTCGCGGCCGTCAACACCGCGCTCGAGTCGCTCGCCTACAAGATTCTCGAAGACCATGTCCGCCATTGCGTCGCGGGCGCTCTCACCTCCGGCGACGCGGAGGATGCGCGGGAGAAGACCGAGGAGCTTCTCGCGGCGGTCCAGCGATTCGCAAGGACGCGCTGATGGTGACTCCCGTCGCAGAACGGGAGTCAGTGGTTCTGCACGTCGGCGGTCTCCACTACGCCTCGGAGAAAACGGTGGTGGAACGGCGCCTCGGCGCCCAGGCCGGAGTGTTCAGCGTTGATGCGAACCCGGTCGCACAGACAGCGACCGTCGAGTACGACCCGACGCGGACGAATGTTCCGGCGCTGAAGCACTGGGTCGAGGAGTGCGGCTACCACTGCGCCGGCCGGTCGGTGCCAGGACACATCTGCGATCCGCTTGCTGATGGGGAGCCGCTTGCGCCCCCGCATGATCACGCTGCCCTCGAGCGCGCCGACGCTGCCGACGGTCACGGGCATGGCGGCCATGCCGGCATGTCGATGGACGCGATGGTCCGCGACATGCGCAGCCGCTTCCTTGTCGCGCTGGTGTTCGCTATTCCCATCGCGCTCTGGTCGCCGCTCGGGAAGAGCATCTTCGGCTCGACGCCGCCGACGCCGTTCGGGATGCGTACCTCGCTTTGGCAGCTTCTACTGTCGCTGCCGGTTGTCTTCTACTCGTCGCAGATCTTCTTTACCGGCGCCTATCGCGCTCTGAAGGCGAAGACGCTCGACATGATGGTCCTGGTCGCTGTTGCAATCGGCACCGGCTTCGTCTACTCGGTTGCAGCGACCTTCTGGATCAAGGGCGACGTCTTCTACGAAGCGGCGGCCTTCCTCGCCACCTTCGTCCTGCTCGGCCACTGGTTCGAGATGCGTGCCCGCGGCGGCGCGAACGAGGCCATCCGTGCGCTTCTCGATCTCGCCCCACCCAAGGCGGTCGTGATCCGGGGAGGCGAGGAGCTCGAGCTCCCGACAGCCGAGGTCGTCGTCGGCGATCTTCTCCTCATCCGGCCCGGGTCGAAGGTGCCCGTTGACGCCGAAGTCGTTGAAGGAGAGTCATCCGTCGACGAGTCGATGGTGACCGGCGAAAGCCTCCCTGTCTCGAAGCATCCCGGAGAAAAGCTCATCGGCGCGACGATCAACAAGCAGGGAGTGCTTCGCGCCCGCGCAACTGCTGTCGGTTCGGACACCGCGCTTGCGCAGATCGTGAAGCTCGTGCAGCAGGCGCAGAACTCGAAGGCGCCGGCGCAGCGACTTGCCGATCGCGCAGCTTTCTGGCTCGTGCTCGTCGCGTTGCTCGGCGGCCTCGGCACCTTTCTTGTCTGGCTCGGTCTCGGCAAGCCGGTGACAGGCGCGCTTCTGTTCGCGATCACCGTTGTCGTCGTCACCTGCCCCGATGCGCTTGGCCTCGCCACTCCGACGGCGATCATGGTCGGCACCGGGCTTGGTGCCAGGCGCGGGATCCTCTTCAAGAACGCCGTTGCGCTCGAACAGATTGCGTCGCTCGACACCGTCGTCCTCGACAAGACCGGCACCTTGACGAAGGGCGAGCCCCAGGTGGTAGCGGTGGTAACAGCCGACGGCGTTGACGAGAACGAGCTGCTGCGTCTCGCGGCGGGGCTCGAGCGCGAGAGTGAGCATCCTCTTGCCGAAGCGATCGTCCGAGCTGCGAAGGAACGGGGCCTCGACGCGCCGAGGGCGGAGGCGTTCGAGGCGGTCCCAGGCGAGGGAGCTACCGCCACGATCGAGGGGCATCGCGTTGCGATCGGGAATGCACGCCTGCTGGAACGCGAGCATGCCGCGCTCGAGGGACTTTCGGAACAGGCCGATGACCTTGCCGGCAAGGGCCAGACGGTTGTGCATGTCGTACACGACGGCCGCGCGATCGGCGTCGTCGCGATCGCCGATGCGCCTCGCGAGACTGCTGCGGCCGCGATCGAGGCGTTGAAGTCGATCGGCGTTCGGCCGGTGATGCTCACCGGCGACAACCGGCAGACCGCCGAACGGATCGCAGCGCAGCTCGGAATCGACGAGGTGATCGCGGAGGTGCTGCCGCAGGACAAGGCACTGAAAGTGAAGGAGCTGCAAGCGCAGGGCCGGCGGGTGGCGATGGTCGGCGACGGCGTCAACGACGCCCCCGCGCTCGCTCAGGCAGATGTCGGGATCGCCATCGGCGCCGGCACCGACGTCGCGATCGAAACCGCCGACGTCGTCCTGATGCGATCAGACCCAGTCGATGTCGCGACCGCTATCGAGATCGGACGTGGAACGCTCCGCAAGATGCGACAGAACCTCGCCTGGGCCATCGGCTACAACTCGCTCGCCCTGCCGATCGCGGCCGGCGTGTTCGAGCCGCTCGGCTTCACGTTGCGGCCGGAGATCGCGGCGATTTCGATGTCCGGTTCGAGCGTCCTCGTAGCCGTCAACGCTCTCGCGTTGAAGCGCCTGCGGCTCCCCCGCTGAGCGCCCCGCAAGCTCTACGGGAAATCCGCAAACGGTTCGGTGCACTCGCGGATTGGACCGCGGACGAAGGGGGGACACTTGGTGTGCCAATCCAATTACGAAGGAGTCGCCATGACCACGAAAATCCTGACTACGCTAGTGGGAGTCGTTGTCGGCGCGGCCATCGTGACCGGCACCGCCCTCGCCCTCGACCGGGCAGCGTCTCCGACGCGGTCTCCGGCCGTCGCTCCGATGACGATGGGCGGCACGACGGCTGCTCCCGCTTCGTCTACCGCGACGATGAAGCTCACCATCCAGCACGTTGTCAAAGGCTGCCATGTGTGGTCGAACGGCCGCCGGCAGGCAGCAGCGATGACCATGAGCGTGCAGCGCGGCGGGCGCCTGCAGATCATCGACCAGGACATCGACCCGCACGGGCTCGTCCAGGTGGCTGGGCCGAAGATCGCGATCCGCGGGCACATGATGATGGGCCAGAAGCAGGCGGTCACCTTCACGCAGCCGGGGATCTACCGGTTCAAGACGAAGGTGGTTGAGATGGGAGTGCCGATGAACGTAAAGACGATCGGCCCCGACAACACGCTGCGCCTGACGGTTTCGGTCCGCTAGTCGGCGACTCCGCGGGCTGAAGGAACGGCCGCCCCCGAAAGGGGGCGGCCGTGCGTTGCGACACAATCGTTTCGCCGGCTCGTTCTTGACCGAATCTTGAGCACAGCGCACCTGAGCCTTGACCGCCCGCTTCTACCGTTCGAGGCATCAACTCGGAAGGAGCAGATGATGATGAACTGGTCAGGAGGAATGGGCGCCGGAGGCTGGGTGTTCATGTCCGTTCTCTGGGTGGTGCTGATCGCCGCGATTGTGTGGGCGATGGCAGCTCTCTTCGGCCGCAGTGACCGCTCGAGCGGGGCGTCAATCGCCGAGCGGCCGGAAGAGGTCCTCGATCGCCGTCTCGCAAGCGGCGAGATCGATTCCGACACCTACGACACGCTGCGAAAGAGGCTGCGGGCAGCGCACGCGGAAAGGTTGTGATGACGATGGGCGCAAAGACACTTCCGATCGTCGTTCTGGTCGCTGCGATCGCCGGGCTTGTCGGCTCCGGCGCATGGGCGATGAGCCGGGAGTCGACGCGCAGCCCGAGCTGGATGCACAACAGCTCGACCGCGTGGATGATGAGCTATCGCAGTGGCAGTTCGGCGCCGGTGAGCACGATCGTCGAGGCCCGCTCGCGGGCGCAGGCGTTCGCCGACCGTCTCGATCTGAAGGTCGCGGAAGTGATTCGGTTCAGGAACAACTTCTACGCCCGGCTCGACGACAGCTCCGGTAAGCCGGCGATCGAAGTGCTCGTCGACCCTGCAACGGGGAACACATCGCTCGAGTACGGACCGGCGATGATGTGGAACACACGCTACGGGCTGATGAACGGGCACGCGCGCGGCAGCATGATGGGCGGCGGTGCAATGGGAAGCGGCTCCGCGATGATGGGATCGAGCGGGGGGATGATGAGCTCGAGCTCGTCAGGCTCGTCCGGGATGATGGGGGCCGGCGGCGGCCCGGTGCGGACGCCCGCCTCGGGACCGGTCTCGGCGCAGCAGGCGATCAAGGTTGCGAACCGGTGGCTCGCTCAGCGTGACTCCTCGTTGACGGTTCCCGATGCGGACGCGTTCCCCGGCTACTTCACCATGGAGACCCAACGGAACGGCAAGATCGTCGGGATGATGTCCGTGAACGCCTCGACCGGAGCGATCTGGGATCACTGGTGGCACGGTAGCTTCGTCACGATCTCTGAATGAGCAACCAGGACAAGCAGCAGCAACAGCAGCGCGAGGCGGGAAGCACAGCAGCTTCCCGCCTTCGCGTTCTGGTTGTCGATGACGAGCAGCCTCTCGCCGAGCTCGTTGCCTCGTATCTCGAACGTGAGGGCTTCGATGTTTTTCTCGCGGGCGACGGCGAACGGGCTGTCGAGCTCGCGCGCGAACTCGATCCCGTCGTGATCGTCCTCGACCTGATGCTCCCGGTGCTCGACGGCATCGAAGCGTGTCGCCGGATCCGAGAGTTCAGCAACGCCTACATCGTCATGCTGACGGCGAAGGCAGAGGAAGCCGACAAGATCGTCGGCCTCTCGACGGGCGCGGACGACTACATCACGAAGCCGTTTTCACCGCCGGAGCTCGTCGCTCGGATCCGGGCGATGCTGCGCCGGCCGCGGACAGGTGGCACCGCTGGCAAACGGCAGATCGGAGCGCTCGAGATCGACTCCGCCGCGCGTGAGGTGTCGGTTGGCGGCCAGCCGGTTGAGCTAACCAAGCTCGAGTTCGATCTGCTGGACGTCCTTGCGACCGAGCCGCGGGTCGTCTTCAGCCGCCGCCAGCTGCTGGAGCGTGTGTGGGGGCCTGACTGGTTTGGCGACGACCACCTCGTCGACGTCCATCTCGCGAACGTTCGTCGGAAGCTTGGCGACGACGCAGCTGCCGCTCGGTACATCCGCACGGTACGTGGTGTGGGCTACCGCATCGGTACCGGATGAAGCCGCCTCCTCTACGTCGGAGTCTCGGCGGGAAGATTCTCGCCGCGCAACTTCTTGTGATCCTCGCGGGAACCGCGTCGTTGGTCGTCGTCGCGCTTGAGATCGGACCGACAATCTTTCATCACCACGTGCGCGAAGCGCTCGGAGTGGTGCCGGACTCGGTGATGCGGCATCTCGACTCCGCCTTCGGCGACGCGCTCCTGATCTCGCTCGCGGTCGCCGTGGGAGCATCCGTCGCGACCGCCGCCGCGATCAGTTGGATGCTTGCAGCCCGGATCGTGCGTCCGATCCGCGCGCTTGCGGCTGCGGCGCGCCGCGTCGCTCAGGGCTCCTATGGCGAGCGAGTGGCGATAGCCGCCAACGACGAGCTCGGAGCGCTCGCATCTGCGTTCAACGAGATGGCTGACGCGCTCGAGTCGACGGAGCGGCGTCGCCATGAGCTTCTGAGCGACGTCGCGCATGAACTTCGCACGCCGGTAGCCACGCTGAACGGCTACGTCGAAGGGTTGCGTGACGGCGTCGTGGAGCCCACCGTGCGCACATGGCAGCTCTTGCACACGGAAACCGCCCGACTCGGACGCCTGGTCGAGGATCTGCGCAAAGTGTCGCTTGCCGAGGAGCGTCAGCTCGATCTGCGCCGCGTCCGCGTCGATTGGGACGAGTTGATCGCCGACGCAGCCGCCGTTGCGAACGCTGCGTACGCCGACAAGGGTGTCTCGCTGCGCGTTGAGCGCAGCAAGCGGCTACCGGCCGTCGAAGTCGATCGAGACCGAATCGCCGAGGTGTTCGCGAATTTGCTGTCGAACGCGCTGCGGCATACACCGTCAGGTGGCGGCGTCGTCCTGACGGCGGCGCGCGCCGGAGAGGACTTTGTCGAGGTAGGCGTAGCTGACACCGGCGAGGGGATCCCGCCTGAGCTGCTCGCTCGGGTATTCGAGCGCTTCTACCGCACCGACAGCTCGCGGAGCCGCGATCGTGGCGGCAGTGGCATCGGCTTGACAATCGCGCGGGCGATCGCAGAAGCGCACGGAGGAACGCTGCGGGCCGAAAGCGACGGCCCCGGTCTCGGATCTCGCTTCATCTTGACGTTGCCGGTTGCGTAGGACGCGCGCGAAGGCGGAAGCCCAATCGCGTTCGTGCGGGATCCTCACGGTTACCGGTCGGCCGGGGATAAAGTCTCACGGAAAGGAAAATCATGACCACACTCGACAAGCGACCGAACACCGCACTCCTCGTCATCGACGTCCAGAACGGTGTCATGGAAGGAGCGCACGAGCGCGACGCTGTCGTCGCGAACGTCGGCGGCCTCGTCGAGAAGGCGCGGCGTGAACAGGTTCCCGTTGTCTGGGTCCAGCACTCAGACGAGGGGCTCGCGAGGGGGAGCGAGGAGTGGCAGATCGTGCCTGAGCTGAGCCCGGCGGACGCCGAGCCGCTCATCGAGAAGAACTACGGCGACGCCTTCGAGGGCACCACCCTCGAGATGGTGCTGGCAGGCCTCGGCGTGGGGCGACTCGTCGTCGTCGGGGCACAGACCGATGCGTGCGTCCGCTCGACACTCCACGGCGCATTTGCGCGTGGGTACGACGCTTCACTCGTCAGCGACGCGCATACGACGGAGGACGAGACAGCCTGGGGCGCGCCGCCACCGGACCAGGTGATCGCGCACACGAACCTGTACTGGACCTACCAGTCGGCGCCGGGGCGGACCGCCGGGACGGTCGAGGCCAACGCCGTCGACTTCAGCACTCCGTCAGGCTAGTCCGGTGGAAGGCGCGGCGCCGACCTAATCACACGGGAGGTGCTGCTCTCTCTACGAGGTCGCTTCCGCCGCTCGCTCCACGACGGATGCAAGTCTCGCCCGCACCTCGGACGCGATCGGTGCCAGGTCGTCTCTGCCGACGATCGAGAGCATGCGCTCCGCGTCGATTGCAGAGATGTGAGTGGCGTGGTCCCGTCGGTAGATGACGACGTTGCAGGGAAGAAGCGCGCCGATGTCGGGATCGGCGCTCAATGCGCGGTGGGCGAGCGTCGGGTTGCACGCACCGAGGATGAGGTATGGCTCTTCTTCGACTCCGAGCTTTTCGCGCAGCGTCGCTTGCACATCGATC
This sequence comes from Thermoleophilia bacterium, assembly GCA_031393705.1. Classification (GTDB taxonomy): domain Bacteria; phylum Actinomycetota; class Thermoleophilia; order Gaiellales; family Gaiellaceae; genus PALSA-600. Next base: position 8,613 of record JANMWB010000099.1, on the reverse strand, counting down.
TCGCAGAGGACGCCGAAGCCCTCGGTCTGCAACTCGTCGCGGACACGCGCGACGGCGTCCTCGAACGAGAGCTCGGTGGTCGTGCTCAGGGTGTATGCGGCGGTGGACATTTGCACTCCTCTTCCAGGTAGCGGCGGCGTGCTTTCTCCGCCTTGATCCGATGTTCTGCTGCGGCGGTCGGTTCCGTGACGTGCTCGTCGAGGTACGCGCGAATCGCCTGCTCTCCGATCACGGCCGCGCTGTCGGCGATGAGGAGTGCTGGGATCGAGTCGGTGCCGGACACCCGCCGCAGCGCAGTTCGTTCGCTCTTCTCGACGGGAACCTGCCGCGCCACGTAGTCGACGCCGAGTTCGGTGAGCCGCTCGCGTACGCGGCGCGACGCGGGGCACCATTCGGTCTGCCATAGCTCGAGCATCACGAGTGACCGAACTTGACGTCCGGGAGGACGCGGTCGAGCCACCGTGGGAGGGCCCACGCTGCGTGACCGAAGATCCGGAGCAGCGTCGGAATCAGGATCAGGCGAACGAGCATCGCATCGAGCAGAACGGCGACGCCGAGAATGACGCCCATCTCCTTCGGCGGGAGCGGGCCTGAGAGCGCAAAGGTGAAGAAGACGGCGACCATCACAGCGGCTGCGGCGAAGATCACACGACCGGAGTGCGCGAGCCCTCCGATCATCGCCTCATGCGGGTCGCCGGAGCGGGCGTAGTGCTCTTTCGCCGAGGAGAGCAGAAACACCGTGTAGTCCATCGAGATCGCAAAGATCATCGCGAAGAAGAACACCGGCCCCCAGCCGTCGAGGAAACCCTGGGGCTGAAAGCCGAGCAATCCGGCTGCGTGGCCGTCCTGGAAGATCAAGCGGGCGATCCCGAAGGCGGCCCCCGTCGCAAGCAGGTTCGTTGCGACGCCGAGCGCGGCGATCAGCGGCGCGCGCAGCGCGACGAGAAGGAGCAGGAAGCCGAGGAGCAGGACGATCCCGATGACGAGCGGCGTCTTCGCGACCAGCGCCTGTTCGAGATCGTGGTTCTCAGCTGCCGCGCCGCCGACAAGGGCGGTCGAAGGCAGCGTTGAGCGCAGCCGATCGATCGTGCGGCCGGTCGCCGGGTTCGACGGGTCCGTGCTCGGGATCGCCTGGACAAGTGCGAGCTTGCTGCCGCCAGGCTGCGCGGCCAGCACGCGGGCGATCCCGGGGTCGGCGGCTGCAACGGCTGCAGCGGTCGCGGCAGCCTTCCTCGGGACGAGGATCTGGAGAGCGCCGGGGGCACCCGTGCCGAATGCTTGCTGCACCTGCGCATAACCGACGCGGGAGGCATCGGTCGTCGGTACGACCTTGATCGAGGGCATACCGGTTTTGAGCCCGAAGACCGGGAGCGCGAGCAACACGAGGGCAAGCGTCGCGGCGGATCCGTACAGGTAGGGATGGCGCCAGAGCCGCTCGCCCCAGCGGGCAAACCGGGCGGAGCGGTGCTCGCCGGAGTGCACCCAGCGAAGCGGTAGCGCGTCGACGCGTGAGCCGAGCCGCGCGAGCACCGCAGGCAGCAGCGTGAGCGTTGCGGCAAGCACGAAGACGACGCTCACCATGATTCCGAGTGCCATCGAACGGAAGGCCGGGCTCGGCACCAGCATCACTGCGGAAAGCGAGATCAAAACCGTTGCTCCGGAGAAGAGCACCGCTTTGCCCGCGGTGTCCATCGCGACGGCGGCAGCATCACGCGCCGACAGCTTCGAGCCGAAGAAGGCCCCGCGGAAGCGATGCACGATGAAGAGCGCGTAGTCGATCCCGAGCGCGAGCGCGAACATGAGAGCGAAGTTCATCGCCCAGATCGAGATCTCGAAGCCGCGTGTCAGAAGCGCCAGCAGGCCTGCCGACGCGACGAGGCCGAGGATCGTCAGCATCAGCGGCAGACCGGCAGCCGCGAGCGAGCCGAAGGCGAGCGTGAGGATCACGAGCGTGACCGGCCACGAGTAGAGCTCGGACTTCATCATTGCGGTGCGGTTCGCGGCGTTGAAGTCGCTCCACATTCCGGATGCGCCAGTGACGGAGACCTCGACCCCATTCGCGCCCGCAGCGTGCAGCTTCGACTTCAGCGCATCTGCAGCGGACACCATGGCCGTAGGGTCACCCTTGGCTCCCGCCGTGACGATCGCCGTGTGCCCGTCCGTGGAGATCGTCGAGCCGGCGCGCGGCGCCACAACCGATGCGACGGAACGGTTTGCTCGCAAGAGCCGCTCGACGCGGAGGATGGTCGCGTCGAACGCAGTGCTCGAGACGGTCTTGCTCGGCGAGTGGACAACGACCATCAGCGCTGAGCTCGAGAGCCCCGCGAAGTTGCGCTGGATCAGCTGGCGCGCCTGGACCGACCCGGAGCCATTCGCCTGCCAGCCTGCGCCGGAGAGCGCCGACTCCACGCTCGGCGCAAATGCGCCGAAGACGATTGCGATCACGACCCACGACACAGCGACCACGCGAACGTGGTCGCTCGTCCAGCGGCCGAGCCGCCCGACAGGCCCGACCGCGTTCGAAGGGTTGATCGCTGGTTTGACCGTCGCGACCGGGCGTGCCGTGACGACGCTCATCTGCGGCAACCCCGCTCGAGGCCGGCCACACGTTCGAGGACGAGCGAGGCGGGGCACGAGCCTGCTCCGACGAAAAGCCATTGGTTGACGCCGACGAACACGGCCAGGGCCAAGAACCAGGGGTTGATCAGCACTGCAAGGAGAACGCTCAGGAGCGTCATCGAACCTGCAAGTGCGAAGAGAACGCGCTCGAGAGGCCAGGGCCGGCGCATCAGCGTCCCACCCCGGCGACGAGCTCGTTTAGGGCGCGCAGCTGCTGTTGCACGGAGCCGCAGACCTGGTCGCACAGAGCAAAGACGCTCTCGTCGACGATGCGGTAATAGACATGGTTGCCGGCTTTTCGGCGACCCACGATCCCGACGTCCGCGAGCACGGCAAGGTGCTTGGAGATGTTCTGCTGCGAGGCGTCGAGAACCTCCGCCAGGTCGGACACGGTCGCTTCCTCCTCACGGAGCCGGTCGAGTACCCGGATCCGCATCGGTTCGCCAATCACGCGAAAGCGACGGGCGATCAGTTCGACCAGATCGTCCGGGAGTGGGTGGGGCAATGCCATACGATCCTCCAATCAACTAAACAGTTGTAGAGATGTATAGCAGACGATGACGTACCTCCCGCTCCGCTCGGGACGAAGTCGGATCTGACGATCGCCTAGACCCCGGCCGCCACCGCGCCCAATCCGCAGCCGACGACGCGTCCGTCATCTTCTGCGACGACGCTGATCGCACTCGAGTCGAGCAGCAGGCGCATCGGAGCGTCGGTGCCAGGCCACACTTCGCCGGTCGACTCCCGGAGCCCCAAAACCTGCCCGAGTTCCTCGGGGGTGTACGGGCGAACGGCGCTACTCATCTCAAGAGCACGCCTGTCGCAAGCTCATGCCAGCGTCCAGTAGAAGTCAGCTCCGGCGGCGAGTGGCGTCGCGACGCGGCTGAGCGCGGCGCGTGCGTCGCGAGGATCGAAGTGCATGATCAGAGCGACCTCCGCGGTGGCCAGAGGCTCACCGGCCCACGCCAGCAGCTCGTCGACGAGCTTCGGCCTCGGACGGCGCTCGAGCTCGGGTGCGAGGTTCGCGATCGCTGTCTCGTAGGCCTCGACCGGGTTGAAGCCGGGCACGACGGCCTGGGTCCCGTCGTCGCGCGTGAGCTCATAGCTCGGTGCGGTGTAGCGGCGGCGCGAGCGGGGGCCGCCCAGCTTGTGGTCGAGCGCGCGAGCGGCGGGGTGGGGCGTGCGCGCCGCCTCGATGTCAGCCTGCAACTCCGTTTCGACATCGTCGCGCTTGCACCATTCGCCGAGCTCCAGCGGATCCAGCCCCGCGTCCCGCGCGGCGGCGGCGATCAACTCCGGATCGTCGAGCAGACCCTGTTGCATCACACGAACGCGCAGCCTCCGGAGCAGCCGCTCCTCGCTCCCCGGCGCGTGGACACGTGTCGCGACGACAGCGCGGCACGCGGGCTCGGAGGACGCGGGCCGCGCATACGGGACCGGGTCGATCGGCATCCCGTAGATCCGCTGCAGGTTCGGCGCACCCTCGGCGAGCCGCTCCGCTTCGCCCGGCTCGAGCGTCAGCACGATCATCCGCGTGTGCCAGACGAGCTGGTCGCCGTAGTGCCAGCGCAGCCGCCTGCGCACCGGCTCCGCCGAGAACGCGAACGGGCACGCGGGGTCGGTGAAGTGCGTGAGCTCGAGCTGCAAGCGACAAGACTAGATGGTTGGCTGGAACAGCTCGACCGGGTTGCCCGACGGATCGTCGAACACGATCTGCGCGCCACCGGAGCCGGTCACGATTTCGCTGCGGAACGTGACGCCCGCTGCGCCCAGCCGCTCGACCTCGCCTGCGATGTCGTCGACGATCAGATGAATACGGTTCCAGCCGCCCGGTCCCGGTTGGCGTCCGTCCGGCATCGGTCGCGCGGCGGAACTGCCGGCGCCGCTCAGCAGCAGGCGGAGGTTCCCGCGCGCGATCTCGGCGAACGCCGCGCCTGCGCTCCAGACGAGCTCGAACCCGAGGTGTGTGACGTAGAAGTCGCGGGCTGCATCGACGTCGTCGACCAGGTAGCGCACGTAGACGGCCCCGTCAGCCATTCGCTTCGTCGATGATGTCAAAGTGAGCACCTGGACCAACTGGGTTGGCAACCAGTCCTTCAACCCCGCCGAGCGAGCGGCGCCGACGAGCGAGGATGAGGTTGCGACGCTCGTCGCGGCTGCGACGCGGCGAGGACTTCCCGTGCGCGTCGCCGGAGCCGGGCACTCGTTCACGCCCGTCGTTGCGACCGACGGCCTGCTGCTCGACCTGCGCGGGCTCGGCGGCATCCGTTCGATCGATGCGAGCCGCCGCCGCGTCGTCGTCGGGCCGTCGACGACGATCGGCGAGTTCGGCGTGCCGCTCTGGGCGCAAGGACTGGCGCTCGCCAACCAGGGTGACATCGTCGCCCAGCAGATCGCGGGCGCGATCTCGACAGCGACGCACGGCTCTGGGCTTCGCCTCGGAAGCTTCTCGTCGGGTGGGCGGCGTCTGCGCGTCTTGACATCGTCGGGCGAGGTGGTCGAGATGGGCGAGGACGAGCCCGACCGCCTCCACGCCGCGCAGGTCTCCGTCGGAATGTTCGGCGTGATCACCGAGGTCGAGCTCGAGGTGGCACCGGCCTACCGGCTGCGCGAGCGGATCGAGCACTGGAGCTGGGACGAAGCGTGGGGGCGCTTCGACGAACTGGCGCAAGAGCACCGCCACTACTCGTTCTTCTGGATGCCGTCGGAGGACTCGGCGGCGCTCTACGGTCTCGCGACCGCAGGCGAGTCACTCACCGACAAGTGCCACGTGAAGATCTACGACGAGGTCGACGACTCGACTGCGGACTCGGACGAACCGCGCCGCCGCGTCGGGCCGGCGCACGTGATCTATCCGATGGTGTACGAGCCGAACTTCCACGAGCTCGAGTACTTCGTGCCGTACGAGCAAGGACGCGAGGCGCTCGCTGCGATGCGCGAGCTGATGCTCGCGAGCCTGCCGACGTCGGTGTTCCCGATGGAGGTGCGCACCGTCGGGCGCGAGGAGGCGTTCCTGTCACACAGTTACGAGCGCGACACCGCTGTCATCTCCGTCTCCGGAACGCCGGGTACCGACTATGACACCTACCTCCGAGATGTCGACCGGCTGCTCGGCACGTACGACGCGCGCGTGCATTGGGGGAAGCTCCACTACTTGACACGCGAGCAGCTGCTCGGGCGCTACCCGAGGGCGAACGATTTCATCGCGATGCGCCGCTCACTCGACCCGGCGGACACGTTTCTCAACGCGCACCTCGCACCACTCTTCGGTTAGGCCGCATACGGCGCGGCGCCCATGTACTTGAAGCCGCTGTCGACGGCGAGCGTCACGACGACGGAGCCCGGCGGCAGCTCCTCCGCTAGGCGCAGCGAGCCGACGACGTTCGCGCCCGTCGAGACTCCCGCGAAGATGCCCTCCTCGCGCGCGAGGCGGAGCGTCATCGCGATCGCCTCGGCGTCCTCGATCGTCCAGATGTCATCGACGCGGTCGGCGTCCCAGTGCGGCGGCACGATCCCCGTCCAGCCCTGCATTGCGAATGAGCCGCTCGGGCCGCCGCTGATCGCAGCCGAGCCCGCCGGCTCGAGCGCGACGATGCGCACCTCGGGACTGTGCGCCTTCAGCGCCTCGGAAACGCCCATCAGCGAGCCCGCCGTGCCGATGCCGTGACAGAAAGCGGTCACTTCGCCTTCCGTCTGTTCCCAGATCTCGCGACCGAGCATGTCTCGGTGGCCGGGGATCACGTACGGGTTGTTGAATTGGTCGGTCGCATACGTCCCCGGCTCGCGCGCAAGCTCGGCTGCGCGTTCGACCATGTTGTGGATGTCTTGCGCGGTCACGCGCCCGCGCTCCTCAACCGCGGGGATCAGGTCGAGCTCCGCGCCGAGCGCGCGCATCAGCTGGATGCGCTCCTCGCTGAAGCACTCCGAGATGACGATCCGTGCGTGGTAGCCCTTCGCTCGGCAGACGAGCGCGAGCGCCGGGCCGGTGCTGCCGCCGGTGTACTCGACGATCGTCGTGCCGGGCTCGATCAGCTGGTCGCGTTCGGCGCCCTCGATCATCGAGAGCCCCATCCGGTCCTTCATCGAGCCGGTCGGGTTGCGGTACTCGAGCTTGACCCAGATTTCCGCGCCGCTCGCGGGAACGATCCGTCGCAGGCGCACCAGCGGGGTGTCGCCGATCGTGTCGAGGATGCTCTCGCCGTTCATCTCGTCGACTATCTCACGGCATGTGCCCGGGAGCGAGCGCGGGCCCTGCCGCAACCGCGCCGACCGCCAGGACGACGCTCTCCTCGCACGCGGGATCGCCGCACTCGCAGACGAAGCTCCGGTCTGTCGAGTCGGCGTCGCCGTCTGCCCACGGACGTGCGTAGAACGCACGGATCTGCTCGACGATTGCGAGGTTCGCTTCGCGGAGGAGCGCGCGGCGCTCTGCCGGCGTCTCGGCGCGCGGTCCCGCCGCCAGCGCTTCTGCGAAGAGCCCTTCGACCGCTGCGAGGGTGTCGTCGATCGTCTGTGAGCCGTCGATCATCAGGATCGGTGCGCCGTGTTTGCGCGCCTCACGCTCGATCTCCGCGGCTAGCAGGAGGTAGAGCTCGTTCGCATCGCCGTCCCGTTCAGTCAACCGTGCGTGCTGGAGCTCGGGCGTGGGGATCAACCAGACGGAGCGCGCAGGCCCTGCGACGAGTGCTGCGGACACGGTGGTCCCTTCCGCGACGGTCATTGGCGAAGTGGGAGTGGCGAGGAGATCGTCGACGACCATCTGCCCGCGCTCTTGGTGCAGTGACATCGCGAGCATCTCCTCAGGTGTCAGCGAGGTGTGGCGCGTGTAGCGCCAGGCCTCCCAACGATGCGCCGCCTCGTTCCCGTCGCGCAGCGCACGGTCGCGATGCGCCCAGGTACGTGTGTCGGCGTTGTACCAACGGAGCCCGTGACGTTTCGCGAGTCGGGTGGCGACCGTCGTCTTCCCCGAGCCGGGCGGGCCACCGATCCAGAGCACATGCCGCATTGCGTGACCCTAACGCGAGTAGCTAGCGTCTTTCCAATGCTGCTCTACAACAGCCAGGTCTCGGGCAACTGTTACAAGGTGCGACTGCTGCTCGCGCACCTCGGGATTGCCTACGAGCGACAGGAAGTCTCTGTTGCGGACCGTTCGAACCGGCCGAAGTTGCTCGGCGGTCTCAACCCGGCGCTCCGCGTCCCGACGCTCGTGCTCGACGACGGACGCTCGCTCGGCGAGTCGGGGGCGATCAGCTGGTACTTCGGCGAGGGGACGCGCTTTGTCCCTGACGATCCGTACGAACGCGCGCAGGTGCTGCAGTGGATGTTTTTCGAACAGTACGACCACGAACCGGCGATCGCGGTCGTGCGCTTCTGGCTCGCCTACTCGGATCGACCGCGGGAAGATTTCACCAACCGTCTGGACGAGCGTGTTGCGGCGGGCTATCGCGCGCTCGACGCCATGGAACGGCACCTCGACGGGCGTGTGTGGTTCGTCAGCGACGCGATGACGCTTGCGGACATTGCGCTCTATGCGTACACCCACGTCGCGTACGAGGGCGAGTTCGAGCTCGACCGCTATCCGGCAATCGGCGCGTGGCTCGAGCGTGTGGCGAACGAGCCAGGGCACGTTACGATCGACGCGTGACGCAGCGCTAGTGAATGGTCAGCGTCGCGCCGACGAGCGAGCCTGCGTGCACACGCACCTGCTCCCCGCGTACGAGCGCTCCGCTCCAGCGGAAGTAACCACCGGCGCCTGCGTGCACGGTCGCAAGCGTCTGCCAGCGTGAACCAACGCGTCGTTCGAGCCGCGCCGTCGACGTGGCTGCCGGCGCGCGCAGTTGACCCCAGAGCGCAGTGCGCGAGATCTGCGCAAGCGGCAATTGAAATGCGGCATACGCGGGCTTGACCGCGTTCGTCAGCGTGACCAGTCCGCTCTGGAAGCGCGCGACGTTGGGCTCGTCGCGGTAGAGGAAGTGGATCAGCATGTCGACCTTC
>JANMWB010000084.1:0-2695 GCA_031393705.1 Thermoleophilia bacterium | reverse complement strand
GATCGACAGCGTGAACGGTGACGCGTCGTCCTTGAGCGTCGCGTCGGCGACATTGCCGCCTGCGCAGTTGACGAGGATGTCGACGGCGCCGAACCGTTCGACGATTTTGTCGCGGGCCGCTTCGAGAGAAGCAGCGTCGAGTACATCGGCGCGAACGCCGATCGCTTCGTGACCCTCGTCCGTCAGGTGCCTGACGGTGCGCTCCAGGGCCTCCTCACGACGCGCGAGCACGGCGACTCTTGCGCCGGCCTGGGCGAGGCCGTGAGCGAGCGCAGCACCGATTGCACCCGTGCCGCCGGTGATCACCGCGACGCGTTCTTGGAGGGAGAAGGGGCCGGAGCTCATTGCAGGAGGGAGAGATGACGACCGAGATGGCTTTCGAGAACCCGCGCATATTCGGTCGACGAATCGTTCAGTGCAGCGATCAGCGCAGGCCCGATCTCTGCATCCGCCAGCACCGCGCCGTAGGTGACGTGCAGGCCTTGCCGCGCGCCGGGATCGTCCAGCAGCGCCGGCAGGTCTCCGTCGCCCGACGGCACGTGCGCCTCCGCCGACAGCTCATACGAATCGCGGTCGAGCTCGAAGTGCGACCGCGCGATCGCGAGGATCTCGCGGAACAGGTCCGGATGGGTTGCGGCGACGACGCGAAGCGCTTCGAGGTAGGAGGTGCCCGACGTCTTCACGTGCAGGCTCCCACCACTCTCCTCGGCGAGCAGTGCGTACACGGAGAACTTGTCGGAGCCCGAATGGATGCTCAGTTTGTAGGGGCCGTGATCGGCAGCAATGTCAGCGTGCTCCCGGACGGCGCGGGCGATAGCCCCAAAGTCTCCGTCGACGTCGAGCGCCTTCTCCCACCGGCCCGGAAACCGCGGTGCCAGGCTGGTGAAGGCGACACCGAGCCGGCGCAATTCGACGGCGAGGAACAGATGCTCGAACGGCGTCGTGGTTGCGGCGGTCTCGTCCACCGAGACCTCGATGTCGCAGGTCGCGCCATCGAGGACACGCGCGAGCTTCACCACGTGCGCGATCGCAGGTCCGAAGACACACGCCGCCCGTGCGATCTCGAGGTTGTCCGCCTCTGCGCCGTACCGCGACTTCATCGCCTGCCAGGAGTCCTCGAGCGTCTCCCAGGGGAGTGCCTCGACTGAGCGCTCCAGATCTTCCGACGATGTTTGCCGCGCCCGTTCGTCGACCTGCGCGCTCGGATCGAGCGTGAACATCGTGAACCCTGCGGCGAGCGCGCCTTCGACCTCTTCCGTCGTGCGCAGGTGGTCTGCGTCCGCGCCGTAGCCTGACGTCCAGCCCGCTTCGAGCGCGCCCCAGGTGGCGGCGTCCAGCACATCGACGAACGAGCGTCCCGTTCGCTCGAGCTCACGCGCCGACTGTTGTGCGAGCACCGGTGCCAGTGTGCTCCCGGTCGAGCGCAGCGCGCGGATGTGTCCGGGCGTCGCGAGCCCGATACGGTCGCCGAAGCCGAAGGAAGGCGCCGTTCCCAGTGGGCGCGGACGCAGGTGCGGCACGAGCTGCCGGACCGCTGCGGCCGTCGCCGACGTCTTCGGCACGAGGCGAACGGGCCCGCCGTCGATCTCGGCCGGCTCGCTGTCGAACCCTTCGAAGTCGCTGGGAACCGCGAGCATCGTCTCGCCTCCGACCGAGACGAGTCGCAACGCGCCCGCGTCGAGGGCCGCTCCTACCAAGAGTGCATCGTTCCGTCTTCCAGACGGTTCACCGGCAGGTATGCGCGGCGGTAGGGGTAGCGGGCCGCGGCCTCCTCGTCGATGTCGACGCCGAGCCCCGGCTCGTCACTGAGGTGCAGCGCGCCATCGTGGAACGCATACGAGTGCGGGAAGACCTCGTACGTCGCTTCGGTGTGCGGCATGTACTCCTGGATGCCGAAGTTCGGGATCGAAATGTCGACGTGCAGCGCAGCGGCCATCGTGACCGGCGAGAGATCGGTTGCTCCATGACAGCCCATGCGTATGTGGTGCAACTCGGCGAGTGCCGCGATCTTGCGCAAATGGCTGATGCCTCCTGCGCGCTGGACGCTCGTTCGCACGTAGTCGATCAGCTGCTCGGTGATCAGCGTGCGGAAGTCCCAGATCGTCGGCAAGACCTCGCCGACTGCGAGCGGTGTCGTCGTGTGCTGCCTGATCAGCCTGAACCCTTCCTGCAGCTCGGCCGGCACGGCGTCTTCGAGCCAGAACAGCCGATAAGGCTCGAGCCGCTTGCCGAGCTCTGCCGCCTCGATCGGGCGCAAGCGGTGGTGGACGTCGTGAAGCAAGTGGAAGTCGAATCCGTATCGCTCGCGGACGGACGCGATCACGCCGGGGATGAACGCGAGGTAGCGCTCGCTCGACCACACGTTCTCGGTCGGCATGTCAGCGTCTGCCGGTTCGTAGTACCGCTTGTCCGGGCTCACCCCGTAGGTGCTCTGGAGGCCGGGAATCCCGCACTGCACGCGAACTGCGCGGTACCCGTCGTCCAGGTAGCGGCCGACCCAGTCGAGCACCTCGGTCTCGGTCTCGCCGTTCGCGTGCCCGTAGACGAGCACGTCTTCCCGTGACTTGCCGCCGAGCAGCTCGAACACGGGCATGCCGGCGGCCTTGCCCTTGATATCCCACAGGGCCATGTCGACGGCCGCGATCGCGGTCATGCCGACGGGGCCGCCGCGCCAGTAGGCGCCCTTGTAGAGGTA
>JANMWB010000060.1:0-10867 GCA_031393705.1 Thermoleophilia bacterium | reverse complement strand
CTCGGTCTGTCCTACGACTGCTTCTCGCGCACGACGACGCTGAACCACGAGCGCGTCACGCAGGATCTCTTCAAGACGCTCTATGCGCACGGTGCGATCGTCGAGCAGACGCAGATGGTCTCGTTCTCGCCCGCGACCGGCCACACGCTGCCGGACCGCTACATCGAAGGGACGTGCCCGATCTGCGGTTACCCCGAGGCTCGTGGAGACCAGTGCGACAACTGCGGCAACCAGCTCGATCCGATCGACCTGATCAATCCGCGCTCGAAGATCGACGGAGCGACACCGGAGTTCCGTGAGACGAAGCATCTCTTCCTCGACCTGCCGCGGTTCGCCGACGCGCTGCGGCACTGGATCCAGAGGCACGACGACTGGCGCCCGAACGTGCGCAACTTCTCGCTGCGCCTGCTCGACGAGATCCGTTCGCGCCCGATCACGCGCGATCTCGACTGGGGCATCCGCATTCCGGTTCCCGGCTACGCCGAGGACGAGAACAAGCGGATCTACGTCTGGTTCGACGCGGTCATCGGTTACCTCTCGGCGAGCATCGAATGGGCCGCCTCGACCGGCGACCCGGACGCGTGGCGCGATTGGTGGCAAGACGACGAGGCGCTGCACTCCTACTTCCAGGGCAAGGACAACGTCGTCTTCCACACGGTGATCTGGCCCACGATGCTCCTCGGCTACGAGAAGGGTGGCGAGTACGGGGCCGGCAAGGCGCCGCTTCAGCTTCCGGACAACGTCTTTGCGTCGGAGTTTCTCGGCCTCGAGGGCAAGCAGTTCTCGACGAGCCGACAACACTCGATCTACATCCGCGACTTCCTCGACCGCTACGACCCAGACCCGCTGCGCTACTACCTGATCGCTGCCGGGCCGGAAACACAGGACACCGACTTCACGTGGGCGGAATTCGTGCGCCGCAACAACGACGAGGTGCTTGCGAACTGGGGCAACCTCGTCAACCGGACGTTGACGAGTGCGCATCGGAACTTCGGCGCCGTTCCGGAACCGGGCGAGCTGACGACGGAGGACCGCGCGTTGCTCGATGGTGTCGCGGGTGGCTTCGACGCCGTCGGTGAGCACATCGAGAACGGTCGCTTCCGCGCGGCGCTCGCGGAGACGATGCGACTCGCCTCGACCGTCAACACCTATGTCAGTGATCAGGCGCCGTGGGCGCTCGTCAAGACCGACCGCGAGCGCGGGGCGACGGTGCTGTTCGTCGCATTGCGCGCGGTCGACAGCCTGAAGACGATGTTCACGCCGTTCTTGCCGCATACCTCACAGGTCGTGCACGAGCTGCTCGGACACGAGGGGTATCTCGCCGGGCCGCTCGAGTTCCGCGAGGTCGAAGAGGAGGACGGCAGGAAACACGAGATCCTCACCGGCGACTACCGCTCGTGGGTCGGCGGTTGGGCGCCGAGCGAGCTCCAGCCCGGCCAGCCGTTGCAGGAGCCGCGGCCGCTCTTCAAGAAACTCGACGACTCGGTCGTCGAGGAAGAGCTCGCGCGGATGCGCGAAGCGGCCGACGCCGCTTGATCGGACGCGCGTGATCGACACGCACGCCCATCTGAGCGACGAGGACGCGTCCGAGGTGCTGGCACGCGCGCGGGGTGCCGGGGTGACGCAGGTGATCGACGTCGCAACAACGATCGCCTCCGCTCGTGCAGTAGTCGCGCGTGCCGAGCGTGAGGACGGCGTCTACGCCTGCATCGGTGTGCATCCTCACGAGGCCGACAACCCGGGCGACCTCGACGAGCTGCGCGAGCTCCTTGCACACCCGAGCGTCGTCGCCGTGGGGGAGACCGGGCTCGACTACCACCGAGACTATGCGTCGCACGCCGCCCAGCAGGAGTTGTTCGCCGCGCATCTTGCGATGGCGCGAGAGGTCGGCAAGCCGGTGGTCATCCACACACGTGACGCCGACGAAGACACGTGGGAGCGGCTGGTCGAGCACGACGGTCCCGTGGTCCTTCACTGCTTCTCGTCGCCCGACCTGCTCGGGTCGGCGATCGAGAACGGGTGGTACGTCTCCTTCGCCGGCAACGTCACGTACAAGAATGCGTACGCCCTGCGCGACGCCGCGCGCCAAGTCCCCCACGACTCACTGCTCGCCGAGACGGACAGCCCGTACCTCGCGCCCCAACCCGTGCGCGGCAAGCGCAACGAGCCGGCCTATGTCACGCACGTCTATGCCGAGCTCGCGCGCGTGCTCGAGGTCGACGTGGAAGACCTCGCGCGCCAGATCGTTGCGAACGCCGAGACGGTGTTCGATCTTTGAGTCTTCGTCCGAAGAAGAGTCTGGGGCAACACTTCCTGGTCGACGACAACATCCTCGAGGTGATCGGCCGGTTGGCCGAGCTCGAGCCGACCGACGTTGTGTTCGAGGTCGGTCCTGGTCTTGGCGTGCTCACCCGGTATCTCTCGGAGCGCGTGGCGTTCATCCACGCTGCTGAGGTCGACCGGCGGCTCTGGGCGCATCTGGACGACATCGCGAACACCGAGGTGCACTGGGGCGACGCGTTGCGGCTCGACATCGCAGCACTCGATCCACCACCCACCAAGCTCGTCGCGAACCTTCCGTACAACATCGCCACACCGGTGGTTGCGGAGAGCCTCACGGTCGAGCAACTCGACCACTGGTGCGTGATGGTGCAGCGCGAGGTCGCCGACCGTTTCTTCGCAGTGCCGTCGACGAAGGCGTACGGGTCGGTCTCGGTGCTCGTTCAGCTAGCGACCGAGCGCATAGGCCTCCACCCGGTGTCACGGGAGGTCTTTCGGCCGAGACCGAACGTCGACTCGGCGCTCGTTGCTTTTCGACGGATCGCACCGGGTGCACCGCCGCGCGTGAAGCAGATCGTGGAGGCGGGCTTCGGCCACCGGCGCAAGACACTCGCGAACTCATTGGCTCTGTCGGGGCTCGCATCGCGCGACCAGGCTGTCGAGGCGCTCGCGATCATCGACCGCCTGCCGAACGTTCGCGCTGAAGAGCTCGAGCCGCTCGAGTTCATCGCACTCGCCGAGGCGCTCGCATGATGGGGCCGGCTCCGGCGAAGCTCAATCTGGCGCTCGTCGTCGGGCCGCGGCGCGGCGACGACAAACATGAGCTGGTGACGCTGTTCCAGCGCATCGATCTCGGCGATCGAATCAGGGTCGAGCCAGCGGGCGAGACGACGGTCGTCGGTTTCACCGAGGACACGATCGTGCGGGCCGCGCTCGCGTTGCTCGGCGCGCCACACGGCTGGCGCGTCGGCATCGAGAAGCACATCCCGCTGGCCGCAGGCCTCGGCGGAGGCAGCTCCGATGCCGCGACCGCACTCAGGCTCGCGAACGGGCAACTCGAGCAGCCGCTGCCGCCTGAGCGGTTGCACGAGCTCGCCGCTCAGGTCGGCGCCGACGTTCCGTTCTTCCTCAGCGACGGTCCGCAGCTCGGAACCGCCGACGGGACGACACTCGAGCCGATTGACCTGCCACAGGACTTTGCCGTGCTGCTCCTCCTGCCGAAGGACGTGCACAAGTCGTCGACCGCCGAGGTCTACGCGGCGTTCGACCAGCGCGGGGGAGAGAGCGGCTTCGACCAGCGCGCCGCGGCACTGCGCGCTTCGCTTGCGAGCGTGCGCCGTCCGAGAGACCTGGCTGCGCTCCCGCCGAACGACCTCGCGAGCTCGCCGCTTGCGGCCGAGTTGCGCGCGCATGGTGCGTTCCGCGCCGACGTCAGCGGCGCTGGTCCGGTGCTCTACGGTCTCTTCAATCGGACCGCCGACGCGAAGCGCGCCGCGCGTGCACTTGGGCATCTCGGGCGGCTCTGGATCACGGTTCCAGCGTGGTACGGTTGAACGCGATGTACGGTGCGCAAGCGATCGAGCATGGCACCACACGCAGTGGTCGCTGGCTGCGCGAACGCCGTCTGCGCTTCACGCTCTGGATCGCCGCGTTCGAGGGGCTGCTCTATCTCTTTCATGCGCTCCACTGGTGGGCCGCAGTCGGCCTCGCGGTCGTCGCGGTGGGCTTCTGGTGGTACGCCGGCCGCTCGAACCGCTCGGACCTCGTGCGGCAAATCAGCTGGATCTTCGCCGCCTCGCAGCTGCTCGTCCTCTGCGTCCCCCTCGCGCTCGGGATCGTGAAGATCGTCGCGGTCGCCGTGATCGCAATCCTGGCGATCGTCGCGCTGTTCTTCCTCTTCAAAGACCGCGCGTAGCGCCCCCGCGGCGAGCGCCGTCGATCCACCGCGGCACG
The DNA here is from genome assembly GCA_031393705.1 of Thermoleophilia bacterium. GTDB lineage: Bacteria > Actinomycetota > Thermoleophilia > Gaiellales > Gaiellaceae > PALSA-600. The sequence goes on along the minus strand of JANMWB010000060.1, from coordinate 6,634 downwards.
TTCTCGCCTGTGGACGAAATGTTGCACTCTGTTCACCCTGGTCTGACCACGAGACGTGGCTCGCGATGACAGTGGTGGACGGTTCGTCACACTTTCGGTACGTCGGTTGGCATCGGGACAGGCCTTCTGAGAACCGTGCTTGCGGAGACCTGTCTCGGGCGCTCGGCGGAGGGTGGGTCGTTGCCGTCCCTAGAATCAGCGGCAGTGGGGCGTAGCCAAGCGGTAAGGCAGCGGGTTTTGGTCCCGCGATCCCAGGTTCGAATCCTGGCGCCCCAGCTCTTCGACCTCAAGTCTCTAGTCTCTGCCCGTGGCCGATATTCCTCTCGCAGCTGTCGTGATGGCCGGCGGCCTCGGCACCAGGATGAAGTCGGCCATCCCGAAGCACTTCCACGAGATCCTCGGCCGGCGGATGGTCGACTGGATCATCGAGACCGGGCGCGACGCCGGCGCGCAGCCGCTCGTCGTGATCGCTTCGCCGGCCGCGCGCGACGAGTACGCAGAGAGCGGCGTCGAGGTTGCGATCCAGGAGACCCCGCTCGGCACCGGTGACGCAGTGCGCTCGGCGCGTAGCCCACTCGAAGGACACGACGGCGACATCCTCGTTCTCTCGGGCGACACGCCGCTCCTCACCGTCGGACTGCTGCGCGAGCTCGTCGAGGCGCACCACCGTGAGGGAGCCGACGCGACGATTCTGAGCGCCGAGCCGCCCGACCCGCGGCTCTACGGCCGGGTTGTACGCGACCGAAACGGCACAGTGCGCAAAGTCGTCGAGGGAACTGACGCGAGCGACGAGGAACAGAAGATCCGCGAGATCAACTCGTCGATCTATGTCTTCCGCTCGAGCGCGCTCTGGCCCGCGCTCGATCAGCTGCAGCCGAAGAACGTGCAGGGCGAGCTGTACCTCACTGACGCGATCGAGATCATCGCGACCGGTGGCGGCAAGGTCGCCGCGTACATCGCCGCCGACTCGCGGGAGACAGACGGCGTGAACACACGCGTCGAGCTTGCGCACGCCGGAGCGGTCCTGCGCGACCGGATCAACGAGGCGCACATGCTGGCCGGCGTGACGATCGTCGACCCGAAGACGACGTGGATCGAGCCAACCGTCGAGATCGACGCAGATGTGACGATCCAGCCGTTCACGGTCCTGCGCGGCCAGACGAAAATCGCCACCGGCGCGGAGATCGGAGCCAACACGGTCGCGATCGACGCGCACATTGGCCAGAGGGCGACGATCGGCCCCTTCTGTTACCTTCGCCCCGGAACGGTCCTCGGCGAGTCGTCCAAGGCGGGAACCTTCGTGGAGATCAAGAACTCACGCATCGGCGACCGCACCAAGGTGCCTCACCTGTCGTACATCGGCGACGCCGAGATCGGCGACGACACGAACGTCGGCGCCGGCGCGATCACGGCCAACTTCCCGCATAAGCCGGGACAGCCGAAGGGGCGGACGACCGTCGGCAGCAACGTCAGGACCGGTATCCACAATGGCTTCGTGGCGCCGGTCGAGATCGGAGACGGAGCATGGATTGCAGCCGGATCGGTAATAACCCGAGACGTCCCCGCGGACGCGCTGGGGATTTCCCGTTCGCGCCAGGAGAACAAGGAGGGCTATGCAGCCCGTCAGCGCGACCTCTGAGCTCACGTTGCCCGGACTCGACACGCCTGAGACCGTGACCCAGCCCAAGCCCGGTCACTGGATCGAGCGCGGACCGCAGAAGCGGTTGATGGTCTTCTCCGGCCGTTCACACACGGACCTCGCGCAGCAGATCGCCGAGCAGCTCGGGGTCGAGCTCGGGGAGGTCGAGCGCAGCACCTTTGCGAACGGCGAGACGTACGTCCGCTACGCCGAGTCGATTCGCGGCGCCGATGTCTTCATCGTCCAGACCGGCTGCGAACCGATCGATCGCAATCTGATGGAGCTGCTCTTCATGATCCAGGCAGCGAAGCTCGCCTCGGCGAAGCGCATCACCGCCGTCGTCCCGCTCTACCCCTACGCCCGCCAGGATCGCAAGGCAAAGCCGCGCGAGCCGATCTCCGCGCGCCTCATCGCCGACATGCTTCAGCTCGCCGGCGCCGACCGCGTGCTGACGATGGACTTGCACGCGGGCCAGATCCAGGGGTTCTTCACGATCCCGGTCGACCACATGACCGCGGTGCCGCTGTTCGCCCGGCACTTCCGCGATCTCGGGCTGACCGGCGAGAACGTCGTGTCGGTCTCGCCGGACGCGGGTCGCGCCAAGCAGGCCGTCCGCTTCGCCGAGATGCTCGACGCCGAGTTCGCGCTCATGCACAAGTCGCGGCCGGCGCACGACATCGCCGAGGTGACAGAGGTGACCGGCCGGGTCCGCGGCAAGACAGCGATCCTCGGCGACGACGTGATCATGACCGGCGGGACGATCCTCGCGAACGTCAAGGCCCTGAAGGAGCACGGGGTGGAGGACGTCTGGGTCTTCGCAACGCACGGCCTCTTCTGCGACGGCGCGCTGCAGAAGTTCGAGGACTCCGACATCAAGGGCATCGTCGTCACCGACACGGTGCCGATCGACCCGCTCCAGAAGCCGGAGAAGATGACGGTGCTCCCGGTTGGGCCGCTGCTCGCCGAGACGATCATGAACGTCTTCGCCGACGACTCGGTCTCGGCGATCTTCGGCGGCGAGAACCAGCTCTTCTAGCTGTCCGTCTGGCGACTCGGGAGGAGATCACCATGGCACGCACAGCAGAGGCGTTCGTGCTTGCGCCGGGCGAGGGAAGGTCGATCGACCTGGGCGCATTCGCGATGACGGTCAAGGCGACTCAGGACGAGACGGGCGGAGTGTTCTCGCTTCTCGAAGCCGAGGAGCCGCCGGGGTTCGGGCCACCGCTCCACATTCACCACGACGCGGCCGAAGCGTTCTACGTGCTCGACGGCGAGTACCTCATGTTCCTGGACGATCGCGAGGTTCTGTGTCCCGCGGGGTCATTCGTGTTCATTCCGCAGGGCATGCGCCACGGCTTCAGGGTCGGTGCGGCGCCGAGCCGCAAGCTCAACTTTTACTTCCCCGCCGGCATGGTCGGTTACTTCGATGACCTCAGCGACGCGATCCGTCGCGATGAAGCCGACGAGGGCGCGCTCTCCGATATTGCGACCCGGCACTCAATGGAGATCGTAGGACCGATACCGGAGACCTATGTCTGAGCAGGGCCGGTGCTCGCGTCGGTTGTACGGAGTAGACCGCCCCGGCGTTTGAAGCTCGTGCTCTACGGGGCACATCGCAGTTCATGTTCCGCAGCCGTCTCCTTGCGCTGGTCTGGGTGATCGTCGGCGTCGCGCTCGCCGCGCAGAAGCACTACCTCGATCATTTCGGCGGCTGGCGGCCGGTCGTCAGCGCGGTCCTCGCGATCCTGCTCTGGCCGTTGCTCCTGCTCGGGATCAACCTGCACATCCACCGCTGATTCAAGGGCGGGGCGGTTCTGGCTACACTCCTGCGTCGTGGCTGGAGAGCGCGTCAAATTGGTGGTCCAGAACCGTGCCGTCCTCGGCTCGGCGGAGTCCCGGCGCCTGCGGCGCCAGGGTCTGATCCCGGGCGTTCTCTACGGCCGTGAGCAGCAGCCGGTCCCGATTTCGATCCCCGAGCGCTCCCTCCGCTCCGCGCTGACCACGAGCGGCGGCCTCAACGCCGTGCTCGACGTCGTCGTCGACGGCGGCAAGGTCCACTCGTCGGTGCTCAAGGAGTACCAGCAGCATCCGGTGAAGGGACTGATCGTCCACGTCGACCTGCAGGAAGTGCGCCTCGACCAGCCGATTCACGCGACGGTGCCGCTGCACATCCACGGCGAGCCGGCCGGTGTGAAGGAAGGCGGTGTCCTCTCGCAGGTCACCACCGAGGTCAACGTCGAAGCCCTCCCGATGGAAGTCCCCGAGCATCTCGAGGCGGACGTCTCCGAGATGAACATCGGTGACACGCTTCGGCTTTCCGCCGTCACGCCGCCCGCCGGCGTCACGCTTCTCGACGACCTCGAGGAAACCGTCATCGCCACGGTCACGCAGCCGATGCGTGAAGAGGAGCCCGAGCCCGTCGAGGGTGAAGAGGGCGTCGAGGGTGAAGAGGGCGCCGAGGGCGAAGAAGGAGCCGACGGCGAGACCGCTGCCGACGGCGACGCTGCCACCGGCAGCGACGGCGAGTCCGGCACCACCGAAGGCTAAGGCGTCTCGTGCGCCTGTGGCCTCGCCGCCACGGAACCTCGCTCGACCTGCTCGTCGCAGGGCTCGGCAACCCGGGCCGCGAGTACGCGCGCAACCGCCACAACGTCGGCTGGCTGGTCGCGGACGAGCTCGCGCGCCGGCACGCCGGCTCCTGGCGCGCGAAGTTCAACGGCCAGCTTGCTGAGATCAGGATCGAAGGCCACAAGGTCGCTCTGCTCAAGCCGGAGACGTTCATGAACGACTCGGGACGCTCCGTCCAGGCGGCGCTGAAGTTCTTCCAGCTCGACCCGGACGCGCTGCTCGTCGTCCACGATGAGGGCGACCTCGAGCTCGGCAGGCTGCAGGCGCGGATCGGGGGCGGTGCCGGCGGCCACAACGGGGTTCGCTCGGTGATCCAGCACCTCGGCACCCCAGAGTTCATGCGCTTGCGCGTCGGTGTGGGGCGGCCGGGACGCGGAGATCAGCGCAAGCTCGCCGACTTCTTGCTCGCCGATTTCCGGCCCGAGGACGACCCGGATGCGCTCGTCCGGGCGTCCGCGGACGCCGTCGAGACTCTCGACGCCGAGGGTCTCGAGGCCGCGCAGCGCGCGGTCAACGCCAAACGTTCGTAACACCGGGCACCCACTTTTCAAATGTGGCCCGGTGCAGCGGAAACGCGCATCGTCCGGTGCTTCGGCCCGCCTGGCCCCCGGTAGGCGACCCCCTTCGGCCTACCCCTTTCGAGGGATGGGAGACCCCCAGAAAGAGTGGTTGCTGCGGGCGGAAAGCGTTGCTGACATGGGGGTCAGCCAACGACAGCGCGGCGCCCACCCCTGCGTGCGCCGCCTCTGCCGAAGGGAGCCCTTCCTGTGACCGATCGCATTCGCCTCGCGCTGCTCATTTTCGTCGTCATGACGTGCGTCACCGCACGCGTCGGCGGCGCATTGGGCGCCACCAAGCGGGCCCACAAGCCCGTCGCGCGCATCGTTGTCAGCCACGCCACCGCCGTCGCCCGCAAGCAGGCGACGGTCGTGAAGTTCGCTCGCCACCTCCTGGGCATTCCATACGTCTACGGCGGCATGTCGCCGCGGAGCGGGTTCGACTGCTCCGGTTTCACACGCTTCGTCTACGCGCACTTCGGGATCACGCTGCCGCACTACTCGGGCGCGCAGTTCGACCGCGGGCGCCGCGTCTCCCGCGCCGGCCTCCGGCCCGGCGATCTCCTCTTCTTCGACGGGCTCGGTCACGTCGGCATGTACATCGGCAGCGGGCTCTTCATCCATGCACCGCACAGCGGCACGCGCGTCTCGATCGCCTCGCTCGCCGGTTGGTACTCGGGCCGGTACGACGGCGCCCGGCGACTCCTGCGCTAACGCACACCGGCGCGTACCATGACCACCCCCGCCGAACGCCTTGTTCGGCGCTGGGTACTGACCCCGTGTCATGGACCGTCCCGTCCTCTACAGCCTCGTCGAACGCCTCCGCGCGGAGGAGCGGCTCACCGAGTTCGCCGCCGCGTTGCCTACGCGTGCCCGCGTGTCGGAGCCGGTGCTCCCGCTCGTGCTCGCTGCGCTGCATGAGGAGGTCGGCCGTGGGCTGATCGTCGTCCTGCCGGAGGATGCCGACGCGCGCGACGCCGCCGAAGCCGCGGCGTGGTTCATCGGCGACGAACAGGTCGGGCTCTTCCCATCGCGCGGAGTCCACTGGGGCTCCGGGCTCGAGCCGCCGCCGCACCTCGTCGGTGAGCGCGCCCGCGCGCTCGCGGTTCTGGAGCGGGGAGGGCTCGTTTGCGCGTCGGCGACCGCCGTCGCCGAGGGCCTGCCGCCGCTCGCCGAGCGGGCGCAGGTGATCCGCGTTGCCCGCGGCGACGAGCCCGGCATCGAGTCGCTGGCCGAGCAGCTTGCGTCGGCCGGATACGAGCGCGTCGAGCGCGTCGAGGAGCGCGGGCAGTTCGCCGTGCGCGGCGGGCTCGTCGATGTCTTCCCGACGACGGGGCGCGAACCACTGCGCATCGAGTTGTTCGGCGACGAGATCGAACAGATCCGCGCCTTCTCTCCGTTCACGCAGCGCGCGCTTCGCCAGGTCGAGGAGGCGACGGTCTATCCGGCGGGCGAGCGCCGTCGTGAACTGATCGAGATCGACCTCGGCATGGGGGAAGGCGAGGAGGCGTTCGCAGCTGTTCCCGACGACCTCGTCCCGCCGTTTCGCCGGGCACCCGACATCGTCTGGTCGCTCGACGAGGTGCAAGCCGTGTGGGAGGAAGACAAGCTTCGCGGCCCCGATCTGTCCCGCGTGACCGAGCTCTCGTCGCTGCCGCAGGGCCAGCCATTCTCCTTCGACGCGCAGCGCCCGGCGATCGCGGCGCGCGGGCTCTCGGAGGCCGAGAACGAGCTGGGTGGCTTTCTGCGGCAGGGGCTCGACGTGGTCGTTGCGTTCCCGCATCGAGGAGAAGCGCTCCGCCAGCAGACG
>JANMWB010000019.1:0-10806 GCA_031393705.1 Thermoleophilia bacterium | reverse complement strand
GTGCGCGGCCATCCGCTTGCACCGCTCGACCTCGTCCGTGTGGATGCGCCGCGCGTGCTCAGCCGACGGGTCGTCACGCATCTCGTCGAGCGCCCACGCGAGGTTGACGGCGGTCGGCCGCGACGCGCGCAGCACGCGATCGGCGGCGGCCAGATCCTCTCCTTTGGCAGCCGCGAGTGCGATCCCGTAGGCGGCTGCGACCCCGATCGCGGGCGCGCCGCGCACGACCATCGTGCGAATCGCATCGGCAACAGCAGCCGCCGTTTCACAACGCACATCGACTTCCTCGAGCGGGAGTCGGCGTTGATCGAGAAAGACGACAGCGTCGTCCTCGAGGCGAAGGATGCGCTCAGGCTCGAGCATGTGCGTCGACCGTGACGTGGATCGGCGCCGGGCGCCCCAGAGACTCTCTCGAGACCGCGAGAGCGACGTACGGCGTGCTCGTCCGGACGCACATCGCCTGTCCGAGCGGCGGACGGGTGTAGGCGATCCGCACGCGAAGCGTTGTCGGAGACATCCGTGTGACGGCCTCGGTCGTCAGATGCGAGCCGCACGGCATCCCGTCGAGGAAGACCGCGACGACCGCGTTGCGGGCGAGGTTCACGCGACCGAGCGCTGCGCGATCATCGGCCGCGAGCCGGCCCGACCATCGGCGCTCCTGCGTGCGCGTGACGGCGACGTAGCCGACAGCGGCCTGGCTGCCGCTGGGCTCCGTCGTACCGCTGAACAGGGGCGACCACCGTACGCCGGTCGCGGCAGCCGCCGAAGCGACCGCCGCGAGAGCTCCGGCGAGTACAGCAACGAGTCGGATCAGGTTCCCTCGTCCCAGGACGCGAGGTACTTCTCCTGCTCGGCGGTAAGCGTGTCGATCTCGACACCCATCGTCGCGAGCTTGAGCTTTGCGATCTCCTCGTCGATCTCGGTCGGCACCGGGTAGACCTTGTTCTCGAGCGACGCGGCGTGCTTGATCGCGTACTCCGTCGCGAGCGCCTGGTTCGCGAAGCTCATGTCCATCACGAGCGCCGGATGTCCCTCGGCAGCCGAGATGTTCACGAGCCGGCCTTCTGCGAGCAGATACAACCGCCGGCCGTCGGCCAGCGTGAACTCTTCGACGAAGTTCCGTGCCTCACGCGTCTCTACCGCGAGCTCGCGCAAGGCGGGGATGTCGATCTCGACGTTGAAGTGGCCCGTGTTGCAGATGATCGCGCCGTCCTTCATCACTGCGAGGTGCTCCTTCGCGATCACGTGCTTGTCGCCGGTCGCGGTGCAGAAGATCTGCCCGATCTTGGCGGCGTCCGCCATCGGCAGCACCTCGTAGCCGTCCATGAGCGCTTCGAGCGCGCGCATCGGGTCGACCTCGGTGACGATCACGTGTGCGCCGAGGCCCTTGGCCCGCATCGCGACGCCACGACCGACCCAGCCGTAGCCTGCGACGACGAACTTGCCGCCGGCGATCAGAACGTTGGTGGCACGGATGATGCCGTCGATCGTCGACTGGCCCGTGCCGTAGCGGTTGTCAAAGAAGTGCTTCGTGCGCGCTTCGTTGACGGCGATCACCGGGAACTCGAGCGCGTTGTCGGCCTCCATCGCCTTCAGGCGGATGACGCCGGTGGTCGTCTCTTCCATGCCCGCGATGATGTCCGCGAGTTGGTCGCGGCGATCGCTGTGCAGCACGCTGATCACGTCAGCGCCGTCGTCCATCGTCAGCTGCGGCTTGTGATCCACCGCCGCCATGATGTGCGAGTAGTACGTGTCGTTGTCCTCGCCCTTGATCGCAAAGGTAGGGATGTCGTACTCCTCGACGAGCGCCGCGGCGACATCGTCCTGCGTGGAGAGCGGGTTCGACGCGCAAAGGACGACGTCCGCGCCGCCGGCCTTCAGCGTCCGCATCAGGTTGGCGGTCTCTGTGGTCACGTGGAGACAGGCGGAAATGCGGTAGCCCTCGAGCGGCTTCTCCTGCTCGAACCGCTCGCGAATCGCCTGCAGGACCGGCATCTGCCGGTCGGCCCACTGAATTCTCCGTACGCCCTCGGAGGCGAGGGCGAGGTCCTTCACGTCGTGTCGCTTGGTCGTAGCCATGAATCCTTCCGGTTTTGTCGCGGGGCAGTGTAGTTGCGGTCTGATTTGCGATGTTCAGCGTGCGGATCAGGCGGCAAGCAGGCGCTCGTGCTTGCGCTGCTCCCATTCGACCCAGGAGCCGCTGTCGTCGCCTGCTGCGAGCCATGCGTCGACGGCCCGCCGCAGCTCCGGCTCGCGGCGCAGCCGGCGGGCGAACGCGAGCTCGGTGAGCTCGATGCCAAAGCGGCGGCGCAGGTCGCGGAGTGACCGCAAGCGGTTCAGTTCGAGCAGGCCGTACTGGCGGTAGCCCGCCTGCGTGCGCCGCGGCACGACGAGCCCGTGCTCTTCGAGGTACCGGAGCATCCGCGCCGACCAGCCGGTCTCGGCGGCGGCGACTCCCACGGTCAGCGGCTCCTGCATCGGTCAACCTTATCACACGTGTGTGAGGGTTAGCCTCCTACGTCCCCCAAGGGGGGAACGAACGTCCCTTTCCAAAGCGTCGCAGACCCGGCGTCACACGTGGGTGACCGGGGTGTGCCGAAAGGGGAGAAATGGGTGCCCAGGCCGGAGACGGGCTGCGGAACGACGCTCGAGCCTTGATGTGAGCGCTAGGCGGCGGAGGTGCCTTCGCGCCCGTAGGCGTCCTCGAGCCGCACGACATCGTCGAGCTGCGGCGTCGACACCTCGAGGATCATCGTGTCCTCGATCGCGGTAACGCGGTGAACCGTGCCGGGCGTGTAGTGGAAGGCGGCGCCGGCGGCGATCACCTCTTCCTTCAGGACGCTCGCCCCTACCTCGCCGAGCTCCAGCTTCGCGCGGCCGGACTGGACGAGCCACGACTCGTCCTTCTCCTTGTGGAACTGCAACGAAAGCGAATGGCCCGCCTTCACGAACAGCACCTTCCCGCAGTAGACGTCGGTGAGCGCCCAGATCAGCTCGTAGCCCCAGGGTTTCTCGACCTTCTTCACCTCGTGGGCCCACTGATCCAGCGAGTCGAGATTCGGCGAGTTCACGCTCATCGGCTCGGACGATCCTCTCACGACAGCCACTCGGGATGCGCGTCAACGTGCTCCGAGGCGGCGCGCAGCTCCTTCGGTGTGTTCACCGTCAGCCAGAGCCCCGCGTGGCGGAACGCGCGCAGGCGCCCTTCGGCTGCAAGGTCCGGGAACGTCGACGACTCGTGGTCACCTCTGTCGGGGAACCGCTCGATCGCCTCCTCCGCAAGCACGTAGTTGCCGCAGTTCACCCAGAACGAGACGTGGCCCCCCTCACGGAAACCCTGCACGAGGTCGTTGTCGTCGATGTCGACGAGGCCGAACTGCGACTTCGGCTGCGCGACCGTGATCGTCGCGAGGGCTCCGCCTGCGCGGTGCGCCTCGAGCAACCCCGCAAAGTCGACGTCGACGAGCTCGTCCCCGTTGAGCGCGAACACGTCACCGCTTTCCTGGCGCTCGCGCGCGGCGAATTTGATGCCGCCGCCGCGCCCGAGCCGCTCCGGCTCCTCGACGGCGACGATCTCCGGCCCGATGCCTGCGAGCGCCGATTCGAAGAAGCTGCCCTGCCCCGCCGCGCACGCGAAAATCACACGCGTCACGCCGGCCTGCGCGAGCCGGGCCACCTGATACGCGGCGAGCGGCTTGCCTGCGACCTCGACGAGCGCCTTCGGGCGTCCGCCCGCAGCGTCACCGAGCCGCTCGGCCTTGCCGCCGGCGAGGATGATTGCTTCCATCCCCGTGCCTCAGACTTCCTGGGTGCGCCGCGGCTGAGCGTCTCGATGCTGTGGCGCCTCCGGCAGCACGTCGCCGGGTGAGGTCGGTCGACCGATGCCCTCGTAGGCGAAGCCCGCGCGCCGGGTTTCCTCCGGGTCGAGCAGGTTGCGACCGTCGACGATCAACGGGTTGGCCATCGAGGTGCGGATCTCTTCCGTCGCGAGACCCTTCAGCTCGTCCCACTCCGTGACGATCACCGCCGCATCCGCGCCGCGCACCGCCTCGGCGACGCTGCTGACCACGTCGACGCCCTTCGGCAGCTTGCTGCCGTCGGCGACGGGATCCCACGCACGAACCTCGGCGCCCTCGGCGAGCAGCCGCGAGGCGAGCACGATCGACGGCGCTTCGCGCATGTCGTCCGTATTCGCTTTGAACGCCAGTCCGAGCAGTGCGACCGTCTTCCCGCGCAGCGGGCCAAGATGCCGCTTCAACTTGCCGATCACGCGCCGCTTCTGCAGCTCGTTGACCTCGATCACCGCCGAGAGCAACTGGAAGTGGTAGCCCGAGTTCGACGCGAGCTGCTTGAGCGCGAGCGAGTCCTTCGGGAAGCACGAGCCGCCGTAGCCGATGCCGGCGCGCAGAAAGTGCGGGCCGAGGCGTTTGTCGAGCCCGATGCCCTCGGCAACCTTGACCACATCGGCCCCGGTCGCCTCGCACACGTTCGCGATCTCGTTGATGAACGAGATGCGCGTCATCAGGAATGCGTTGGCGGCGAGCTTGATCATCTCGGCGGAGTTCACATCCGAGCGAACCAACGGCGCATCGATCGCCGAGTACAGCTCTGCGACCGCGTCTGCATCGGCGGGCTCGAACGCGCCGACCACGATCCGGTCGGGGTGCATGAAGTCCTTGACCGCGCGTCCCTCCGCGAGGAACTCGGGGTTCGAGGCGTAGCCCACGTGGTCGAGGCCGCGCTGGTCGAGACCTGCGCGCACCTTCTCCCCCGTGCCGACCGGAACGGTCGACTTCATGACGAGGATCGGTCGGCCCGCAAACTCGGGCAGCTCGTCGATCACGGTCCAGACGCGCGACAGGTCGGCATCGCCCGAATAGGTCGGCGGCGTGTCGACACAGACGAAGAGGAACTGGCAGTCGGCGACGTCATTCACGTCGAGCGTGTATGCGAGCCGGCCCGCGTTGCGCTCGAGGAGCGCAGGGACGTCCTGCTCGTGGAACGGGATCGCACCGCGCCGCAGCCCTTCGATCTTCTCGGGCACGACATCGCGGATGACGACTTCGTGTCCCAGCTCCGCGAAGCACGCGCCGGTGACGAGGCCCACCCAACCGGCGCCGAAGATGCCTACCTTGCTCATCGCGTCGTGAACCCTAATGAATGCTTGTTAGGGGTTTGAGGCCCTTGGCGATCGCGAGCATCGTCTCGTTCGAGAGCGAATCGAGCAGCGAGTTCACCACCCAGTAGGTGGAGCCTCCCTGCCGCAGCACGACCATGTGCAGGTGGGTGCCCGAGTAGTAGAGGTCGAAAGCGCGCCCACCGAGAATCCGGTGGAAGCTGCGGTCCCCGAGCGCAGGCGCGGCGGTGAAGTCCGTCTCCTGCACGCCCCAGAAATCGGTCCCGTTGTGGAAGACGAGCCGGATCCCCTTGCGCTTACGGCTGTCGTCCAGCCAGTAGTAGGCGAGCGGCTTGTCCCCCGGGAGCGTGTCGGGGCTCGAGTTCCGTTCGAGCACCGTCGGCACCATCAGCTTGAACGGCACCTTCTTCACGTATGGGCGCAGCAGCCCAGCGGCGGCCGTGTCGTAACGGACGGTCGCTTGCTGATGCGTCGGGACGACGCGTGTCGGCAGCGGCGTGATCGTGCCGTGGAACGTCTGACCGAGCACCACCATCAGCATCGAGCCCGGGTCGAGCGCGAGCATCTCCGGTGTTCGCGGCAGCTTCGCGATGTCGGCCGGCTGCATGAGGTTCTGCAACGCGACGGCGGCAGCCTTCGACCCCTTATGCGACAGGTCGTAGTAGATCTTCGAGTGGAACGTCGGCGTGAAGTTCGGTTCGAGATTGTTCGGCGGAGTCAGGGCCTTGTACCCGCGCTGTGTCAGGAGATACGACGCGTTCGCCGCCGCACCCTGAATGCCGTTGCCGTTCAGCACCGTGACGGTGACGGACGACGGAGGCGGAGCGGTCTGCTTGACCTTCTGGCCCAGGGCGGCGGAGTTCGCATCCTTCGGCGCCTGGACATCCGGGTTCTGGAAGCGATCGACCGCGGCCTGGATGTCGGTCGTGGAGGCGGTACAGCCGATCCCGCACGACACGTTCTCGATCTTCTCCTGGAAGAGGTGGCCGCCAGGCAGCCCCTGCGCGAAGAGGGCGTACGAGATCACCTGGTCGAGCTGCAGCGCGTGCCCTCCCTCGCCCACCTCGATGTTCTTCGTGATCGTGCTGACGAGGTGCGGAATGCTCGTGTAGGTGAAGCTGTGCGCGACCTGCTCCTTGAACGCGCGCACGAACTCCTGCTGCCGCGCAACGCGCGTGAGATCGGAGTCGGTGTGACGGAACCGCACGAAATCGAGTGCGTTCTGCCCGCTCAACTTCTGGTAGCCGGGCTGCAGATTGATGTTCGCGTAGTTGTTGTAGTACGCACCGGTGTTCTTGTTGTAGTAGCGGCGATCGACATCCATCCAGATCCCGCCGAGCGTGTCGACCACCTGCTTGAACCCGTGGAAGTTGACGGTGATCAAATAGTTGATCGGAAGTCCGGTCAGGTGCCGGATCGTGAGCACCGTGCCCTTTGGACCACAGCGCGAGTACGCGGAGTTGATGCGGTCGGTCGTCGCCGGCGTCGCGCTGCAGTAGATCGGCACGTCGAGGTCGCGAGGGAATGAGAGAAGCGAGATCGTCTTCGTCTGCGGGTCGGCGCGAATCAGCATCAGCGTGTCGGACAGCGACGGGTTGACCGACTCCTTGCCGGCGCGGTGGTCGTAACCGATCACGAGCGCGATCGCCGCACGGTTTGCAACGGGAACGTCGAGCGCCCTCGCCGCGCGAACGACAGCAGGCGTGTGGGCGCGCAGGCTGGCGACGAAATGGTGTGTGTAGAGATAGCCGCCCCCGACAGCACCGAGGATCAGCGAGGTGACACCGAGCAGCGTGATCAGGAGGATGCGCCGGAAGAGCCCGAGCCCGGTCGCTGACGGAGCCGGGGGCTGGCGATAGCGCGTGACACCGGTAACCGTGGCCGGCGTCGGCGTCGGTTCCGGCGGGAAGACGGGCTTGCCGTTGCCACTGGCCCCGGCGCCGCGCCCGACGCCTCTCTTCAATGTCGTCCGCATAGAAACAGGTGCGGCGCCCGAAAGGCGCCTGCGGGAGCCAGGATACCCGAGGGGCCGGAGCGCCTACCGAGCCCTTAACCGAGGCTGTGGGAGAGCGACTTCTCGGCGTCGGCCAGAGGGATCCCGCGGCGCCGAGCGTAGTCCTCGACCTGGTCGTGTCCGATCCGGCCCACCGCAAAGTACTTCGACTGCGGGTGGTGGAAGTAGAGCCCGCTCACGGCGGCCGCAGGAGTCATCGAGAAGGTCTCGGTGAGCGCGATCCCGGCCCGCTCGGCACCGAGCAACTCGATCAGCTTCGGCTTTTCGCTGTGGTCCGGGCACGCCGGGTAGCCGAACGCCGGCCGGATGCCGCGGAAGTTCTCCTTGAGCAGGTCCTCGTCGGAGAGGTGCTCGCCGGGGGCGTACCACTCGCGCCGCACACGCTTGTGCAACCACTCTGCGAAAGCTTCAGCCAGCCGATCGGCCAGCGCCTTGACTGCGATGGCGGAGTAGTCGTCGAGCGCTGCCTCGTACCGTGCGGCGAGCTCGTCGGCGCCGTGGATCGCAACCGCGAACGCACCGACGTGGTCGTCAGACGATGCGACGTAGTCGGCGAGGCAGCGGTTCGGACGGCCGTCGCCGTGATCGGCCTGCTGGCGCAAGAAGCTGAACCGCGTCTCGGCGACGACGACGTCGTCGCCGTCGGCGTGCCCAGGCCAGTAGCCGTAGACGCCGCGCGGATGCAGCGCCGCGCCCTGGAGGATCGTGCGCAACAGTGCCTGGGCATCGTCGTACAGCTCGCGCGCGGCGGGGTTCTCGAGAATCGCCGGGAACTTGCCCTTCAGGTCCCACGCGTGGAAGAAGAATTGCCAGTCGATGAACGGGACGAGCTCGGAGAGTGTCGGCTCGATCGCGCGCGCGCCGACGAACGGCGGCGTCGGCAGCTCGATCGGCGACACGGTGACGGCGTTTGCGCGGGCCTGGTCGAGCGTGAGCAGCGGCTTGCGGATTTTCTCCGCGTGCTGAACGCGCAGCTTCTCCTGCAGCTCGCGGTTCTCGGTATCGAGCTTGGTGCGCCGCTTCGGGTCGAGCAGCGCCGAGACGACGTCGACGACGCGGCTCGCGTCGAGCACGTGCACCGTTTCGTTGCCGTACTCCGGAGCGATCTTCACGGCGGTGTGTTGGCGTGACGTCGTCGCGCCGCCGATCATCAGCGGCAGCTCGATCCGGCGGCGGTCCATCTCACGCGCCACGTCGACCATCTGGTCGAGCGACGGTGTAATCAGGCCCGAGAGGCCGACGACGTCGACGTTCTCGCGCTCCGCGGTGTCGAGAATCTGCTCGGCCGGGACCATGACGCCGAGATCGATCACGTCGTAGTCGTTACAGCCGAGAACGACACCGACGATGTTCTTGCCGATGTCGTGCACGTCACCCTTGACGGTCGCGAGCAGCACCTTTCCCCGTGCACCGTGCGTACCGTCCTTCTCGTCTTCCATGTACGGCTGGAGATACGCGACCGCGCGCTTCATCACGCGCGCCGACTTCACGACCTGCGGCAGGAACATCCGGCCGGAGCCGAACAGGTCGCCGACGACGCGCATGCCGTCCATCAGCGGCCCCTCGATCACGTCGAGCGGCCGCTTGGCGGTGAGGCGTGCCTCCTCGGTATCCGCCTCGATGAAGTCGACGACCCCGTGGATCAGCGCCCATTCGAGCCGCTTCGCGACCGGCGCTTCGCGCCAGCGCAGGTCGAGCTCACGCTTCGTCCCTTCGCCGCGAAACCGGTCGGCGATCTCGACCAGCCGCTCAGTCGCGTCAGGGCGTCTGTTGAAGAGCGCGTCCTCGACGCGCTCCAGCAGCTCGGGGTCGATGTCCTCGTAGACGGCGAGCTGGCCGGCGTTGACGATCCCCATGTCGAGACCGGCGCGGATCGCGTGATAGAGGAACGAAGCGTGCATCGCCTCGCGGATCACGTCGTTGCCGCGGAACGAGAAACTCAGGTTCGAGATTCCGCCCGATGTGCGTGCACCAGGGCAGCGCTTCTTGATCAGCGGCAGGCTGTCGATGAACGCGCGCGCGTAGTCGTTGTGCTCCTCGATCCCGGTCGCGACGGCGAGCACGTTCGGGTCGAAGACGATGTCCTCCGGCGGGAAGCCGACCTCGCCGACGAGCAAGTCGTACGCGCGGCCGCAGATCGCGACCCGCTTCTCGACGTCCGTTGCCTGTCCCAGCTCGTCGAAGGCCATCACGATCACGCCCGCGCCGTAGTCGCGCACGCGGCGCGCGTGACGCAGGAACTCCTCCTCGCCTTCCTTGAGCGAGATCGAGTTGACGATGCCCTTGCCCTGCAGGCACCGGAGGCCGGCCTCGAGCACGGTCCACTTTGAACTGTCGACCATCACCGGGATGCGGGCGACCTCGGGCTCGGTCGCGATCACGTTCAGGAAGCGACGCATCGCCTCCTCGCCCTCGAGCAGGTCGGCGTCCATGTTCACGTCGAGCATGTTCGCGCCGCCTCGCACCTGCTCCAGCGCAACGGCGACAGCTCCGCCGAAGTCGCCGCTCTCGATCAGGCGGCGGAAGCGCGCAGAACCGGTGACGTTCGTGCGCTCGCCGATCAGCACGAAGCCGGTGTCTTCGGTGATCTCGAACGTCTCGAGGCCGCTGAACCGCGCGCCGCGCCGCCGGGCCGGAATGGTTCGCGGCTCGAGCCCGCGCACAGCTTCGGAGATCGCCCGTGTGTGCTCGGGCGTCGAGCCGCAGCACGAGCCTGCGATATTCAGAAAGCCGTCGCGCGCGAACTCGTGCAGCAGCGCTGACGTCACGTCCGGCGTCTCGTCGTAGCCGCCGAACGCGTTCGGGAGGCCGGCGTTCGGATGCGCAGAGGTCAGGCACGTCGCGATCCGCGAAAGATCGGCGACGTATGGGCGCATCTCCTTTGCGCCCAGCGCGCAGTTGACGCCGACGATCAGCGGCTCGGCGTGCTCGATCGCCGTCCAGAACCCCTCGATCGTCTGGCCGCTGAGCGTGCGTCCGGAGAGGTCGACGATCGTGACGCTGATCCAGAGCGGCAGGTGCGGTGCGACCTCACGCGCGGCGGCGATCGCCGCCTTCGCATTCAGCGTGTCGAAGATCGTTTCGATCAGCAGCAAGTCCACTCCGCCGTCGGCAAGGCCGCGGATCTGCTCGGAGTACGTCTCGACGATCTGCTCGAACGTGTGCGTGCGATAGCCGGGGTCGTCGACCTTCGGGCTGAGCGAGAGCGTGATGTTGAGCGGGCCGACAGAGCCCGCGACGAAGCGGTCAGACCCGGCGGACTCGCGCGCGATGCGGGCGCCCTCGACGTTCAGCTCGTAGACCGCCTCCTCGAGCCCGTAGTCGACCTGGCCGATCGAGGTCGCCGTGAACGTGTTCGTGGTCGCGATGTCGGCGCCCGCCGCGAAGTACGCGTCGTGCACCTCCCTGACGATGTCGGGGCGCGTCAGGTTGAGCAGGTCGGGATCGTTCAGGAGGTCGCGGCGGTGGTTCTTGAACCGGTCGCCGCGAAAGTCGGCCTCGTTCAGGCCACGGTTCTGCAGCAGCACGCCCCACGCGCCGTCGAGCACGAGGATGCGCTCGTCTGCGAGCTTCCTGATCTCGGTTGCGACGTCGCGCGCTGTCGTTGCCAAACCGCGTTCCCTTCGATCTACCTAGAGAGAACGCCGCACCGAAA
>JANMWB010000282.1:0-1651 GCA_031393705.1 Thermoleophilia bacterium | reverse complement strand
TCGGCGGTCGTGCTCGGTCTCACCGACATGGACGCGCTCACCGTGGCGATGAATCACCTGGCGTCGTCGCCGGAGACCGTACTGCTCGCGGCGAAGGCGATCGCCATCGGCGTGCTGACGAACACCGTCTTCAAGGCGGCCGTCGCTACGGTCATCGGCACAGGGCGATTTCGATGGCTCGCCCTCGCGGGGTTTGGCGTGTTCGCTGCGGCAGCCGTACTCGGGCTCTGGATCGGCGCAAGATTTCCGTGAGTGCACGGCGTCGGGTCCTCACCTGCTACCGGGAATCCGACGCCACCAGCCCGTCGATGAGGTGCACGATCCGGTCACAGCGTACTGCCCGTCGCTCGTCGTGGGTGACGATCACGAATGCGGTGCCGTACCGTTCGTGGGTTCGGCGGCCAGCACGAGCGGCGGCCGCATCACGAGCGCCCGGTCGATCGCCACGCGCTGCTGCTCCCCGCCAAGGTCCGGGGCGCGGTATGATGCGCGCGCTGCGAGCCCCACCTCCTCGAGCAGCGCCGCGGCGCGCTCGTGCATCTCTCGATCGCGCCGGCCGCGGTCGGCGAGCAGGGGCAGCATCACGTTCTCCAACGATCGCAGACCGGGGGACGAGTCGAGGTGGTCATTGCGCTACCGCTCCGCTGCCGAGGGAGAACGAGTCACGGGTGTCGGCCCGTGCAAGCAGGTCCAGGACTTCATCGTCAGTGGTTTGCGAGAAGTCGGCATACCACTTCCCCACTCCGAGGAACGACGCCGGGGCCAGCGCACACACACACTCGTCAGCGGCGGCCGCGACCATGGCGCACGCCTCGCGCGACGCCACCGGGACGGCCGCGATCACCGCGGCGGGGCCGCGCGACCGAAGCGCCTCGATTGCGGCGCGCATCGTGGCACCCGTTGCGAGACCGTCGTCGACGAGCACGACCGTCTTGCCGGCGAGGTCCGGGAAAGGGCGCCCACGTCGATAGAGCCGCTCGCGGCGGTCGAGCTCCCGACGCTCCGCCTCGACGATGCGACCGATGTCGTGCCGCGACAAGCCGAGCATCGCGACGGTCCTGGCATCCACCATGGCGATGTCGCCGCTGGCGATCGCGCCAATCGCGTATTCCTCATTCCCCGGAGCGCCAAGCTTCCGGACGACGAACACGTCGAGCGGCGCGTCGAGCGCGGCGGCGACCTCGTAGGCAACTGGCACTCCGCCGCGGGGCAAGGCGAGGACGACGACGTTCGAGCGCGGAACGTGTCCGCGCAGCCGCTCGGCGAGGATTTGTCCGGCCTCGCGCCGGTTCCTGAAGGGTTGCGTCATCCGAGGCTCCGTTTGATCTCCGGCCATAGTATTGCCGGACGCAGTACGGCTCGGTGTCAGGTAATAGGAGACGCGTGTTCGGGGTCTCGCACCTCCGCGGCCGCCGGTGCGGCATCAGCCATCAGCAGCATATCAAGAAAGGGGCTC
The DNA here is from genome assembly GCA_031393705.1 of Thermoleophilia bacterium. GTDB lineage: Bacteria > Actinomycetota > Thermoleophilia > Gaiellales > Gaiellaceae > PALSA-600. The sequence goes on along the minus strand of JANMWB010000282.1, from coordinate 195 downwards.
CCAAGGCGACACATCGCCTGGAAGCCCCTTTCCCGCTGGTGGAACGAGACTTCTTGATTCGATGCCATCAGGTGCGATGGCCCTCTCGTCCCTTTCCGTTCGCCGAGCGATTTCGACGACCGGGCCCCGACTCTCGCCAGAACTTCGATTGCGGCCAGCGAACTCGCAACCGGCTCGTTGAAGTCGAACACTCCT
>JANMWB010000266.1:0-5366 GCA_031393705.1 Thermoleophilia bacterium | reverse complement strand
TTGTCGTAGAGCATCTTCTCGAAGTGCGGCACGAGCCAGCGCTCGTCGACCGAGTAGCGGTGGAAACCGCCGCCGACGAGGTCGTACATGCCGCCGAGCGCCATGCGGTCGAGCGTGCGACGCGTCATCTCCTCCTCGCCGCGGCGCAGCAGGAACTCGAGCACGGGCGCGGGCGGAAACTTCGGCGCGCGGCCCCAGCCGCCCCACTCCGGGTCGAAGCCGTCGCGGAGGTTGCGCTGCGCCACGTCGAGCAGCTCCGCGGTCAGCGGGTCGTTTGACGCCTGCAAGTGCGCGGCGGAGCGGATGTGCTCGACGAGCTTCACGCCCGAGCGGTCGATCTCGTCCCGCTGCTCCCGCCACGCGTCGGCGAGCGAGATCAGCACCTGCTTGAACGACGGCAGGCCGTGTCTCGGCTCCGGCGGGAAGTACGTGCCGCCGAAGAACGGCTCGCCCGTCGGCTTGAGGAACACCGTCATCGGCCACCCGCCCTGGCCGGTGAGCGCAACGACCGCGTCCATGTAGATCGAGTCGAGGTCGGGGCGCTCCTCGCGGTCGACCTTGATGCTGATGTAGTTGTCGTTCATCACGCGCGCGGTCAACGGATCCTCGAAGGACTCGCGCTCCATCACGTGGCACCAGTGGCAGGCGGAGTAGCCGATCGAGAGCAGGATCGGCTTGTCCTCGTCACGCGCCTGGGAGAGCGCCTCCTCGTCCCAGGGCTGCCAGTCGACCGGGTTGTGCGCGTGCTGCAGCAGATACGGCGAGGTCTCTTGGGCGAGGCGGTTCACCGGGGTAGCGTAGGTGCGCGATGCGCCACTACGAGGACTTCACGGTCGGCGACACCTACCGCTCGGCGGTCGGCCGCACCGTGACGCAGACCGACAACCTGCTCTTCACGATGCTCTCGCTGAACACGAACGAGCTGCACTTCAACGAGGAGGCGGCGAAAGAGACCGAATGGGGCCGGATCCTCGTCAACTCGGCGTTCACGCTCTCGCTCGTGCTCGGCCTCTCGGTCGCCGACACGTCGCAGGCCGGCGCGGTCAACCTCGGCTGGACAGAAATCCGTCTCCCCCACCCGGTCTTCATCGGCGACACGATCTGGACGGAAACAGAGGTCACCTCCGTCCGCGAGTCAGGGTCGCGCCCGACACACGGCATCGTCGGCGTGCGCACGCGCGGGATCAACCAGCGGCGCGAGGTCGTGTGCGAGTTCGCACGGTCGTTCCTGATCCCGAAGGCCGCAGCTGCACCCGAGTCGTTCCTCGGCACCGACGAGCAGTGGAAGGTCTAGAGCTCGAGCTCCCAGCCCTGGACGCGCTCGACGACGTCGAAGCCGAGGTCCTCGTACGCCTCGATCGTTTCCTCCGCGTCGCCCCACGAGTCGAGATCTGCCGGGCCTGGCCCGAGCAACGTGCACGCCGAGACGAGCAGCGACGCGTAGGCATCCGGCTCACGCCCCTCCGGCAGCACGCCTGGGCCGTCGATCAGGCGCTCGGCCGGGAAGACACGGCAGAGCCCGACGACCGGCACGCCGACGACGACGGCGTCCTCGGGCGGCATCGCGAGTGGCGAGACGAGCTTGTGGCCCCAGAGCCCCGAGTACGCGCGTGCGAGTACCTCCGCGTAGTCGCGCTCCTCGATGAACGACGGCTCTCGCTTTCGCACGGGCACCTCGTCCGCGTGCATTCGCACATAGGCGCCCGCGCGCCGAAAGCCTGACGCAGACAGGTCGTCGTTCGAGTGCACCCAGATGAGCTCTGCGCCTTCGGCGCGAGCCACGTCGACCTCACCCTCGGCAAACGACTCCAACTCGACGACCGGGCGACCGTCGACCGACGTCTGAACGGTCACGGCCATTGCGCAGCGCGGTAGAGCGAACCTTCGAGCCTGCGGCCGAGCAACTCTTCGAGCCAGCGCGAGATCGCGACGAGCGCATCGACGTCGATATCCGTGCGCACGCCCTCACGCTCGAGTTGCCAAACGAGATCCTCCGTCGCGATGTTGCCGGTCGCCTGTGGTGAGAACGGACATCCGCCGAGCCCGCCGACCGAAGCGTCGAGCAGCGTTGCACCGCCTGCGAGCGCGCCCCACGCGGAGGCATATCCCGTGTTGCGGGTGTTGTGGAGGTGCGCGCCGACGGGCTTGCCGAGGATCGAGACGCGCTCGACAAGGCGCTGCACGCGCCGCGGCGTGGCGACGCCGATCGTGTCGGCGAGCACCAGTTCGTCGGCTTGTTCGAGGCGCTCACACAGGTCGGCAACGGCGCCCGGATCGACCTCGCCCTCGAAGGGACAGCCCCACGCGCACGAGATCGTGACCGTCGTCGGCACCCGGGCGGCGGCAACGATCGCTCGCACACGCTCGGCCGCTTCGCCGAGTGACGCGTTGCCGTTGCGCTGGTTGAACTCCTCCGTCGCGGCGAGCGTGCAGTTGACGCGGTCCAGATCCGTCTGCGCGAAGCGCTCATAGCCGCGCTCGTTCAGTACGAGGCCCGAAAGCTCGGCGTTTCCCCGGCGCGCGGCAGTGACGACTGCTTCTGCGCCTGCCATCTGCGGCACGCGGTCGTCGCGCACGAACGAGACCGCCTCGATGCGCGGCACCCCCGCGGCGGCCAGCCGCGAGACGAGCTCCGCGCGCACTGTCGGCTCGAGCGTCTCCGGCTCGTTCTGCAGGCCGTCGCGCGGCCCGACATCGCAGATCGTCACGATCATCGCCCGTAGTTTGTCCCGATGCTGACCGGCGCGGGCGCTCCTACCGTTCCTCCATGCATCCATCGGCCTCGTTCAGCGCCACAATTCGCGTTCGGCTCGACGACACGCCGGGCTCGTTCGCGCGTTTCGCCGCCGCGATCGGCGAGGCCGGGGCCTCACTCGGAGCGATCGATCTCGTGCGTGTCGAGCGCAGTACGAAGGTGCGCGACGTGGCGGTGCTCGCAGCAGGGGCGGAGCATCTCGAAAAGGTTGTCGCAGCCGTGCGCGCGGTACCGGGCGTTGAGGTGCTGCAAACCTCGGACCGCACCTTCCTGCTCCATCTCGGAGGGAAAATCTCTGTCGTCCCGCGGTCGCCCGTGAAGACGCGCGACGACCTGTCGATGGCGTACACCCCGGGCGTCGCACGCGTCTGCCGTGCGATCGCCGACGATCCAGACAGCGTCTGGTCGCTGACCACGAAGCAGCACATGGTCGCCGTCGTCACCGACGGTTCGGCGGTGCTCGGGCTCGGCGACATCGGCCCCGAGGCGGCCCTGCCGGTGATGGAGGGCAAGGCGATGCTGTTCAAGGAGTTCGGCGATCTCGACGCCTTCCCGATCTGCCTCGCCACGCAGGACACCGAAGAGATCATCGCCGTCGTCAAGGCAATCGCGCCCGGATTCGGTGGGATCAACCTGGAGGACATCGCCGCACCGCGCTGCTTCGAAATCGAGCGCCGGCTGCGCGAGGAGCTCGACATCCCCGTCTTCCACGACGACCAGCACGGCACCGCGATCGTCGTGCTCGCCGCGGTACTGAACGCGTTGCGCGTCGTCGGGAAGGCCCTCGAGGACGTGAAGATCGTCACCACCGGCTGCGGCGCCGCAGGCACGGCCGTGACGAAGATCCTGCTCGCCGCGGGCGCCCGGACGATCGTCGGCTGCGACGAGCACGGTGCGCTGTACCGCGGTCGATCCGACCTGAACGACGCCAAGCGCGAGTACGCGGATCTGACGAACCCGGAGAGTGAGCAGGGCAGCGCCGACGAGGTACTGGCGGGAGCCGACGTCTTCATCGGCCTCTCGGTTCCCGGCGCAGTAACGCGCGCAGGCATCGCCAGGATGGCCGGCGACGCAATCGTGTTTGCGCTCGCCAACCCTTCCTCCGAGGTCGAGCCTGAGGAGATCGAGGACCTTGCAGCGGTGATCGCGACGGGCCGCTCGGACTACCCGAACCAGATCAACAACGTGCTCGCTTTCCCGGGCGTCTTCCGCGGCGCGCTTTCGGTGCGCGCGCGCTCGATCACGCCGGAGATGGAGCTTGCCGCCGCACACGCGCTCGCCGCGGTGATCCCACCGGACGAGCTGTCGTCCGACTACATCGTCCCGAGCGTCTTCGACCGGTCGGTCGCTCCGGCCGTCGCGCAGGCTGTCGCGGACGCGGCGGTCGCCGCCGGCGTGGCGCGCGGCGGCGAGCGGCTCGAGGTCTAGGCAGGCGCCGGTGCCGGCATCGGCACGACGTCAACGGGATCGCGCGGCCGCACGGGCAGCAGCGCGACGACGAGGGTCGTCGTAGCGACACCGACCCACTGCCAGCCCGTGAGCGTCTGGCCGAACTTGAAGTAGCCGACGAGAATTGCGCTGATCGGGAATGCCAGCTCCGCGATCGTTGCCGCGACTGCCGGTGTCACGCGGAGGCCGTAGTAGTAGAGACCGAGCGCGAGGAAGCCCGTGACGACGGCCAGCAGGGCGATGTACCACGAGTCGTGCCGCGAGGCGAACGCCGGCGCGCCGAGCACGAGCAGCGCGATCGCGGCGGCCGGCAGTCCGAATGCGAAGCGCAGGGTCGCGACGTGCTCGAACCGCATGTCGCGCGCGAGGTAGCGGCCAAGCACGGTCCCGAGCGCCCACAACGTGGCGGCACCGAGCGCGTAGAGCGACGGCCTGAGGCCGTGCACGGATGGGTGAAGCGGATGCGGAACTCCGATCAGCCAGGCGCCGACGAGCGCCGGCGCGAGATAGAACGCGAACCGCGCCCGCGGCCGCTCGCCGAGGATGATCCCCGCTGCGACGACTGCGATCACCGGCTGCACCTTCTGCAGGACGACCGGCGTCACGTAGTCCGTCCCGACCGTGAACGCCTGGGTGAAGAGGATCGTCGCGACCGCCGACGAGCCTGCTCCGATCACAAATGCGGCGAGCACGTGCCTCCACCCCAGCCGCCGCAGCGCGGCAAGCGCCCCGACCAGGAACGGCAGCGTCAGGGCAACGAGCACCACGTGCTCTCCGAACACGATCGTCGCCGGTGTCGTCGACTTGGCGAGCGGCTGGCGAATCCAGGCGTCGAGCCCCCAGAGGGAAGCCGCAACCGCAACGAGTGTGATTCCCGTCGATCTGCGCATCGTTGTCAGCCTAGTCGCGCGAACGGGAGTGCCGCGACGCGGTCCAGCCACGCTGCAACGCGAGGCCGCCCCTCGACCGACAGCGAGCGGCGCATGATGTCGTGAATGTCGTAGTCGTCATCGGGGTTCGCGTCCGTCGCGTATTTGATGAACGGATACGCCGCGACGTCGGCGACGGACAGCGCGCCGAAGAGATAGTCACCGTCGAGCAGTGCCTCGAACCGATCGAGAGAACGGTCGAGTCGCTTCGCAGCGCGCGCCTTCCGATCCTC
>JANMWB010000262.1:0-5036 GCA_031393705.1 Thermoleophilia bacterium | reverse complement strand
CACTCGTCGACGAGCCAGGCGCCGCGGACCTCGTGCAGCTCGCATGTGTACACCTGTTGGCCTGCGTCGCGTCCCGCCTTCGTCTTGTTGGGGAGGACGAGGGCGTCGTAGCCGAGGACGCCCTTGTACTGGTATTTGAGCGTGAAGCCGACAGTGCGGAACCCTGCCGCGGGATACGGAACGACCGGCAGGTTGCCGCTCAGCCAGTCCGCATGTGAGGTGCCCTCTTTCATGTGCGCGGTCGCAAGTGGCCACGAGGAGGCGAGTTCGCGACGGATCACTGCGCTCCGGACGAAGCCCGACAGGGCCGAGATGGCCGCTGCCTTCTGTTCTGCGGTTGCCTTGACGGTCTTCGGCTGGTGGTAGACCTGCGCCTGGCCGTGCTCGTTGATCGGCGTCGCGGTCGAGTGGCCGGTGTTGCGCACGAATACGAGCAGCAAGGCGACAACGAGAATCACCACCGCGGCAATCGATCGCCGGAGCAGGCGCATGCGCGCCCGATGCGATGCAGGCAGCCCGATCACGGCGCCAGGGTAGCGCCGCGGCAGACCCGGTCGAGTTAACCGGCGGCGTAGGTCGGCTCGGGCGAGACGACCGCTGTCAGGGCGCGGTCGAGCGGCACGGCTGTGAAGCCCGACGTCGCGAGGAACACCATGCGCGAGCCCGACGGCAGCGCCGAGAACGTGTATCCGAGCCCACCGCCGACCGGGTTGCCCGCGGCGTCGAGCAGCACGATCGAGAGCTTCGCGTTCGTGAGCGTCATCGCCGCCGCACTGTTCAGCACCTCGCCGTCGACTTCACCAACCCACCCGGCGTCGCCCTGTGAGGGGACGATCCGCACATTCGCGAATTCCGGCATGGCGTGTGGCTGCTTCAACTGGTGTGCGCCGAGCCGAATCGTCAACTCGAGCTTCGCCACCGGCACCTGGGCCCGAAGCGACATCGAATCGCCGAGCGCGTAGGTCTGCCCCGCGGCGATCAGAGGGACGGTGCGTGTCGCCGACCCGATCAGCTCGCCGTTCGACCCGACCATGTTCACGAGTACGTAGACGTTCATCGCGTCCTGCGTGTCGGAGGTGTTGCGCAGGAACATGCCGTAGCTGAAGGTGCTTCCGGAACCGAACCGGTCCGGCCGCTGTGAGAACCCCTGCTTCTCCGCGACCACGCGGGGCGCGTCGACCGGCGTTGTCGTCGTCTTCGTCCCAGCGACGACGAACTTCCCCTGGCCGACAATGTGGAACCACGCGCAGCGCACGTACCATTTGCCCGCGCCAAGTGCTGTGGTGCGCGGGACGAGCAGCGACCAGCTGAGGCGTCCCCCGGCGCGCGCCTTTTTCGTCGTCCCACTCTGCATCGTGTGGTCCGCATATGTCACCACCGGCGTGCAGGCGGAGCCCGACTTCGTCGTCACCTTGATCACGAGCGCGTGCCCGCGCGTGACGGTGGGTCCCGCCGCCGCCGGAGCGGCAGACGCGGTCGCCGCGCAGAGTGCGAGTCCGACGATCGTGAGCGTGACGAGCAGGCGGTGCGGCACGGATTCCCCCAAACAGTCGTGTCCGTCCGCCCCCGGTCGGTGTAGTCACTGATCCTCGTCCGCGCGACCCCGGGTTGCCTCCCCCTTCTTAGGGATTAGAAATAGGAAGAGAACGTCTTTGCGAAGTGCTTTTTCGGTCGGGCGCCGTAGACGGTCTCCCGAAGCTCCCCGCCCGCGAAGAGCATCACTGTGGGCAGTGAGAGGACGCCGTAGGTAGCCGCGGTCCGAGGGTTCTCGTCGATGTCGAGCTTCACGAACTCGACGTTGTCAGTCGTTTCGGCAAGCTCGTCGAGCGCCGGCTCGATCGCCTTGCACGGCCCGCACCACGGCGCCCAGAAGTCGACGACCACCGCCTTTCCGGCGTGGAGGACGTCGCGCTCGAACGTCTCGTCGGTTACGGAGCGCATCTCAGGCCTTCCCTGAAAACCTGAGCAGTGGCACGCGCCAGATCGCCTCGAGGACGACCGACCTGCTCATCTTCGACTGGCCGGCCACCCGGTCGACGAACATGATCGGGAGCTCGACCACCTCGAAGCCGGCCTGCTTGGCCCGGTAGGTCATCTCGATCTGGAACGCGTAGCCGCGAGGGGTGATCGCTTCCAGGTCGAGCCGCTCGAGCACGGATCGCCGAAAGCACTTGAAGCCACCCGTGGGGTCTTTGACGCCCATGTGGAGGAACAGGGCCGTGTAGGCCGAGCCGCCCCGCGAGATGAGCCGGCGAACGAGCCCCCAGTTCCTGGTGCTGCCGCCGGGCACGTAGCGCGACCCGAGCACCAGGTCGGCGCCGTTCTCGGCCGCCTCGATCAGGCGCGGGACGTCGGCCGGGTCATGCGAGAAGTCGCAGTCCATCTCGAGTACAAGCTCGGCGCCGTCAGCCAGGGCGCGACGGAAGCCGGCGACGTAGGCGCGGCCGAGGCCTTCCTTCCGCTCGCGATGGAGCACGTCGACGAACGGGCGCTCGGCGGCGAGCGCCGCGGCGATCTCACCGGTGCCATCCGGGGAGTTGTCGTCGATCACGAGCACGCGGTCGCCCTCCCGCAGGACGAGGCCAAGGGCATCGATCATGCGCAGGAGATTCTCGCGCTCGTTGTAGGTGGGAAGACAGACGGTCGCGCGCATCGGCATACCTATGATCGCTGCTGTGACCCTGCCGCGGAATGAACAGCTCGCGGAGCAGTTCGAACTGCTCGGAGACCTGATGGAGCTCGAGGGCGCAGACGGCTTCCGGATCTCCGCCTATCGGAAGGCTGCCGCCCGCATTCGCGAGACGCCCACCTCGGTCGCGCAGCTTGCGCTCGACGGCAAGGCGAAGCAGCTGCAGGACATCGGGAAGACGATCGAGGCGAAGATTGTGGAGGTCGTCACCGACGGAGAGATCCATGCGCTGACGAAGCGCAAGGCGGAGGTGCCCGCCGAGGTGGCCACGTTCATGCGTCTCCCCGGCCTCGGTCCGAAGACTGCGCGCCGTATCTGGCAGGAGCTCGGGATCACGACCGCTGTCGATCTCAAAGCGGCGGCGGAGGCGCAGCAGCTGCGCGGTCACGCAGGCATCGGCCCGGGGACCGAGGAGAAGATCGCCGCCGCGCTCGCCCGTCCGCAGGCGACCGAAGGCCCGCGTCGCGCACTGCTCGGGACGACGCTGCCGAAGCTGCGCGCCGTCGTCGACGAACTGCGCACGCATCCGAGCGCGGTTGAGGTATCGATTGCAGGCTCGGCGCGCCGGATGCGCGAGACCGTTCGCGACCTCGACATCATCGCGACCGCCACCGACGCCGAGTCGCTCGTCGATTACTTCTGCTCGCTGAACTGGGTCGTCGATGTTGCGGCGAAGGGCTCGACGAAGGCTACGGTTGTCTCACACGACGGGTTGCGCTTCGATCTGCGCGTCGTTCCGCCCGAGAGCTACGGCAACCTGCTGCAGCATTTCACCGGCTCGAAGCACCACAACGTCGCGTTGCGCGAAGACGCGGTGCGTCGAGGCTTCTCGGTCTCCGAGTACTCGGTGACCGAGGTCGAGTCGGGAACCGAGCACACCTTTGCGAGCGAAGAGGAGGTCTACCGCTTCCTCGGCTACGACTGGATCCCGCCCGAGTTGCGCGAGAACGGCGGCGAGCTGGCCGCGGCACGCAAAGGCGAGTTGCCGGTGCTCGTCGAGCTGAGCGATCTGCGTGGCGACCTGCACACGCACACGACCTGGTCCGACGGCAAGGACTCGCTCGAGGAGATGGTCGCCGCCGCGCAGGCGCGCGGCTACGCGTACTACGCGATCTGCGACCACTCGCAACGGTTGCGCGGCGAGCTCTTGCAGCAGCAGGCGGAGCAAATCGACGCGCTGAACGAGCGCGTGGCGCCGTTCCGCATCCTCAAGGGCATCGAGGTGAACATCCGCCCCGACGGCACGCTCGACGTGTCGGAGGACGAGCTCGCAACGCGCGACTGGGTGGTCGCGTCGGTGCACTCTCGCTTCGACCACAACCCGACCGAGCGCGTGATCGCGGCGATGGAGAGCCCGTACGTCGACGTGATCGGGCACCCCACGAACCGCAGGATCAGCAAGCGACAACCGGCGCCAATCGACGTCGAGCGGGTGATCGAGAAGGCCCTCGAGACCGGGACGTTCTTGGAGATCAACTCGCAGCCGGACCGTCTCGACCTGACCGACGTGCATGCCCGCGCCGCGCGCGAAGCGGGCCTCAGGCTCGTGATCGACTCCGACGGGCACCAGATCGCCGCGCTCGACTACGTCGAGCTCGGCGTCGGCCAGGCGCGACGTGCCTGGCTGACCAAGGATGACATCGTGAACACGCGCACCTGGAAGCAGATCGAGAAGCTGAGGAAGAAGCGATGACGTTCAGAGATGACCTGGACTTGGCGGCCGACTGGGTCGACGATTACCTTCGTCGCGTCGGCGAGCTGCCCGTCGCCGCGCAGGTCGAGCCCGGTGAGATTCGCGCTCGCCTCCCGGAGTCGCCGCCGGAACAAAGCGAGTCGTTCGAGGCGATGCTGCGCGACCTCGACGAGGTGATTCTGCCGGGGTTGACCCACTGGAACCACCCGCGCTTCTTCGCCTGGTTCGCGAACACCGGCTCCGAACCGGGTATCCTCGCCGAGCTCCTGATCGCGTCGCTGAACGTCAACAACATGACGTGGCTCGCGTCGCCGGCCGCGACCGAGCTCGAGGTGACGGTGCTGGACTGGCTCGCGCAGCTGCTCGGGCTGCCGCGCGCGTGGCACGGTCACATCGAGGACACGGCGTCCACTGCGACGGTGGCCGCCTTGGCCGCCGCGCGCGCGCTCAAGCCGGGCGGCGTGGTGTACGCGTCGGAGCAGGCGAATTTCAGCGTCGAGAAGGCTGCGCGGCTTGTCGGGCTCGAGTTCCGGACGGTCGAGGTCGACGACGCGTTTCGCATGCGGGCCGACTTCCCACTTGACGATGCGACCGCGGTCGTTGCGACGGTCGGTACGACCGGTACGACGTCTGTCGATCCGGTCGCAGAGCTGG
>JANMWB010000259.1:0-11857 GCA_031393705.1 Thermoleophilia bacterium | reverse complement strand
CCAGCTCGACAACGGTCACGAGACCCTCGGGTACACGGCCGGCAAGATGCGCCGTTTCCGCATTCGCATGAATCCCGGCGACCGGGTTCGCATCGAGCTGTCGGCGTACGACCTCGATCGTGGCCGCATCGTCTACCGGCTCCGCCCGGGTGACGAGCGCCCCGAGTAGCCGCTCAAGCCTCTTGCCATGAACGGAGAGGCGCTCGCCGCTCTCGAACTGCCCGCGATCACGGGGCGACTCGCTGCGGCGGCGTCTACGGAGCTCGGGGCAGAGCAGGCCCGCGCACTCCTGCCGGCGATCGAGCTCGACAGGGTGATCGTCAGGCAGGCGCTCACAGCAGAGGCGGTCGCCCTCCTCGACACGGCGCAGGAGCCACCGCTCGCCGGCATCGCCGACGTACGCGACGCGGTAGCGCGCGCCGAGCGCGACGGGATGCTCGGCCCGTCGGAGCTGCGCGCGATCGCGACGGCGATCCAGGTCGGACTGACCGCGCGGCGTCTCGTCGGTGAGCAGCGGTCGCTCGCCCCGCTGCTGCACGAGCAGCTCGCGTTGATCGATCCCGCACTCGGGCCGGCCGCCGACGAGATCGACCGTTGCATCGAGGAGGACGGCTCCGATCTGCGTGACACCGCGTCGCCCGTCCTGCGGCGGCTGCGCCGCGAGGTGCGGAACGGGAGCGCGCGCGTGCGCGAGGAGCTCGCACGCGTCGCCCGTTCGTCCGACGTTCAGGAGGCATTGCAGGAGCAGTTCCTCGTCGAGCGCGGCGGCCGGCCGGTTCTGGCGGTGCGCGCATCGTCACGCGCGAAGGTGCCGGGCATCGTCCATGACGCATCGAGCACGGGCCAGACACTGTTCGTCGAGCCGTTCGCCGTCGTCGAGTTGAACAACCGTCTCGCAGAAGCAGCGGCGGAGGCGCGCGAAGAGGCGGAGCGCATCTTGCGCGAGGTGTCGGCGTCCGTCGCCGCGCAGGCCCCTGCACTCGTGACGCTCGTTGAGACCACCGCCGAGGTTGACGTCGTGCTGGCCTCCGGCGTGCTCTCGCGCGGCTGGGGAGGCGCGTCAGTGACGGTCTCCGACGACGTGCGGCTCCTCGGCGCTCGCCATCCCTTGCTCGACCGTTCGACCGCAGTCCCGATCGATCTCGATCTCGGCCCGTTGCGCGCCGTCGTGATCAGCGGCCCGAACACCGGCGGCAAGACGGTCGCGCTGAAAACGCTCGGCCTCGCCGCGCTGTTGCATCAGTGCGGCCTGCGGCCGCCCGCGGCGTCGGCGTCACTGCCCGTGTTCGACCAGGTGCTCGCCGACATCGGCGACAGGCAGTCGATCGAGATGAGTCTCTCGACGTTCTCCGGTCACCTGCGCACGCTCGTCGAGATCCTCGAGTCGGCAACGAAGCGCTCGCTCGTTCTCCTCGACGAAGTCGCTGCGGGGACCGATCCCGAAGAAGGCTCGGCGCTTGCGCAGGCGCTCCTCGCGCGCCTTGCCCGGCAGGCTCGGCTGACGGTCGTCACAACGCACTATCCCGAGCTCAAGGAGTGGGCGAGCGCAAGTGACGACGTCGCGAACGCCGCGACGAGCTTCGATCCCGACACCGGCGAGCCGCTGTACCGCGTCGACCTCGGCCGGCCGGGAACCTCGCACGCGCTCCGCATCGCCGAGCGGCTAGGGCTGGACGCCGACGTCGTCGCCGACGCGCGCTCTCGGGTCGCGCCGGAGCGCCTGCGCACTGCCGAGTTGCTCGCCGAGGCTCAAGCTGCGGAGCGAGCGGCGGTCGAGTTGCGCGAGCGTGTTGGTGAGGCGCTCGCCCGCGCCCATGAACGGGAGCAGGAGCTGGAGCGTGAGGTGACGGTCGTTCGTGCATCCGCAGACCGCGCGCGTGCCGACGCGGTCGCCGAGGCGCAGCGGGAGCTGTCCGCGGCCCGCACCGAGCTGAACGCCCTGCGCGACGAGTTGCGTGCAGCGCGCCGCGTGCAGCGCGAGCCCGATCAGGATCGTGCGCTGGGAGCGGCGACCGAGCGCGCCACACGTGCGGAGCGGGCACTCGGCAATCTGAGCGGCCCGCTGCCGGTCACGGCGCCGCTCGCTGAGGGCGATCCCGTCGAATCCGACGTCGGCGTGCGCGGAACGATCAGCTCGATCCGCGGCGAGATGGCGGAGGTCGTCGGCGCGACAGGCCAGCGCGTCCGGATCCCCGTTGCCCGGCTGCGGCCATCGCGCGAGCGCCCGCCTGAAGAGCGAGCACCTGCAGTTCAGGTGCGGGCCGCCGCCCAGGGCGATGCATCGGATCAACTGGACGTGCGCGGCCTGCCGGGGCAGGAAGCACGCGAGCAGGTGCGTCGGTTCGTCGACGACGCCGCGCTCGCGGGGCTGAGCTCGGTGCGCGTTGTGCACGGGCGCGGCACCGGAGCTTTGCGGAAGGCCGTGCGCGAAGAGCTCTCGTCGCACCCGCTCGTCGACCGCCGCGAGAGCGACGGCGACGACGGCGCGACCATTGCGCATCTGTCCTGAGTCTCAGGCAGATTTGGGCTGAAGCTCGCGCACCGCGAGGACGTTCGGATCCGGTGGCGACTCAGGGTCTGCACGAGGGGCATCCTCGAGCGGGAACCGCAGCTCGAACACGGCCCCTTGGCCGACGACGCTCCGTGCGGTGCAGGTGCCGCCATGCGCACGCGCCACCGCCGCAACGATCGACAACCCGAGACCGGCGCCACCTTCCCGGCGCGAGCGGGAGGCGTCCGAGCGGGCGAACCGTTCGAAGACGCGCGACAGCGATTCGTTCGCAATCCCGATGCCCTCGTCCGCGACCGAGATGACCACGAACTGCCCCTCGCCGCGAGCCGAGAGCTCGATCCGCGCGCGGTCCTCCGTGTACTGGACGGCGTTCTCCAGCAAGGCGTCGAGGGCTGCGCGCAGCCACGTTTCGTCCACCTGGAGGGTCACATCCAGGATGTCGCCGAGCCGCCACGCCCGCGGTGCGACTTCCGCCCAGCGCATGAAGACGTCCTCGAGGAACGAAACGAGCGGGACGTTCGTCACCGCTACGAAGTCTGGGCGCTCCGCCCGGGCAAGCAAGAGCAGGCGGTCGACGATGCCCTCGATCCGCGCGAGCTCGTCGAATGCGACGGCAAGCTCGGGCTGTTCCGCTCCGAGGCGCCGTCCCAGCAGTTCAAGGTGCCCGCGTGCGATCGTCACGGGGGTCCGCAGCTCGTGCGAGACATCGTGGAGCAGCCGCTCCTCCTGTTCGAGCAGCGTCGCTCGATCGTCAGCGAGCGCCTCTACGGTTGCGAGGGCCTCGACGCGGCGTCTTGCGTGCCAGACCATCGCGACGAACATCGCCGACATGAGCGGCACCTCGAACAGCTCGCCCCAGAGCTGAAAGCCGGCAAACGCGTCGGCCATGATCGACGCGCCGGTCGCGATCGCGACGCCCCCGAGTACGACGGCCGTCTTCGAGATCGACCAGACGCGGAAGCCGTAGAGAACGGTCAGGCTGATCCAGATGACGTGGAATGGGATCGTCTCCCACGACGGCCACGCAACCATGACAGCCAGGCACCCAGTCGCAAGCGCGACCCAGGCGATGTCGAGCTGACTAGGCGACAGCCAGCCGGTAACCCGCATGTCGAACGGTCTCGATCGGGGACTCGGGGCCGAGCTTCTGTCGCAGCCGTCTGACGCATACGTCGACGACGTTCGATCCGGGATCGAAGCTGTAGCCCCAGACCTCGGACAGAAGGCGCTCGCGGCTCACCACCTCGCCCGCGTGCGCGACCAGGTGGTACAGGAGGCGGAACTCGCGATCGGAGAGATCGGCGACGCGATCCTCGACGCGAGCCTGGCGCCGCGCGAGGTCGAGCTCGAGCCCTCCGACGCACACCGTCGACGCGTCGTCCCTGCTTCCGTGCCGCAACTGAACGCGCACACGTGCAACGAGCTCGTCGAACGAGAACGGCTTTGACAGATAGTCGTTAGCCCCCAGCTGAAAGCTGCGGAGCTTCGTCGGCAGGTCAGTTCGCGCGGAGAGGATCAGGACCGGCAGCTCGGGACGGCCACGGTGGAGCTCGTCGAGCACACGCAGACCGTCGAGTTGCGGCAACTGGAGGTCGAGGACGACGAGCTCGTACGGTTCACACAACGCGAGGGCGAGCCCGGAGACGCCGTCCTCGGCGCCGTCGACCGCAAACCCCTCGGCCTCGAGCCCGACCTTCAGGAACCCGAGGATGCGCGGCTCGTCTTCGATGACCAGGATCCGCATGGGCGCGGCTTCGGACCCTAACAGCCTGCCGAGCCCGAATCAGGTCTCCCGGTCGCGGGTCAGGCTGCGATCCGGTCCGGTTCCCTTGCTTCCTGCTCGGCGACCTCGACGCGAACGAGTCGCCGGTGGTGCAGACGGTCCGAGTAGATGCCGTGGGCGAGCAGATGGTGAAGCGCGTAAACGATGGCTGTCCCGAGGGCGGCGTTCACTGTGATGAGCGATATGAGTGTCATATCCCCAGCCTGCCCAGGCTTCCTGAGAGGAGCATGAACGGGTCCTAAGAGCCGGCTGAGAGTCGGGGCCCCGATGACACGGAAATGACAGTTTCGTCACGATCGGTTTCAGGTCTTCCCGACTGCGATATATCGGCCGCTGTGAGCCTGCGAGCCACGAAAGCGCTGGCCACGTTCCTCGGCGTCGTCGTGGTCGGGGTGCTGATCGGCGCCTACGTCGCGTTTCTGACCGGCGGCCCCACGCCCTATCGCGTGCCGGTTGCCGGGGCAGCCGGCGGTCGCAGCGCGTCGCTCACGCTGCAGACCGTTGCCGCTGTCGGTTCCAAGCTCTCGCCGAACAAGAACTGGGTCTCGTACCTCGTCCGTGAGCACGGCGTCTGGCATCGGAGCACCGTCTGGACGTTGCCTGCGAACGCGCTCATCCACGTGACCGTCTACCAGTTCGACGGCAAGAGCGGTCTTCGCAACCCCTTCCTCGCACAGGCGAGGGGCGTGGTCGGCGGCTCGTTCACGCTCAACGGGACGTCGATGAGCGCGATCAACCCCGACGACGCCTCGCACACGTTCGCGATCCCCCAGCTCGGTGTCATCGTGCCCCTGGCGGGCGTCGGGGACAACGCAAAGAACCAGTGCGAGGACGCGCCGTGTGCGTTGTCGACCGCGCACAACACGATCACGTTCACCTTCCGCACGGGAAAGAAGGGCCACTACCGTTGGCAATGCTTCGTGCCTTGCGCTGCCGGGTTCTACTACGGCTTCGGCGGTCCCATGCAGACGATCGGCTACATGGACGGGTTCGTGAATGTCGTCTGAGGCTCGCGCATGAAGCTACAAGGTCACGCCGCGCGCATCACGGCGTTGACCATCGTCGGCACAGCGATCGTGCTGCCGCTCGTCATCTTCGTCCTCGGGCCGAACATGCCGCCGGGCAATCGCACGACGGGTGCGCACTCCCAGATCAGGGACAACACCGTGCTGCTCGTCGTGATGACACCGTTCACGGTCTTCATCCTCGTCTACCTCCTCTACGCGGTCTTTGCGTTCCGTGCGACGTCGGGATCAGAGCTGCGCGACGGCCCGCCGATCCGCGGGCATATGCCGTCACAGATCGCCTGGCTCGTGGTCACGAGCGCTGCGGTGCTGTTCCTCGCGATCTTCGGCACCGCTGAGCTCTTCGCCTCGAACGGCGCAGGAGGCGGCGAGGGGCCGAAGCCGATCGCGAAGCCGAGCGGGCCGGTGTTGCCGGTTCAGGTGATCGGTCAGCAGTGGGAGTTCACGTTCCGGTATCCGACCTACGGCGGCGTCGAAACCGCGCAACTGGTGCTCCCGGTCGACCGCGAGATCGAGTTCCATGTCACGTCACTCGATGTCATCCACTCCTTCTGGGCCTACGAGCTCGGCGTGAAGGCTGACGCGAATCCCGGCGTCGACAACGTCGCGTACGTGAAGGCAACGAAGACCGGCGACTTCCAGATCCGCTGCGCCGAGCTCTGCGGGCTTTGGCACGGCTACATGTTCGACACCGGTCAAGTCGTCGACAACGCACAGTTCACCGCGTGGGTCGAGGGCCAGCGCAAGCAGTTCACGCCGGTCGAGAAGTACCTGCCCCCGTACTCGCTCACCTACCACCCGGACCCACAGGCGCGCGCGGGATGAAGCTCCGTCGTCTCCTCGGCTACAACCTGCTGACCGCTGCCGTCCTCGGCATCGTCGGTTTTTATTTCGGCTGGTGGCTCGGCCACCTCGTCAAGGGCGCAAGCGTCGCCTACTTCGACGACACCGGTCAAAACGACATCGCGCTCTTCCTCGCCTATCTCCTCGCGGTCGTCGGCTTTCTCGGGGGTCTCGGATTCATGAGCTACCCGGTGCAGCGCCTGCTCGGCAAGCCGCCGTCACTCCGCGAGAAGGAGACCGCAGGCCCTGGGCGCTACTTCGGCCTTTGCACGGACCACAAGGTCGTCGGGCTGCAGTACCTGATCGGGATCGGCGTCTTCATCTTCATCGGCGGGCTGAACGCGATGCTGATTCGCTTCGAGCTGCTCAGCCCGACGCATCAGGCGTGGAACGCGAACAACTACCTGACACTCGTCGGGCTACACGGCACGATGATGATGGGAATGATGACGAGCGGGATCCTCGGCCCGTTCGCGAACTACTTCCTCCCGATCCTGATCGGTGCACGCCGGATGGCGTTCCCGCGCATCGAAGCGCTCACGTTCTGGCTCTTGATGGTGGCTGGCGTAATTCTGCTGTCGACGATCGAATACGGCGGGTTCCCGACCGGGTGGACCGGTTACGCGCCGCTGAACGACCAGGCCAACCTCGGTATGGACAGCTACATCGTGTTCTTCGCATTGGTCGGCATCTCGATGTCGCTGCTCGGGCTGAACATGATCGCGACGGTGGTCACGATGCGTGCGCCGGGCATGACGTGGGGCCGCCTACCGATCTTCGTGTGGAGTGTCATCGCAACGTCCGTGCTGATGTTGCTCGCCGCACCCGTCCTGATCTCGACGCTCCTGATGGTGGCGCTCGACCGGACCGCGCAGACCGGCTTCTTCAACGACCAAGCCGGTGGTAGCCCGTACCTCTACCAAAACCTGTTCTGGATCTTCGGCCACCCAGAGGTGTACATCCTCGCGCTCCCCGGCATGGGGATCCTGCTCGAGATCCTGCCGGTCTTCGCGCGCAAGCCGCTGTGGGGGTACCGGCTCGCGGTGACCGGGATGCTCGGCATCTCGTTGCTGTCGTGGCTCGTCTGGCAGCACCACCTCTTCGTCAGCGGAATCAACGCCGATCTCCGGCCGTTCTACATGCTCTCGACCGAGTTGATCTCGTTGCCGACCGGCTTCATCTTCATCTGCGCGCTCGGCACGCTCTGGCGAGGACAGATCCGGTTCACCGTGCCGATGCTGTTTGCGCTCGCGTGGTTGTTCAACTTCTTGATCGGCGGACTGTCGGGGGTGTTCCTCTCCGACGTGCCGAGCGATGTGACGACACACGGCAGCTTCTTCTCGATGGCCCACTTCCACTACACGATCATGGGCGGGTTGCTCTTCGCCTTCTTTGCAGCGATCTACTACTGGGTTCCCAAGATGACGGGCTTCGCGCTCAACGAGCGGCTCGGGAAGATCCACTTCTGGTCGATGTTCATCGCGTTCAACTCGACCTTCGGCCCGTTGCTCGTGATCGGTTTCCTCGGCATGCCTCGGCGTGCGGTCACCTACGCCGGCTACCTGCACGGCGGCAACGCGTGGGTCTCGTACTCGGCGTTCGTACTGGGCGCGTCGATGCTCGTGGTGATCGCGAACCTCGTGTGGTCGCTCGTCTTTGCGCGCATTCCGGCGGCGCCGAATCCATGGGGCTCGAAGTCGATCGAGTGGCAGCTTCCGTCGCCGGTCCCGGTCCACAACTTCGATCGCATCCCGACTTTCGGGCCGGATCCGTATCCCTACGGTGTCGGCGAGGGCACAGCGCCGCGCGTCGTGACCGCCCCGGCAAGACCCACAACATGAGCGAACTGGCAGACCACTCCACCGAATACAGCATCGTCGAGCGCGAGTCGCCGGATGTGATGGCGCGCAACCTACGCATCGCGGCGCATCTCTGGTCCAGCGCGACGGCGTTCTTCTTCGTTGCGTTCCTGTTCGCCTACTTCTATCTCCGCGCGCTCGACAGCGCGGCGGTCTGGCGGCCGAAGCACGTCGATCCGTCGTTTACGCTGGGAACGCTGGCCACCGTTGCGATCGTTGCCGCGGCGGCGCTCTTGCAGTTCGCGGTGCTCGATCATCGCGCCGGGCGCCGGCCTGTCTGGCGCGTCAAGGGAGCAGTGGCGCTCGTGCTGCTGCTGGTCGCCGTCGCCTTGCAGATCGTCGAGTGGTCGACGCAAGGCTTCGGGCCGACGGACGGACCGTACGCGAGCGTCTACCTCGGCTGGACCGGCCTGCTGGCGCTCTTCGTGGTGGGCCTCGCGTATTGGGTGGAGACGACGCTCGCGACCTCGATTCGCTACCGGAACCTGGACCCGGGCGGACTGCCGGAAGGGCACGCCTCGGGTGACGCGCACCGGACCGCTCCCGACATCGAGGACACGCTCTCGTTGATTCGACCTGAGCTCGAAGCGGTGTCGTTCTTCGCGTCGTTCCTGGCGGGGATCGGCGTCGTCACCTGGTTCATCCTTTACATCCTTTGAGAGGATGAGCTTCCTGCTGCGCTCGTCGAGCTGGCCCATCGACTGGCCGCTCGCGCCGATCGTCGTCACCGCGCTGCTCTATCTGTTCGGCGGCCGTTTAAGCGCGACGGCAGGCGACGCCGGGAAGCGGTGGCGCGGAGCGGCGTTCTACGGAGGCCTCGCCACGCTTGCGGTCGCGGTGGCCTCGCCGATCGACGCCTATGCAGGACGGCTTTTTTGGGTGCACATGGTGCAGCACGTGCTTCTGATGATGGTCGCGCCGCCGCTACTTCTGATCGGGCGTCCCTGGCCACGACTGTCGCGTCCACTGCCGTTTGGCCTGCGCCGCTCGCTCGCACGAACCGTGCTCGCGGGGCCGAGGCTCGCACCGGCCCGTCGCGTGTTTCGGTGGCTCGCTGCGCCCTTGCCGGCGTTCGTGCTCTTCAACGGCACGCTGCTCGTCTGGCATCTCCCGGTTCTCTACGACCTGACACTCCACGACGGCCCGGCGCACGATGTCGAGCATGCGCTCTTCTTCGGGACAGCGGCGCTCTTCTGGGTGCACCTGGTGCCTGGCGCGGCGGGCCGTCCCAGGCTCGCAGACGGCGCGCGTGCGATCTACGGGACCGCAGCGCTGCTCGTCAGCTGGATCCTCGCGATCGTGCTCGGGCTCGCGCAGGAGCCCCTGTACGGCGCATATGCATCGCTTGCCCAGCGCCCCGGCGGGCTGTCGGCGCTCGGCGACCAGCACCTGGCCGCGGGAGTGATGTGGGTACCTGGATCGGTGCCGTACTGCATTGTCCTCGTGGTGGTGACCCTACGCTGGCTCGACCCCGCAGCTGGTTCAGGGAGACGGCGGAGGCTCGCAAGTGAACACTGACAATCGTCGAGTGAGGGAGATGACATGGTCGCGTCGTTTCTGACGGGCTCGTTCTTGACGCTCCTCATCCCCGTCGGGCTGTTGATCGTCATCGGTCTCTATTGGTGGTGGGTGGCGCGGCGCCGAGACGAGTTCTGATGCAGCGGCGCTGGTACGTCGTCAGCGTTGCGGCTGCCGCCGTCGTCGGGATCGCGATCGGGGCCGCGTTTCACACGCGCTTGTTGGGCTCCGCCGCTGCGGCGCCCGCGCTGCACGGACAGGCGACCTGGAACGCCGGCAGCCGAGCCGCCCCTGCCTTCGCGCTCCGCGACCAGCGCGGCCACCACGTGACGCTGACGTCTCTGCGCGGCCGGCCGATCGCGCTGACGTTCCTGGACTCGCTTTGCAAGGAGGCCTGCCCGGTCGAAGGACAGATGCTCGCTTCCGCGATCCGGCAGGTCGGCGCTGCGCGGCCGCAGTTGCTCGTCGTGAGCGTCGACCCGCGTGGGGACACTCCGCGGTCCGTGGCGCACGCAATGCGGAAGTGGAGGCTGCCGGCGGACACGATCTGGCTGCTTGGAACGCACGCCCAGCTGAAACCGGTGTGGGACGCCTACCAGATCACGGTCGATCCGATCTCGGGCGACATCGTCCACAGCACCGCCGTCTATCTCCTCGACAAACGCGGGTACGAGCGTGCCGGCTTCCTGATGCCGTTCGTTCCGGGCCTCGTCGCCGACGACTTGAGCGTCCTCGGCGACGAGACCTGAACGGCGGGCAGGCGCCTAGCGGCGCTTGCGGTTGTGCGGGCGAGTGCCGCGGCGGGCCGCTGGTGCGGCCGCCGCGACGGCCATACCCGACGCGGCGAACGCGTCGGCGTGACCAAGGTTCTTCGCGAGCTTCTGGACGTCGGCCCGCTGCTCGGGCGTGACGAACGTGACGCCCGTGCCGCTCCGGCCTGCGCGGCCTGTGCGGCCCACGCGGTGCACGTAATCATCGTCGCCGTGCGGCGGATCGAAGTTGATCACGTGCGTGATGCCGTCGACGTCGAGCCCGCGTGCGGCAACGTCCGTCGCGACGAGCGTCGAGACGCGGCCCGACTCGAACTGAGCGAGCGAGCGCTCGCGCGCATTCTGCGACATGTTCCCGTGCATGACCACCGTCGGCACGTCGTGCTGGCGTGAGAGCTTGCGTGCGAGCTTGTCCGCGCCGTGCTTCGTGCGGACGAAAACGAGCGCGAGCCCACGGTCGCCGCCGAGCTTCTCGACGAGCGCTTCGAGCTTGCCCTCGACCGTGACCGGCACGAAGTGATGCTCGATCTCTCCCTGCTTCGCCTCGATCGGTGCCTCCGCGGTGTACCGGACGGCGTTCGAGGTGTAGCGGCGCGCGAGATCTGCGACGGCTCCGTCGAGCGTGGCCGAGAACAGCATCGTCTGCCGGTTCTCCGGGACGCCCTTGAGGATCCGGTCGACCTGCGGGCGGAAGCCCATGTCGAGCATGCGGTCTGCCTCGTCGAGGACGAGAACACGGATGCCACCGAGGTGGACCATGCCGCGCTCGATCAGGTCGAAGAGCCGCCCGGGTGTCGCGACGAGGATGTTCGCGTGCTTCGCACGCTTGGCCTGCGGGCCGAGTGCCGTGCCGCCGTAGACGGCGGCGATCTGGAGGCCCTTCGCCTTGGCGTGTGGGCGGATGTCTTCGACAACCTGCGAGGCGAGCTCGCGGGTCGGGACGAGAACCAGTGCGGCGGGGCGATTGCCGCCGGCTGCGGTGCGCTCGACAATGGGGATCCCGAAGGCAAGTGTCTTGCCCGATCCCGTGGGGGATGCGACCAGGACGTCGACGCCCGCGAGGGCGTCCTCGAGCACAAGGCTCTGCACCGCAAATGGGGTGATGATGTTGCGCTCAGCGAGCGTACGCACGACAGGCGTACTCACGCCGAGGGCGCTAAAAGACTTCGACAAGTTGTTCGACTCCTTAGTTCAGGGTTCGAGACGCAAGAAACTCGAATCACCGGAAAGGAGGAACGAGAAGCTGAATCTCACGGACGCAACTGCGCAATCCGTAGCTCCAAGGTAGCAGCACGATTGCGCCACCGGTCGCGGGCGGCCGCGTTTTGCCTGCAAAACGGGTGTACGCCTCGAGAAACAGCAAGGGCCGGGAGTGATCCCGGCCCTCGCCCCATTCGTTCGCGTTCGAGTCCTTAGGACTGAACTGCGACGTTCTGTGCCTCGGGGCCCTTGGCGCCCTCGGCTGCGTCGAACTGCACCTTGTCGTTCTCGTTCAGCGACTTGTAGCCGTCGCCGGAGATCGAGCTGTGGTGGACGAAAAGATCCTT
>JANMWB010000252.1:0-3775 GCA_031393705.1 Thermoleophilia bacterium | reverse complement strand
CGTCCGCGACCGACCAGGGCACCGCCGGCACCTCGACCCGCTCCTCGGGATCCAGGCCCGACCGCCAGAAGGCCGAGGCGACGAAGAGCTTGATCGTCGACGCCGCCGGGACGACGCGGTCGCCGCCGTCCTCGCGACCGTCCGAGGTCGCCCACGTGATCACAGGCGGATCAGCTTCTGGCGCCGCTTGAACAGGTACTCGGGCTCGAGCTCCTCGACGACGCCGATCCCGTCCTCCCGGCCCGTCGAATGGAGAATCCGCCCCGCCCCGAGCCAGAAGGCGATGTGGTCGACCGGGTCGCCGTAGGTGATCAGGTCACCCGGCTGCAGCTCGGCCACCTCGACCGCCGCGTCCTCCTGCTGGTCGGCGTCGCGCGGCACGAGCCTCCCGAGCCGGCGGTAGGCCATATGGACGAGCCCCGAGCAATCGATGCCCCGTTCGCTCATCCCGCCCCAGAGGTAGGGCACGCCGAGGTAGGAGCGCGCGACGTCAAGCGGAGAGCCTGAGGCGTCCGCGGGCAGCTCGCCCTCGCCCTCCTCGAGCTCGTCCGCCCGCACCCACCCCGGATAGTCGTAGGCGGTCACGACCCGCGCCCAGCCGTCGCGGTGCTCCTCGACGCGCAGCGGCTCGCCGCGCAGCGCCTGGGTCACCTGCTCCGCGTCGTCGGTCGGCTCCCGGCGCACCGGCGCCACGTCCACGCCACATCTCATGCTCTGCGCCGCGCGATCTTCGCCTCGAGCATCGCCTTGACCCGCGGCCAGTCGTCGTCGACGACCGCGTACCAGGCCGAGTCGCGGATCGAGTCGGGCAGCACCATGTGCTTGCGGGCGATCCCCTCGAAGCTCGCACCCACCCCGAGTAGCGCCCCCCGGACGCGCAGGTTGCGAGCGTCGGTCTTGAACTCGACCCGCATCGCACCCCACGCGTCGAAGGCGTTCTTCATCAGCAAGTACTTCGTCTCGATGTTCGCGCCCGTGCCCCACTGGGGGCGCTCGAGCCACGTCCAGCCGATCTCGACCCGCTTGTGGAACGGCTCGACGTTCAGGTAGCGCGAAGAGCCGACCGGGCGGTCGTCGACGTGAACCACGAACGGCACTTCGGTCTCGCTCGCGAGCGCCAGGTCGAACCAGCGGTCGAACCCGAGCGTGTACATGTTCGTGAAGCGGTGGATCTGTGGCTCAGCCTCCGCCGCCTTGCGCAGCCCCTCACGGTGGCGCTCCTCGATCGGCTCCACCCGGACGATCCGCCCCACGAGGGGCGCCGCCGACCGCAGGTCAACCACGCGATCCATGATTCTCAGTATCGCCGCATAGAAAGTGGCGCGGCATTACGCTCTGTTGCTGGGGATGACGAACCCGCCGGATTTTGAGGTGACCTCGGGGGGCGCGATCGCGCTGCCCATCGCCGTCATCGCACGCAAGAGCCCATCGCGGCTGTTCTGGGAGCGCTTCCGTCAGGACAAGCTCGCACTCGCGGGAGGGGTCACGATCGTCGTTCTCGTCGTGCTCGCGATCGTCGGCGGTCCGCTCGCCGAGAGCATCACCGGCCACCCGCAGAACACGAGCTACGGCCAGATGACCGACGCCTACGGTGTCCCGCAAGGCCCGAACGCCCAGTTCTGGTTCGGCGCCGACGCAGCCGGCCGCGATCTCTTCGTCCGGACGATGTACGGCGCCCGGACGTCGCTCTTCGTCGGGATCGTCGCGTCCGGCTTCGCCGTGCTGATCGGGCTGATCGTCGGGCTGAGCGCGGGCTTCTTCGGCGGGATCATCGACACGGTGCTCTCACGCACCTCGGACGTCCTGCTCGCGGTGCCACAGATCCTGATCGCGGTCGGGGTGGTCGCGGCGTGCTCGACGAACAAGAACGGCTGCCTGGGCGGGGCGATCCAACCAGGGATCACGGTCGTGATCGCGGTGATCACGATCTTCTCGTGGTCCTACATCGCGCGCATCGTGCGCGGCTACACGCTCTCGCTGCGCGAGAAGGAGTTCGTGGAGTCCGCGCGCGCCGCCGGCGCGAGCAACACGCGGATCCTCGCGACCGAGATCCTCCCGAACCTGATCGGCCCGCTGATCGTCTACTCGACGCTGCTGATCCCGACCAACATCCTCTTCGAGGCCTCGCTCTCCTACCTTGGCCTCGGTGTCCCCGCCGATCAGGCCTCCTGGGGCTCCATCCTCAGCGACGCATCCCAGCTCTACGACGTCGCCTGGTGGCTGATGCTGTTCCCCGGCGGGTTCCTGATCATCACGACACTCGCGTTCAACCTGCTCGGAGACGGCCTGCGGGACGCCTTCGACGTCAGGTCGGAGCGATGAGAACTACCCCCCATCCCCGTCACCCGATCTCGGGTGGAAAGGAGAACCACTACAGGATGAATAGACACATCCGTTACGCGACGATGTTCCTCGTCGTCGCGGCGTTCGCGGTGCTTGCTGCCGGGTGCGGCTCGAAGAAATCGAGCAACAGCACCACCACCACGGCGAGCTCCGGCGGCACGAACTCCGCCGTCGGCTCTGGCACCTTCGACAACGGCTCCTCGAAAGCAGGCGGTACGTACCGCATCGGCTGGGAGCAGTCGTTCGGGTTCACGAACAACTTCGACCCGACCGGCGAGTACCTCGGCAACGCCTGGGGCCTCTACTCGAACCTGATGCTCCGCTCGCTCGTCGGCTACAAGCACCTGCCGGGCGCCGCGGGCAACGAGACGATCGGCGACCTCGCAACCGACGTGCCGACGCCCACCGACGGTGGTCTGACGTACACGTACAAGCTCCGCACGGGCATCAAGTGGGGCCCGCCGGTCAACCGCGCGGTCACCTCGAAGGACGTCGCCTATGCGATGAACCGGCTCGCCAACCCGAAGGACGGCGGCCAGTACTCCTTCTATTACACGGACATCGCCGGCTGGGACGCCGTCGCAAAGGGCACGGCCAAGACGATCTCCGGCATCACGACGCCGGACGACCAGACGATCGTCTTCAAGCTGACAAAGGCCGTCGGCGACTTCAACCTCCGCATGTCGATGCCGGCAACGGCACCGATCCCGGAAGAAGTCGGCTCGTGCTTCGACGGCAAGCCGGGTGACTACGGCCGCGACGTCGTGTCGAACGGCCCGTACATGCTCCAGGGCATGGACGCGGTCAAGCTGCCGTGCTCGGCACTCAAGCCGGCGAGCGGTTACGACGGGGCGAACGGCAACCACCTGGTCCTCGTCCGCAACCCGAACTACGACCAGAAGACGGACGACTACCGCAAGAACTACCCGGATCAGTTCGCGTTCCGCGTGAACTCGAATGCCGACGACATCTTCGCGCAGGTCAAGGCAGGGACACTGGAAGACGAAGTGTCGAGCCCGCAGCCGAAGACGATCCGGGCCTACGCAACCGACCCGGCGCTGAAGCCGATGATGATTCCCAACGTCGGTGACCGCACCAACTACTTCACGATGAACCTGACGCAGGCCCCGTTCGACGACGTTCATATCCGCAAGGCGATGAACTGGATCGTCGACAAGTCGGCGCTGCAGAAGGCGTGGGGCGGCCCGATCCCCGGCGCGATCGCGAACCACATCGTTCCGCCGGTGCTGTACGCCAACGGCCTCGCCGAGTACAACCCGTACTCGACGCCGAACAATGCGGGCGACCTGGCAAAGGCGCAGGCGGAGATCAAACTGTCGAAGTACGACCCCGGCAAGACCGGTAAGTGCACGGCAGCGGCCTGCAAGGGCGTCCTCGTGATCGCGGACACCCGGGCCGTCGACACGCGCAT
>JANMWB010000251.1:0-2052 GCA_031393705.1 Thermoleophilia bacterium | reverse complement strand
ACGACGAGATTCGCCTTGGTAGGGCTCGCCCCGCCGACGAAGATGTCCGCGGCGGGGAAGCCGGCTGCCTTCAGGCGGCGCGCCACGGCCTCCGCCACGGGGGTCGTCGCCCCGGTCGTGTAGCCCGACTTGATCTCGACCATCTCCTTGTAGATGTCACGTGCCAGCGCCCGTTCGCGCTCCGGCGGCATGGCGCGATTCTGGGCGGCGGCGGCCGTCGCGCAGGCGAACGTCAAGAGAACAATGCGATGCAGCATGGAGAGCGTACTCCAGATGGTTGACCATCAAGCGAGGCCGGACCGTGGCAGTCGAAATGGGGTTCGCGAATATGGCAGCCAACGAGCGATGCGCCAGTGCTGCCTTGCCACGCCGCCCGGGGCCCTGCGAAGTTGGGCGCCGACCGATAGGGAATCGCAATGCCTACCGCTCTGGTCGCTCCTCAGGTGCCCGGGTACACGAGGCCGTGCTCCTTGCAGAGGCGCGCAATTGTCTCCGGCTGGAAGTCGATGGCGTAGCGTACGGGAAGGTCCGAACCGGCGAGCACCGCGCCTGGATGCGGCGCGTTCGTCGCCGCCATCTTCTCACCCACCTCGTCGAAAAAGTGTTCGAAGCCGGCGGGTGAGATGATCTCGAGGATTCGGCACGGTCCATCACCAGCGTTCCAGAACGTGTGCCATTGGTGGCGCGGCTTGAACACGAGGTCACCCGGCTCCGCGATGACGACATCGTTGCCGAGCTGCGCGCCCATGCGCCCTTCGAGGACGTAGCTGTACTCGTCTTCCAGCGAGTGCCTGTGCAGCGGCGCGACGAGAGTCCGCGGCGGAATCGGGTGTTCGACGAGCGAGACGCTACCGCCGGACTCTTCGCCCCAAATCATGAAGCGCACGCCGAGCGAGCGCAGGTCCACCGACTTGCCATCGCGCGGGCCGATGATCCGCGGTCCTGCCGAGCCGTCGAAACGGGCCGTCTTGACCTGTACGTGCTGCGTCGCGGTCATGGATCTCTCCGGTCTGGCGTGGACCCCGTCGCCTGGTGCGACGGAGCTGTCTGCGAGACGGTCGTCGTGAGCGGCACCGCCGTCGGCAGCGATAATCAGTGAACAGTAGTGTTGACTGAATACACGATACTTAGCCTTTTCCAGTTTGTCAACGGTTCGCTGAACAGGTATGTTTAGCCAATGAAGACGCGCAAGTACGAAATGACGCAGCGCGCCGAACGGAAGGCCGATACCCGGCAGCGGATCGTCAAGGCTGTCGTGGCCCTGCACCGTGAGGTGGGGCCGGCTCGTACGACCATTAGCGCCATCGCCGAGCGCGCGGGGGTCGAACGGCTCACGGTCTACCGCCACTTCGCGAACGACTCCGCGATCTATGCGGCATGTTCGGCGCACTTCGACACCGAGGTTCCGCCGCCCGATCCATCCACGTGGGTCGGTGTGGCCGATGCGGCGGATTGCGTGCGAACGGCGTTGCTCGCGTTTTATGACTACTACCGCCGCGGGGAGGATATGCTCGCCCACATCGCGAGAGACGTACATTGCCTCCCCGTGCTCGCGGCGGTCGCCGCCCCGTCGAGGGCGTTCGTTGCAACCGTGCGCGACGGGCTGCTGGAGAAGTGGGGAGTCGGTGGTACCGAGCACGCACGTCTCGCCGCCGTTCTCTCGCACGCCCTTCGTTTCGAAACCTGGCATTCACTCGCGCGCACCGAGTCGCTCGACGACGCCGACGTGGCCGATCTCATGGTTGCGCTGGCTCGTGCCGCTGCCGCTCCGAGAATCACTGGGCGAGGCAAGAGAAGGCGCTGATCCGCTCGATTGGCAAGGTGCTCGTTGTGTTGACCTCCAAGTCGCCACGGTCTTTGAACGTCGGGGGAGCGCGCGATGGTCACCCGCGCACGTTCCAGAATGGGCCGGTCAGGCCAATGGAGTCGAGAAGCGCTTCCGTTTCTTCCAGAGTGTGCCGGCGCCAGTCCGCCTTTGCCTTGTTCCTGTACCAACCGTTCGCGAGCTGCCACGCCTGGTCAGGGGTGATGATGGCGCCGCGCGGCAGGTCT
>JANMWB010000071.1:0-3641 GCA_031393705.1 Thermoleophilia bacterium | reverse complement strand
CAGCCACAGTCGGCGCTAGACGGTTGACGCAACGAGGCTCGGACGCAAGCGTGGCGCCAACCATCTAATCTCGCGTGATTCGGGCCCGTAGCTCAGCGGTTAGAGCAGGGAACTCATAATTCCTTGGTCCCTGGTTCGAATCCAGGCGGGCCCTTCCACAAGCAGAAGGTAGGGCCGGTCCCGGGGTTGAGGCGGAACCGGCCCACCTGACAACGCGGTGCTCGATCGACGAGCGGCTGCGGCACCACTCGATCGTTCTCGCAACCGCGAGGCCTCCGCTGACTATAGTCAATTGCCGGGCTGCGGCAACACAGGAAGAGCCGCCGATTGGCAGCTCTTCCCGTCAAGAGTGTCGAGGAATGCCCTACTCGCAGCGGCGGCCCCGGAAAAGATCGAGATCCCTCCGTCCGTCTCTCACGCTTGGAGGGGATCAACCCTCCGCCCGCGTACTCGCGACCCTAGGTGCATTCCAGCCGACCGAGGTTTGGTGACCCGGTTCCCACCTGCAGCTCGTGGGGCTCCGGTGCTCCGGCCTCGCTCGCACTCTGGGCGCGTGGCCGAGGCCGTGCAATGCCCTGTTCGGGTGGCAGGAAGTGCCCCTTTTGCGTGCGGTTCTTAGACGAGCTCGAGGTAGGCGCAGGCCTCGGCGCCCGGGAACGGTGGCGGGCCGACGCGCAGCACACGACACGTGCGGCCCCCCGACAGCTCGACCACTTCACGGGGGGAAGGCGCGGAGCCGGTGCGCTCCAACAGCTCGTACCCGTCGGCGCTCGGAGCGAAGAGAAAATGGGTGTCGCCGGAGTAGGAGCGCGTGCTCGACGCGTCGACCGTGACCCGTGCATCGCCATCCCGTGCCAGTTCCCGCGCCGACGCAGCGGCCAATGCCTGTTCCTGAAGCTCGATCACAGCCCGGAGCTCGTCGAGCGCTGCTGTCTCGAGCGGTGCTGCCTCGAGCGCTGCTTCCTCGAGTTCGGTCGCGCGTGCACGAAGCGCGTCCGCGGTCGCCTGGTGCGCCTCGCGTTCTGCGCGTGTCGCAGCAAGCTCACCGCGAACTGCGGCAAGTGCGACTTCGCCGGCGGACAGAGCAGCCGCGTCGGCCGCTCGCCGGCTGCGGAGCTCTTCGACCTGGGCGTTCAGCGTGTCCGCCGCTGCAGCGGCACGTTCGCTCGTTGCGTGTGCCGACGTGAGGTCGGCCTCCAGCTCCTCGACACGTGCGACGAGCTCGCTCGCGTGCGCTTCCGCGTGGAGGCGGGCCGCCGTCTCGGCTTCCCGTTCGACGCTCAGGTCTGCCGCGGTCAGCAGCGGCTCGGGCTCGGGGGGAGCGACGGCCGGCGGTGCCACGGGGGCTGCCGACCCGTCGCGCAGCGGCGCCGCCGCCAGTCGGAGAACGGGCGGAGCCTTGACGGCCGGACCGGGGAGGGCTGCCGGCCTCGGCGTGGTGCCCCGTCCCGTCGCGAAGCCGAACTCCGTCTTCAACGGGCCGCCGTGCTGGTCGGCGAGCGCCATTGCGATCGAGTGCGCGGGAACGAGCCCCCGCTCGACCAAGACATGTCCCAGAGGCTTCCCGGCCGTCTGCGCAAGCGTCAGGCTCTCGTCGAGCTGCTCCTGGGTGATCAGGCCGGCGCTCAACAGCAGGGCCCCGAGACGCGGACGCGAGTCAGGCGATTCAGGCACGGGGTCGTCGGTGGCGGGGTTCACTTGGGATCTCCTGAGAGCAGCGGGTCGAGGCGGTCACGTAATTGCATCGGTTCTCCGCTCGATCTTCGAGCCACCCATTGGCGGTATTCGCTCGATTGAAATCGGTGTGAACGTGCGCGAGCCGTCCGTCGGACTGCGGAGTAGGGTTTCGCTACGTGGCAGCCGCCGAGGACAAGCGTCAGCTGATCCTCGCCGCGGCCATCCGCGTCTTTGCGGCGCAGGGCTACGAGGCCTCGCGCGTCGGGGACGTGGCGAAGGAGGCGGGCGTCGCCTACGGGCTCGTCTACCACTACTTCGGCTCCAAGGAGGCGGTGCTCCAGGCCGTCTTCCACGAGCAGTGGGGCCGGCTCCTCGCCGCGGTCACGCTCGCCGAGGCGACCGGCGACAGTGCCCCCGAGCAGCTCGAGCTCGTCGTCAAGATCGTCCTCCGCGCGTGGCGCGACGACCCCGACCTCGTGCGCCTGCTCGTCCGCGAGATCACCCGCAGCCCCCACATCCAGGACGAGCTCGACGAGATCGGACAGGCTTTCGCGAGCCTCCAGCGCATCGTCATGCGCGGACAGGAGGAGGGCACGTTCCGGCCCGACATCGACGCGCAGTTCGCCGCCTGGATGCTCTACGGCGCGCTGGAGGAGGTGCTGACGGGTTGGGTGCTCGGTCAGTTGCCCGACGACGCCGAGGCCGTCGCGGCCGCAGAGCGCGAGGTGATCGGGACACTCGTCGGCGGCCTCCGCCGGACCGATTGAGCCAAGCTCTGCGGGCGAGCGTCGCACAGCGAGCCGCAGGGGGAGATACTCGTTCGGTTTCAGCGTTCCGCTCGCCAGGGGCACGGCCGCTGGCAGGCGAGGCAAGGAAGGCGGGGCCCCCTGCGTGGCGGGCCGACCCACCGCCGGCCCGCCCGGCCCGCCGAACCGGGGCAGGCGCTTCGGGAAACAGCGGCGCGCTGTGGGAGGATCGGCACATGCTCGACCCTCAGAAGCGCTGGCGCCCGCTGCCCGACAAGCCGGACTACGCCGGCTTTCTGTCGTTCGGCGGAGCGCCGCTCGCCCAGGATCCGGAGCACCTCGACGGCGTCGACGTCGCGATCGTCGGCGCGCCCACCGACGATCTCGTCTCGGACCGTCCCGGCACGCGCTTTGCCCCGCGTGCGATCCGCAGCGCCTCGTGTCCGCCGGGCGCCCACCTGGAGGCCGGCGTCGACGCGTTCGCAGAGTTGCGGATCGTCGACTACGGGGACGCACCGGTTGTACCGGCCGACCCGGTCCGGACGCACGCGGCGATCCGGCAGATCGTCGGAGAGGTCGTCGATGCGGGTGCGTTGCCGATCACGCTCGGCGGCGACCACTCGATCACCGAGTCGTGCATCGCCGCGATCGTCGAGCGCCGCGGGCCGGTCGGGCTGATCCATTTCGACACGCACACGGATACGGGGCGAGAGGTGTTCGGCGTCGAGCACTCGCACGGCACGCCGATGTTCCGGCTCGTCGAGGCCGGTCGCGTCGTTGGCAGCCGGTACGCACAGATCGGCCTCCGCGGGTACTGGCCGGGGCCGGTCGAGTTCGAGTGGCAGCGCGAACAGGGCATCGGCAGCTTCTTCATGCACGACGTGCGAGACATCGGCATTCGCGCGGTAACGCAGCGCGCGCTCGCGCACGTCGGAGAAGGCCCGGTCTACCTGACCGTCGACGTCGACGTGCTCGATCCAGCGTTCGCGCCGGGAACCGGAACGCCGGAGCCCGGCGGCATGACGTCCGTCGATTTGCTCTGGGCGGTCCGCGAGATCGCCACAGCGGTCGAGCTGGTCGGAGCGGACGTCGTCGAGGTGCTACCGACGGGGATCGGGTCGGCGGACATCACGGCGCTCGTCGCCGAGCGCGTCGTCCGCGAGACGCTCACCGGTCTCGCACTTCGAAGGTCACGCGCTCGAATGGCCAACGGCTAGC
>JANMWB010000223.1:0-6200 GCA_031393705.1 Thermoleophilia bacterium | reverse complement strand
CGCGCGAGCGCAAGCTTGTCTTCGGGGACGAGGCCGGTGGCGGCGAGCAGGTCCGCGAGCAGCTCGGCCATCGGATTGACGCCGGGAACATCGCCACGGCGAAGCCCGCCGCCCTCGATGGGCGGTGTCTCGTTCCCGACGCCGGGCGCGGTCCTAAGGGTGTAGTCGTCGCTCATATCCCTCATTCGAGGTATCGGCAGAAACTGCCGGGCCCTTGAGGTTGCGCACCCCTGCCTGGGCTCCTTCTCGAATCCCTCCTCCGAGGGACTGGGCTAAAGGGCTAATGCAGGAGCTTCAGGTACGCGTGGAGCAGCGGGTGGCCCGCAAACAGGGCCAGAAGCCCGCCCAGGGCGAGGAATGGGGCAAACGGGATCGCCATTTTCCGGGCAGCGGAGCCGTGGCGGGCAAACAGCACCGCCGAGGGGACGAGCGCGGCCACCATACCGGCGAACATCCCGATCGGCACCGTCCGGCCGAGCGCGGCACCGAGCAGCAGGGCGAGCTTCACATCCCCCATCCCCATGCCGCGGGGGTAGGCGAGGGCGGCGAGCAGAAGGAACAGGGAAGCCCCGAGTGAGGCGGCGAGCCACTCGACCGACGGGTGGAGGACCGTCTGGGAGACGAGCACGATCGCCGCGGCCGGGAGCACGATCTTGTTCGGGACGATGCGACGATCGATGTCGATCGCCGAGAGGACGACGAGCACGACGCAGAAAAACGACGCGACGGCTGCGTCCCAGGTGAGACCGAACTTCCAGAAGCAGCCTGCGACGAGGAGCGCTGTCGACAGCTCGACGGCGGGGTAGCGCCACGAGATCGACGTGCCGCAGTTGCGGCAGCGGCCACGGAGGAGGAGCCACGAGAGCACGGGGACATTGTCGTACCACGCGATTGCCTGGCCGCACTCCATGCAGGCGGACGGAGGATGCACGATCGAGCGCCCGATGGGCACGCGCGCGACAACGACGTTCAAGAACGATCCGACGGCGAGCGCCGGGAAAAAGGCGATGCCTGCGGCGGCGAGGGCCACGGTCTAGCCGGAGTAGCTCGAGGGCGGGTCGATCTGCGCATAGGCCGTCGGGTTGGACGGCATGCCCTGCGGTACGATCGTGATCGACGGGAACGACGTCGTCACTGACTGCCCGAGGATCACCTGGTACCCGACCATCGGCCCGTCGACGTTCGAGGTCGTACCGATCTCGATGTTTCCGGCCGCGTACACCGCGCCCTGCAGGTTCGCACTGACGAACTGAGCCGAGTCGCCCGCGTTGATCAGCCCGCCGGTGCCGATTCCCTTCGCGACGAAGCAGATCAGCGCGGTGTTCGGGTCCCAGCCCTGCGCGGGCGAGGCCTGGTAGGCCCGCAAGTCGCAGGCGCCGGCGTTGATCGCGCCACAGAGGCTCGAGTTCTTCATGAAGAACGTGCCGCCGAGGTAGATCACACCCTGCCCGGTGTACCTGTTCACGGCACCGTTCTGGATCTGCACGCTGCCGTCGATGTAGACCGTTCCCTTGATCGTGAGCACCTTCGTCGTGTTGTTCCACGAGAGCTCGCCGGAGATCGTCTGGCAGCGGTAGTCGAAGCCGGGCGTCAGGTCCTGCGTCGTCAGGTTGTTGTTCTGGGTCACGAGCTTTTGCGCGTCGGTGTCCGCCACGTTGGCGTCGACGGGATTGTCGAAGGTCAGCGCATTCAACGGCGCCTGGCCGCTGATCGTCTGGCAGGGGAAGTAGGGACCGGGGCTCGCGTTCAGGTACCAGTTGTCGTAGTTCGGGGTCGGCGGTGTGAGCCCGGTCGGGGCCGAGGCGTCGAGCACGGTGGCGTAGACGTTGTCGACGCCGTTGTTCTGGCACGGCGTGTGCGTCGCGGCAGCGGTACAGCCGTTGAGGATGTGCGCGTCGCTCAGCGGCGTGCCCGAGGTGCCGGCGAAGTTCTTGCTGACGCTGTTGAAGGTCACGCGGCCCTTCACGACCAGCGGCCCCCGGGTGATCGTGGCGGTGTTGAACAAGCAGAGGTTGCCCTCGACGTAGAACGGAGATGAGATCGTCACCGACTGGGTGAGGCTCTCGTCACACGTCGTCGCGGGTGAGCTGGCCGGCTTGGTGGCGTAGATGTAGTTCCAGACGGGTGTATTGAGCGGCTGTGTCAGCGTCGGGTGAACAGCCACGGAGACGGTCAACGTCTTCACCGAGTACGTCGTGCCGCCGTTGACGTCCGTGTTGGCCACGTAGCCGGTGGACGTGACCAGCCACGTCGCCGTGCCCGCGTTGAGCACGCCGTTCCAGATCGTGTAGCCGTTCGAGTAGGTGTCCTTGATCGTGCAGGGGCTGGTGCTCGTGTAGGTCTTGCCCGGGATGCCGCAGAACACGTTCGGGTCGAGGGCGTTGTTGCCGATCCCGGTCACGAGGTCCGGCGGGGAACCGAGCACGGCCATCGCGTTGTTGATGCCGGCCTCTGCGAGACGGTACGAGCCGTCGCGCGTGAGCGAGAGCTGCGACGAATGCTGGTTCGAGGTCGTGTAGAAGATAACGGTGGTGGTGACGATCGTCAGGACGAACATCACCATCAGCGCCATCACGAGAGCGATGCCGGACTCGTCGCGGAGGCGCCTCAACACGTCGACACTCCCGCGCCGCACGTTCGCGGGCCGTTGCGGAATGCGACGTCGTCGGCGAGCCGGTAGCTGCGCGTGGCGCCCGACCGGTTGATGGTCAAGTCGACGTGCAGTCGAGGGGCGCTATAGGCCGCGTCCTGGGTCAAGATGTAGCTCGCCCCGGTTCCGAGCCCGACGGACGAGCTCGTGACGAGATGTGAGTTCGGCGGGATGTAGGCGAAGATGTTCGCGCTCGTCAGCGAGTCGGCGATCGTCACGAGCGATCCGGTGCAGCTCGTTGCCACGACGCGCTGGAGCATGAACTTCGTGCCGCTCGCCGCGGTGCACCAGGTCACCGAGTGCGTGCCCGAGGCGCAGCTGTCGGTCGAGTAATACAGCGTGACCGAGTTCGTCCAGGTGTTGTAGGTCGCCGGTGCCGAGATCGTGCAGGCGGCGTGAACGTCGCGGCGCACCTTGTCGAGGGCGAGCCTCGAGTCCTGCTGTGCCTGAAAGCGCTGGTTCTGGTCGGAGTCGGCCTTGATGCCGGCTGTGAAGAGGGCGACCACACCCCCGAGGACGACGCCGAGGATCGCCATCACCGTGACCATCTCGACGAGCGAGTACCCACTCTCCCCGCCGAGCTGTGCCGTCACTTCGACCTCGCTTCGACCTCTGCGAGCGCCTGCCGGGCGACCGCGGTGCTGCGTGCGCCGATTCCCCAGAGAGCCCACACGCGGCGGTCGGCGGCGAGTAGCGTGTTCAACGCCTCCGCGCCGTGCCACCAGCCCAGCTCGGCGCCCGCGACGATCCATGAGTGCTGGTAAAGCCAGTGCTTGACGTTCGCATCGGTCGCGTTCGGATGCTGGTTCAGCCAGACGAGCAGCGCCTTCGCGCGCTGCGTCAGCGGGATCTCGTCGAGCGGCTCGCGGCGCGCACCGGGGACGGTGAACGCGGGCGGCCGCTGCTGCGGCAGCCGGTTCGCCGGAGCCTTGGCAGGCTTCGCGGTCGACACCTTTGTCGCAACCTTCGAGACGACTTTGGTCGGCACGACGGTCGGCGCCGACGTCTGCGCGGCCGTAGCAACAGGCAGGGGAGCAAGCTTGACCATGGTCGGCGTCACCGAGGAGACATCCTCCGGCAAGCCGTTTTGTGATCCGGTGCGCGCAAGGTGAAGGATCACGAGCGGCGCGCCGGTGTCGATCACGCGCGTGCCGGGTGCCGGCGACTGCGAGACGACCGTGTTCGACGCGAACCCCTTGACTGAGCCCTGGATCCGGAAGGAGAAGCCCGCGTCGCTGAGGGTGCCCTTCGAGAAGACGAAGGCCTGGTGGCGAAGGTCGGGGACGACGAGGATCTGCGGCGCGACCGCTGCGGTCTTCACGACCGGGACGACGGCGGGCGCGGCGCCCATCTTCTGGGCGGCAGCGAACGTCAGTGCGGCCGTGGCCAGAAGCCAGACGACCGTGAGGGCAAGCAAACGGGGCACGAACGAGCTCATCGCAGTAGTTCCTTCGGCACAAAGCCGCCGAAACTCAACCCCCAGATGCGGTGAAGTAGATGACCTGCCCGGATCTGGAAGAGGCGCTGTCGAGGCTCCTGGACGGGCTTTGCGGGTCGCCGACCACGGCGAACACCGGCTCGCCGACCACGGCGGGGACTGGGTCGCCGACCACAGCGAAGACCGGGTTGGGCGCTGCGTTCGTCTGGACGGTGTCGAGCCAGGTAAAGGCCGTGCCGGCAAAGGACTGGAACCAGGGCTCGTCCTGGGGGTAGCCGGTCGCCGGCTGGAGCTGGAGGTGGAGGTGCGGGCCCTCGGCGTGACCCGTGTCCCCGACCAGGCCGACCGGCTGGCCCGCGGCGAGCGACGCGCCCGGCATCACCGTGGGCTCGAGGTAGGAAAGGTGGCAGTACGTCCAGGTCAGACCGTCGGTGGTGGCGATCGTGAAGCCGATGCCGCAGTTCCCGACCGGCGACGGCCACGACTCGGTCACGGTGCCGTCGGACAGGGCGTACAACTGCGAGCCTTCGGGGGCGGCGATGTCGGCCGCCGGGTAGTCATGGTGGGTGCGCCCAACGGAGACGAGGCCCGGACCGCCCCCGACCGGGAAGACATAGCCGTTCGAGAACGTCGGAGCGCCGAGGAGCACGCCCGCGCCGGGAGCGAACGCGGTGCCGGAGGTCTGGTCGCGCGCGGTGGCGAGCGCGTCCTGCGCGGCCTGCAGCTCCGCCTGGCGGGCGTCCACGTCCGCCTGCGCCGCCTGCACGCGATAGTCGGCGATCGACGCCGCCTTTTGGGCGCTGAGCCGGTCGGTGAAGCTCTGGTCGGCCTCGGTTGCTGCGAGCAGCGTGTCCCCCTTCGCCTGCAGGTCGGCGAGCACGGCCTGTGCGGCGAGGAGTTTCGTATTCGCGTCGGCAATTGCCTGCTTGGCCGAATCGAGCTGCTGCTGAGCTGATTGAAGGGCGTCGGCGAACGCCGCGCCGCCGCCGTCGAACTGCTGCGCGAGCTGCAACACCTCGTCGACGTACCACTGCGCATGGTTGTACGAGAAGACCGCGCTGCTGATGTCGGTCGTGCCGCCCGCCGCGGCGAGGTAGCGCGCGGCGGAGTAGATCGCGTCTTCGGCGTTCCACGGATCGGCGACGCCGTCGCCGTTTGCGTCCAGGCCCCAGCGCGCCCAGGTATCCGGCATGAACTGCATCCAGCCGATCGCGCCGGCCGAGCTCGGGCCCATGTTCTGGCCGAAGTTCGACTCGATCTTGTTGATCGCCGCGAGCACGGACCACGCCACGCCGTAGGCCTGTGCCGCTTCCTGCCAGATCGGGAGCAGCTGTTCGTAGGTGAGCTGCTGCGGCTGTGCCGGCGCGACGAGCAGCTGCGGAAAGAGCACCGTCGAGAGGTTCGGTGCGTCAGCGGTCGGGAGGGCACTGCTCGAAAGTGAACTGCCCGGCAGCGGGTCTGCCGACGCTGAAGTCGCTGCCGCCAGCGCGACGAGCGCGACCAGCAGGATGCGTTTCATCAGTCCCCCAGGGGAGCGAGCCGCAGCTCGAACTCGGGCTCGGGCTCGGGTTCTGCCTCCGGCTCAGGCTCGTCGGGCATTGCCGACGAAGAGGCGTTGTGGTCGAGCCCGGCGGCCTGCGACTTCTCGGCGTGCTCGAGGGCGACCATGAAGTCGTGCCGGCTGCTCGAGGCGTTCGCGGCGACGTCGCGGTCGATCGTTCCGTCGAGCACCTTGTCGATCAGCGCCTTCTGGAACGTCTGCATCTTGAAGAACTCACCCTCGGCGATCGCGTCGGTGATCTCCTCCGGCCTGTTCTCGCGAATCAGGTCGGCGATCCGGGAGTTCGTGATCATGATCTCGACTGCGGCGACGCGACCACCGCCGACGCGCGGCAGGAGGCGCTGCGAGACGACGCCGCGCAGCACGCCGGCCATGATCGACCGGATCTGGATCTGCTTGCCCTCGGGGAAGAATTCGATCATGCGGCCGATCGTCTCGGCGGCATCGACGGTGTGGAGCGTCGAGAACACGAGGTGGCCGGACTCGGCGGCCTGCAGCGCAGTCTGCGCCGTCTCGGCGTCGCGCAGCTCGCCGATCAGGATCGTGTCCGG
>JANMWB010000213.1:0-3172 GCA_031393705.1 Thermoleophilia bacterium | reverse complement strand
AGCGCGAGCGGTAACGCGATACCTTCGCCCAGCTCGAGCAGCCGGCTCCACAGTCGCTGATCCGGGCGACCGACTCCGCGCCGCGCGAGGAGAGACGCCAGCGGGATGGCGAGCGAGAGCGCGCCGTTCAGAGCGAGCCCCCAGCCGAAGGCGACGACCCCGTGGTCGACGAGGAGGAGCGTCAGGACGACGCCGGCGACCGAGCCGCCTGCGAAGCCGAACGCCGCCCACCGGTAGTCGTCGAGCGCGGCCAGCGCACTCGCGACGAGACCGCCAAAGATCTGTGCGACCGCGGATGCGACGACCCACGGCAGCAACTCGGCGGCGTGCGTCTGAGCCGCCGGGTTGGACGTGAGCACCGACGCGATCGCGTGGGGCCAGGCGACCGCCACGACCATGACAACCGCAAGCGGCGCCGCCAGCGCGGCGGACCAGGTCCCGATCTCCGCGGCCAGCCGCCCGGCTGCACGGGCGGCCACGAACCGCGGCAGGACGATCACCCGCAGCGAGCTCGCGACGAGAACCAGCCCCAGATAGACGCCGTATGCGGCGAAGAAGCCGTCCGTCTTTACGCCGTGCCCAAACTTGCGCGCCAGAATGACACCCAACACCGCAGCGGAGCCGCTGACCGCTGCCGTGGAGATCCCCGTCAGAAGGCCGCTGCGCACAGCTCCCTGACCTGCTGAGCGGTTACCCTCCATCGATGCCCGCCGACGATACCGCCACCTGGACCGAGAACGAGCTCGCTGCGTTGCGCGAGGAGTTCGGCGACGCCTATCGCGACCGCACCTGCCTTGTCACGGGAGCCGACGGCTTCATGGGTTCGCACCTGACCGAGGCGCTCGTCACCCTGGGCGCGAACGTCGTCGCATTCGTCCGCGCGACCTCCTCCGGCGCGCTGAACAACATCGGCCATCTGCGCAAGGACCTGTCGGTCGTCTTCGCGGATCTGACCGACAAGACCTCGATCGACTACCTCGTTCGCGACCACCTTGTCGTGGCGCCGGACAAGCCGTACATCTTCCACCTCGGCGCCCAGGCGCACGTCGGCGAGTCGTGGCACCGCCCCTATGAGACCGTGATGGCGAACACCGTCGGGACGCTCAACCTGCTTCAGTCGATCGTCGATCACGACGTCGAGCTCGAGAAGTTCGACACCGCCGGCACGTCGGAGGAGTACGGCAACGTGCGCGAGAACGTCGCGCACCATCACGATTTCGACGACACCGGGTCACTGATCCTGCACGAGCGCTCGCCGATCAACCCGAAGTCGATCTACGCAACTGCGAAGGTCGCCGCCGACTTCCTGACGATGAACTACCACGACGCGTACGGCATCCCGGGTGTCGTCACGCGCATGTTCAACAACTACGGCCCGCGCCAGAACCCGCGCTACGTGACCGGCACGATCATCTCGCAAGCGCTCTCGCGCCCGGAGATCGAGCTGGGCGCGCTCGAGCCATTGCGCGACTTCTGCTTCACGACCGACGGGGTGCGCGGTCACCTGACGGTCGCTGCCAAGGGCACCCCCGGCGACGTGTACGTCTACGGGCAGGGCGAGAACATCTCGATGCACGACTGGACCGAGCTGATCCTGAAGACCGGCGAGGCGCACGGATTCTGGGGCAGCGACCGGCGCGTTGTGATCAACGAGAAGCGCCTCCGCCCCGGCGCGACGGACGTGATGGCGTTGCGCGTCGGCTACGACAAGCTGAACGCGGAGACGGGCTGGACGCCGAAGGTCTCGTGGGAAGAGGGCGTCCTGCGCACCATCCAGTGGTACGCGGCGAACCGCGAACGCTGGGTCGGGCGCGTCGACTGGATGAACCGACAGCCCGCCGAGGCGAAGTGAGCAGAGCCCTCGTTACGGGCGGAGGCGGCTTTCTCGGCTCCCACCTCGTGGCGCGGCTGGAGGCGGCGGGCCACGACGTGTTCGTCGCGCGCCGTCGCGACTACGACCTGACGCGGTACGAGGACACGGAGCGCATGTACGCCGACGCGCAGCCGGAGATCGTGTTTCACCTCGCGGCGGAGGTCGGCGGGATCGGCGCGAACCGCGAGAACCCCGGCCGGTACTGGTACGCAAACCTGATGATGGGCGCGCACGTGCTCGAGCTGTCGCGCATCAACGACGTGCGCAAGACCGTGATCACCGGGACCGTCTGCGCCTACCCGAAGTTCACACCGGTGCCGTTTCACGAGGACGATCTCTGGAACGGCTACCCGGAGGAAACGAACGCGCCGTACGGCGTCGCGAAGAAGTCGATCCTCGTCGGCGCGCAGTCGTACCGCGACCAGTACGGCCTCGACGCGATCTACCTGCTGCCCGCGAACCTCTACGGGCCGCGCGACAACTTCCACCTCACGAACGCCCACGTCATCCCCGACCTGATCCGCAAGATGGTCGAGTCGAGCGGCGAGGTCGTGCTCTGGGGCGACGGTTCGCCGACGCGCGAGTTCCTCTACGTCGACGACTGCGCCGAAGGGCTGTTCCTCGCCGCGGAGCGCTACGATGGCGCCGAGCCGGTGAACCTCGGCACGGGCGTCGAAACCTCGATCCGCGAGCTCGCCGAGCTGATCGCCGAGCTGACCGGCTTCGAGGGCGAGATCGTCTGGGACACCTCGATGCCGAACGGGCAGCCGCGCCGGCAGCTCGACGCGTCGCGCGCCAAGGAGCTCTTCGGTTTCACCGCCGGCACCGAGCTGCGCGACGGCCTGGCCCGCACGATCGCCTGGTACCGGGACGCCGTCCAGGCACATGCGCGCTAGCGTCGCGCTGCCGTCATCCGCGGACGCGGCGGCGACGGTGGCTGCGTGGCTGTCGCGCCTCGCCGCGGTCGCAGAGCGGCGGCGCTGGTGGATCGTCGGCCTGTGCGTCATCGGGCAGTGGGCCTTCCTCTGGCACCACACGCACTCCGACATCCACCACAACGGTTGGATCTTCCAGAATGGCGACGACGGGCCCTGGTACTGGACGACCGCGTGGGCGCAAACCACGTTGCACGTCCCGTACACCGCGATCGGCCCCGGCTGGCCATATCTCCTGACCCCGCTGGCCGCGATCTTCGGCCCGAACATGGCAAACGGGCTGCCGGCGGTGATCGCGTTCAACATGATCGTGCTCGCGCCTGCATCGGTGATCGGCATGTATCTCGTTGCGGAACGCATCGCG